>NZ_JBKOPS010000001.1:0-481400 GCF_047272945.1 Rubrilithobacter danxiaensis
ATCCAGTGAATAGCTTAAACTGCCCGTACCTCCGCTGGCGGTGATCGTGATCTCTCCGTCGGTACTGGTATTGCAGCTGAGCTGGCTTCCGTTGTAGTTCGAGTTCACTGCCGCACTGGCCGTAATGGCTGAGGGAGCTGTCAGGGTGATACTTACATCCGTGCTGCAGCCGTTGGCGTCTTTAATGCTGATTGTATGAGTACCTGCTCCTACACCTGCAAAGATATTCGAGGACTGATAAGTGCCTCCATCCAATGAATAGCTTAAACTGCCGGTGCCTCCGCTGGCGGTGATCGTGATCTCTCCGTCTGCTGTATTGTTACAGCTTAACTGGCTGCCGTTGTAGTCGGAGCTCACTGCTGCGCTGGCCATAATAGCTAGTGGAGCAGTCAGGGTGATACTTACATCCGTGCTGCAGCCGTTAGCATCTTTAACGCTGATCGTATGAGAACCTGCTCCTACACCGGTAAACACATTCGAGGACTGATAAACTCCGTTATCCAGTGAATAGCTTAAACTGCCAGTGCCTCCGCTGGCGGTGACCGTGATCTCTCCGTCTGCTGTATTGTTACAGCTTAACTGGCTGCCGTTGTAGTTGGAGCTGATCGCCGCACTGGCCGTAATGACTGGCGGGGCAGTGATCGTAATACTAAGAGGGGTGCTGCAGCCGTTGGCATCTTTAACACTGATCGTATGAGAACCTGCTCCTACGTTGGTAAAGATGTTCGAGGACTGATAAGTGCCTCCATCCAATGAATAGCTTAAACTGCCGGTGCCTCCGCTGGCGGTGATTGTGATCTCTCCGTCTGCTGTATTGTTACAGCTTAACTGGCTGCCATTGTAGTTGGAGCTCACTGTTGCACTGGCAGTAATTGCTGGTGGAGCGGTCAGCGTAATACTTACATTCGTACTGCAGCCGTTAGCATCTTTAACGCTGATCGTATGAGAACCTGCTCCTACGTTGGTAAAGATGTTCGAGGACTGATAAGTGCCTCCATCCCGTGAATAGCTTAAACTGCCGGTGCCTCCGCTGGCAGTGATTGTGATCTCTCCGTCTGCTGTATTGTTACAGCTTAGCTGGCTGCCGTTGTAGTTCGAGCTCACTGCCGCACTGGCCGTAATGACTGGCGGGGCAGTGATCGTAATACTAAGAGGGGTGCTGCAGCCGTTGGCGTCTTTGATGCTGATCGTATGAGTACCTGCTCCTACGTTGGTAAACACATTCGAGGACTGATAAGTGCCTCCATCCAGTGAATAGCTTAAACTGCCCGTACCTCCGCTGGCGGTGATTGTGATCTCTCCGTCGGTACTGGTATTGCAGCTGAGCTGGCTGCCGTTGTAGTTGGAGCTCACTGTTGCACTGGCAGTAATTGCTGAGGGAGCTGTCAGGGTGATACTTACATCCGTGCTGCAGCCGTTAGCATCTTTAATGCTGATTGTATGAGAACCTGCTCCTACACCGGTAAAGATGTTCGAGGACTGATAAGTGCCTCCATCCAGTGAATAGCTTAAACTGCCGGTGCCTCCGCTGGCAGTGATCGTGATCTCTCCGTCTGCTGTATTGTTACAGCTTAACTGGCTGCCGTTGTAGTCGGAGCTCACTGCTGCGCTGGCCATAATAGCTGGAGGTGCAGTCAGGGTGATACTTACATCCGTGCTGCAGCCGTTAGCATCTTTAATGCTGATTGTATGAGAACCTGCTCCTACACCGGTAAAGATGTTCGAGGACTGATAAGTGCCTCCATCCAGTGAATAGCTTAAACTGCCCGTACCTCCGCTGGCGGTGACCGTGATCTCTCCGTCGGTACTGACACTGCAGCTGAGCTGACTGCCGTTGTAATTCGAGCTCACTGCTGCACTGCCCGTAATGGCTGAGGGAGCTGTCAGGGTAATACTTACGTCCGTGCTGCAGCCGTTGGCATCTTTGATGCTGATCGTATGAGAACCTGCTCCTACGTTGGTAAAGATGTTCGAGGACTGATAAGTGCCTCCATCCAGTGAATAGCTTAAACTACCGGTGCCTCCGCTGGCGGTGATCGTGATCTCTCCGTCGGTACTGGCACTGCAGCTGAGCTGACTGCCGTTGTAATTCGAGCTCACTGCGGCACTGGCCGTAATGGCTGGAGGTGCAGTGATCGTAATACTAAGAGGGGTGCTGCAGCCGTTGGCGTCTTTGATGCTGATCGTATGAGTACCTGCTCCTACGTTGGTAAAGATGTTCGAAGACTGATAAGTGCCTCCATCCAGTGAATAGCTTAAACTGCCGGTGCCTCCGCTGGCGGTGATCGTGATCTCTCCGTCGGTACTGGCACTGCAGCTGAGCTGACTGCCGTTGTAGTTCGAGCTCACTGCTACACCGGCCGTAATGGCTGGAGGTGCTGTCAGGGTAATACTTACATCCGTGCTGCAGCCGTTGGCATCTTTAATGCTGATTGTATGAGTACCTGCTCCTACACCGGTAAATACATTTGAGGACTGGTAAGTACCTCCATCCAGCGAATAACTTAAACTACCTGTACCTCCGCTGGCAGTGATCGTGATCTCTCCGTCTGCTGTATTGTTACAGCTTAACTGGCTGCCGTTGTAGTTCGAGCTTACTGCTGCACCGGCTGTAATAGCTGGTGGAGCAGTCAGGGTAATACTTACGTCCGTACTACAGCCGTTGGCATCTTTGATGCTGATTGTATGAGTACCTGCTCCTACACCGGTAAACACATTCGAGGACTGATAAACTCCGTTATCCAGTGAATAGCTTAAACTGCCGGTGCCTCCGCTGGCGGTAATCGTGATCTCTCCGTCTGATGTATTGTTACAGCTTAACTGGCTGCCGTTGTAGTTCGAGCTTACTGCTGCACCGGCTGTAATAGCTGGTGGAGCAGTCAGGGTGATAGTTACTGATTTTTCACAGCCATTTGCATCGGTAACGTAAAATGTATAATTGCCGGCCGTAACTGCAAATATGTTTTGAGTCTGAGAGGCTCCTGTTCCATTTCTAAATTTATAAGTTCCTGTTCCGCCGCTAGCTGCCAACACAACAGTGGAAGTACTTCCCTTACAGAGAATTGATGTATGACTTTCCGTTAAAGAAAGCTGATTGGGCTGGCTAATTATTATAGGGACATTTTTTGCACATCCTATTGCGTCTTTAATTGTAACTGTATAAGTACCAGCAGCTAAATCAGTGCGATTTTTAGTTGTTATGCCATCATTCCATGAATAAGTATAAGGGCCCGTTCCTCCTGATACTGTTAGTGTGATTTTTCCATTTGAAACTCCATAGCAGGAGGCATTTGTAATTACAGGGCTTACCGTTAGAGCAGCTGGTTGTGTTATTGTAAAACTTTTAACTATCTGGCAACCCTGAATATCCTGGATTGTAACTGTGTAAGTTCCGGCAATTAAATTTGTACGGCTTGCTGAAGTACTTCCATCATTCCATAGGTATGCATAGGTTGAAGTACCGCCTGTTACTGCAATATTGATCGCTCCGTCATTCCCTCCGTAACAAGTAACATTAGATGTAGTTCCGGAAACCGAAAGAGCTGTGGGCTGGGTGATAGATATAACCTTGTTTGCAACCACTCCGTTTTTATCGGTTACATAAACAGTATAAGATCCGGGACCTAATCCACTTATGTCTTCCGTGGCTGCCCCATTGCTCCAGGAATAAATATAAGGTGACGCCCCGCCTGTCACACTGATATCTATTGACCCGTCAGAAGCTCCATAACAGGTTACATTCTTTGTCTGATTGTTTATTATTACTAAAGGAGGAAAATCATTATCCACTATTGTTAAAGTATGAACATTAATATTTCCTATAGTTCCATTACTGGGATTTTTTAATGTAAATACGATCGTTTCATCCCCTTCAATAATAATATCATCAATTATATTAACAGTAATATAAGCTGTGCTTTGCCCGTCAGCAAAATGAATCCTCGTAGTTGTTGGGCTATACGTATAATCTTTACTGCTACCTGAAATTGCGGTGCCGGCAATATCAAAATCAACATCAAAAGTTCCGAAGTAATTTCTTAGTAAATTAACTTTTACTGTTACAGTTCCTTTATTCTCATTAAATGAAGACTTTTCCACATCAAATGTAACTTCGGGAAAACTCACAACAGGTGGTTGCTCATATATAGTTAAGGTATGTTTAGGGATATTACCCAAAGAAGCATTTACAGGAGTTCCTAAATCAAAGATTACATTTTCATCAGGTTCTGGGAAAAGAATATTAGTATCGCTAACGATATTTAAAGTGATGTATTTAACAGTTTCACCCGGAGCAAAAATAATGGGAGAGCTTCCGGATACCATAGAATAATCTGAAGGGCTTTTTGCTGTGCTGGCCGAATTTATAGTATATGGAACAGTTACAGGATACGGGCTGGCATTACTTAACGAAACAGCAATAGTGGTTTGACCTACAGTTTCCATTACACTCGAGCTGGCAATCTGAAAAGAAACTTTTGGACAAGTTCCTGCTACTACCTGAGGATTTAAAGTTACAGAACATCCGTTGGCATCTGTGATAAGTACAGGATAATATCCCGCTGCTACATTTGTAATCTGATTGGTAGTCCAGCTTGTATTCGTATTCCATCTAAATGTATAAGGAGCAGTACCACCTGTAACAGTAAGCATTACTGAACCATCTGAAGAATCAGAACATTTGGTATTTACTGTTACGGCATTAACAGAAAGTGCGGCAGGTTCAATTATATCAAAGGATTTAGTTTGAATACATCCATAAAGATCTTTGACTATAAGCTGATATGTTCCGGCTGTTAATGCAGAAATATTTTGACTTGTTGAGGAAAAACCGGCAGGCCCGGTCCATGAATAACTATAAGGTGCAGATCCGCCGGTTATGTTAACATCAAGCTTACCATCAGTTCCGCCAAAACAGCTCACTGAACCGGGAGTTCCTGACATAGCAAGCGGATCAAAAGAAACCGTAACTTTAAATGAATACTCACAGGCACTGTTTACTTTTTTATGTGCAACATATGTCCCGCCGGTAGAAACAGCAGTAATCGGATTTGCAAAAAAAACATCGTTCTCATCAAATAACGAATACCCTGCTGGCAGACCCAGGTTAGAAACAAAAGTTTCGCAGGCCAGTGTAATGGAAATATCTGTTGGAAGAGCAATACAATTGGCAGGAGTATTAACAGTAAGAACCATGGCCCCCGGACCCGAATCACATTCACCAGAAACAGGTGCTGGTCCTGACTGTTTACTTGCAGGAGTTGTATTATTTACATTTCCATAGTAATTAATTGTACCGAAATTACTTATAGAACCACCGGAACATCGTAATTCATCACAATCATCAGTAACCTTAACAAGAAACTTCACTTTAACTGAAGCGCCTGAAGCAATACTACCGCCTGTACTGCTTGTTGCTCCCGCCCCTACACGAAAAACAACCCTGTTTTCGTCGGTAAGAAATTCCGCTTCATCGTCATTGCTGTTATCAGTTTTTGATACTCCCTGTATTTCTAATGAATTAGGAACATAATGTAAAAACTGAGGCAGGTCATTAACAATGTTTGACTGGATACTTCCATCGTTTCCAATATTAGTTGCCTCATAAACTATTTCCAGCACATCACCCGGATCCACTCCTACTCTCAATGGATTGGTTTGATTGGTATAAGTATGAGTAAATTTAAAATATGGATTAAAAACATCAATAGAAGTGGTAAGTACTCCAACAATATACGTATCATCATAAGTAGTAAGGCTTAACCTCGCTGAAGTGGCACTGTTGCTTATATAATTGAAGCTGCTATTATCGGGCATAATGATACTGCCATCATAACCCAATGTATTATTGTAAGCAGGATTCCTGGAAGTAACAACAGATCCGTTATTGGTAATGGAACTATTAAAAATATTATTCGGTTGATGTAAAACGTCGCTGATCTGTTGTCCGTTAAACAGCATGTAATCACCGTTTCTGCCTCTGTCACCTTCGTAAGTAACATAACCTAATTCGAATTTTACCGGCCCGACGGGAGGAGTAAGAAAGCCAGAAATATCAATATTAAGCGGATTGACATCTCCATTCATAATCCCGGCCAATCCATCGAACACTGTTAAATTCCGGTACGGTTTTAAATCATTTTTATATACTATAACAATTGTCCAGCCAGCTTCTACGTCGGTGGTATTTTCATTAGCAACAACATTTGCCAGCGTGTAGGTTCCGTTTGCTACCGCATTTGCATTAACAAGGGAAGTTATGTCTTTATAATACTGGTAATGTTTATTATTGTAAACTCCTGAATATTGATCGGCAGTTAAATCAACATAGTTCGAAGTAAGTGGAAGTTTTAATTTTACTGTGTTCCGGTTTGTGTACCTTGAATTTCCGGAGGTCGCTGCTCCACCCCAGTATAAACCGGCAAAAGTAATCTCAGAACAAGAGGGTAAGTCCAAATCAGCAGAACTGGAACTAAATGTTGCAGCATCTGTATCGATATCGATATATTTACTATTATAGCTGTTGTTATTTCCCGAACTTCCCGGTGGCATTTGATTAACGGCAGTACAACCGTTACAGCTAAGAATATTATTGGATACATAAACAATCCCACCCCGCTGCTGCGCCTGGTAGCGCTGAGAAAATGGTGTAATAATTGCCTGGCTGTACAGGTTTAAACTGAAAAATAAGGAGATGAATAAAGTAAAGAAGAAAAAATAATATCTCGGAATTATTCCTTTTCTGATTGAAACTTCAGAATCAGCACGAACAACAGCGACATTTCTTAGGTGAAAAAAAGCTCTATGATTTCCAGCTATGCTTTCAGGCTTTTTTTCAAAAAAAATGGAAGAAACAGTGCTTTTCACCCGCCAGAAATTTTACTTATTATAAAACTTTTGATTTTATACGATAATCATGTTGTTAAGTTTCTTTATATTTACACAACTGAGAAAAGTGATGAGTTAATTTCTCAGATTCTAAAAGGCCTTTTTATTTTAACGCTTTCATTTATGGAATAAAATGGCAAGATTCGTGCGATACTAAAAAATGAAACTAAAAGGGTAATATTTACGTAAGGAGGGCTAAAAAATTAACATCTCAAAACTGAAGTATGAAAAAACAAATACTTATTGTAGATGATGAGGTAAGTATTCTAAAGCTTTTGAATTTTGTTCTTTCTAAAGACTACAACCTGGTTATTAAGAATAGCGGCGTTGAGGCTTTAGGCTGGCTTGAGGAAGGCAATGATCCGGCTCTGATTATTTCAGATCTGCATATGCCCTATTTTGATGGCAGTTCATTTATAAGAAACTTAAAGATAAGCGGGTTTTACAGAAATACTCCGGTAATATTACTGTCAGGAGAAGAAGACCTCGAATCGCGGGTAAGCCAGATGCCTTTTACCGTTGACGATGTAATTCAAAAGCCGTTCAATCCTACGCGGTTAAAATCTTCCATTAACAATCTTCTAAATAAATACCATGGCGTTATTGCAGGAAATTGATCTTTCAACCAATGAGGCGCTGCATGTAAAAGTTGCATACGCAGGTAGTAAAATGAGGGAAATTATTGAAGATGGCTTTTCTTCTTTTTTCTCTATACATAGCGAGAATTCTGCAGAATTATTAGAACAATATTTAAACGATCAGTCCTTATTGACGCTTCCTGACATCATTTTATTGGAAACGGACGAAAATGGAAAATGGATATCTTTTATAGAAAAGACAAGGAAAAATCCATTATTACAGGGCTTGATAATTGTAGCACTTTCTGACAAATCCAATGAAAAGTTAAGAGATAAGGCGCTTAGTTTAAAAATTCATGACCTGTACACTTTTCCTTTTCCTTTAGAAGATCTGGCCGAAAGGTTAAGTTTTCTTGTAAAATTTAAACTGATAAAACCTGAGCTTGCCGAGCTATCTATGAAAATAGATACACGATATAAAGTACCTTTTTATAAAAGAACTTTTGACATCCTCGCATCAAGCGCTGCTTTGCTCTTCCTCTCCCCTTTCTTTCTGATTGTGGCTGCATTAATAAGATTGGAATCTAAAGGGCCCGTAATATATAAAAGCAAACGGGTAGGAACAGGTTATAAAATTTTCAATTTTTATAAGTTCCGATCAATGAAAATCGGCGCCGACCAGGATTTAAGCCAATTATCGGCATTGAATCAATATGCAAATTCTCCTGACCATGAAGGAGGGAAAACAGCTTTTGTGAAAATTAAAAATGACCCCAGGATTACGAAGATCGGGCAGTTTATCCGTAATACCAGTATTGATGAATTACCTCAGTTATTTAATGTACTGAAAGGAGACATGTCATTAGTAGGAAATCGCCCCTTACCTCTATACGAAGCGGAGATGCTTACATCGAATGAATGGTCAATGCGCTTTTTAGGTCCAGCCGGGTTAACCGGACTGTGGCAGATAAGCAAACGCGGAAAAGAAGAAATGTCGGAAAGAGAGCGAAAAAAATTAGATAACTTTTACGCTACCAATTACTCTTTCTGGCTTGATATGAAAATAATTCTAGGAACTATCCCTGCTTTATTACAAAAAGAACGAGTGTGAACGATTTAAGAATAAACAGATGCCTATTAAGTACACATCCATTAGTTTTTTATTGCTATTAAGTAGCCTTTTTTGTTATGGGCAAACTACCATGATGGATGATATCTCTTATCCATTTTTACAAAAATTAATTACGATAGCCAAGGAGAATTATCCAAAGACAAGATATTATAGCGAACGAGCCAAAGCAGCAAAAGCTGCAGTTACTACCAGAAAATTATCGTGGCTAAATTTTATCAGTGCCTCTTATATTTATCAGCCTAACAGTACAATAGACATTGTTAATCCAAGCTTATTTAACGGGCTTCAAGCTGGTGTATTCATCAATTTTGGCCTTCTATTACAAACCCCAAGTGAGATAAAAAAAGCCAAGGCAGAATATCGTTCATTAGTGGGAGAGGAACAAGAATATTATATACTGCTGGAAACAGAAGTAAAGAAAAGATATTTCGATTATATCAGGCTTAAAAAAACTTTAGAATTGTATTCAAATATTGTGGACGATGTAGAAAGTATAGAAAAACACCAAAGAACACAGTATGAAAAAAGTGAAATTACATTTAAAGAATTTAATGAAGCCGTAGTAGTGGTAGCCACGCACTCTGAGGAAAAAATTGAAACTGAAGCATCAATGCTAACAGCTAAAGCAGCATTAGAAGAACTATTAGGAAGGAAACTGGAATCAATTCAATAAGATGGATTTTACTAAATTCTTTAAACTGCTTTTTCGCCATCGTTTTTCATTAATTATCATTCCAGCCATAACTGTTATTATATCTTATTTTCTGGTTCGAAATCTTCCTGATAATTATCAATCGCAGGCCCAGATAGCAACCGGAATTGTAGATGAAACTCAAAAAGTCTTAAATTCAGATGACAGAGCGGTTCAGGAGTCACAAATAAATCAGGAATTCAGCAATCTGATAGAAATGATGAAAATGAATAAAATGATTGATCAGGTTTCCTATCGATTAATTATTCATGATCTAACTTCTCCTCATCCATTTAAAGAATGGAGTAAGCTGATGAAAACTTTGAATGAAAGTGCTAAGCAAAATGCTATAAAGGTATTTAAAGAGAAGTATAAAAAAAAAGAAGGGTTAAGCCTCTGGAATAAAGAACAGAATGGAATGTATGCACTCCTCCGTTCTATGGGATATGATGAGGAATCACTAAAGCAAAAATTATTTATCTATCGGGCTAATAATAGTGATTTTATATATATTGAATATACATCTCAAAACCCGGAATTATCAGCATACGTAGTAAATACACTATGTGCTGAATTTATTACTTACTATACCTCCATAGTTAAAGAAAATCAACAAAAAGCAGTGAATTTCTTGGATGCATTGTTAAAGGAGAAGTATAGAGCAATGAATCAAAAAATTTCCCTATTGAGAGATTATAAGATAAAAAACCGGGTTTTAAACTTATATGAACAATCAAAACTGCTTTATGGAATGATACTAGAGTATGAAACTCGCAGACAGGAAGCTGAAAAAAATATCGTATCACATGAAGGAGCTATACAAGGCATTGATTCTAAATTTGACATTAAAGACAGGCGATATGTTGAATCTACTTTAACACGCGTAAATGAAGATATTTTATCTAAAAAACAAAAGCTACGGTTACTTCAGGAGAAGTATATACAGAATAATTTTGATCCTCGTTTTAAAAAATCTATTGATTCATTAAAAGAAACCCTCACTGCCGACATAAATAAATTAACAGATAAATATATTTATAGCCCATTATCTGCTAAGCAAGATCTGGTACAACAAAAACTATCATTACAAATACAACAGGATATTGCAAGGTATAGTGTAAAAACTATTGAGACTGAATTAAGAGAACTTAATGTAGCATTTGATAAACTGGTACCCCACGAGGCTGTAGTACAATCTTACGAAAGAGATATTGAAGTTGCCAGTAAAGAATATTTGGAGATATTGAACAAATATAACCAAACCCACATGGAATCGGGTTATTCAATCAAACTCCGGCAGATTCAAATAGCAATGCCGGGTTTAGCCCTGCCATCAAAAAAAATGCTACTTGTTATTCTAAGTGGGATTATCAGCTTTGTTTTCTGTGCTGTTGTGTTATTTATACTGTTCTTCCTTGATGATTCTATTACACAACCTAAGGAGTTAGCTCAAAAAACAGGATTAACAGTAATCGGGCAATTAAAAAAACTACAGGGTTCAAAACTTGATTTATCTAAAGTATGGAGAGGGAACTCTAATAATAAAGATATTGAAGAATTAAAGGATCAACTCCGTTCTATCCGGTTTGAAATTGACAGAGATCTTAGCAAATCACTAAAAACCGTTGGCATAACAAGTATAAGGGCAGGTGAAGGAAAAACTTTATTATCAATAAATTTAGCGTTTGCTTATTCTATGATGAATAAAAAGGTACTGTTAATTGATGGAAACTTTTGCAACCCCTCAATTAGTAAAACCGTTCAGCCCAGCATTTACATAGAAGATCTTTTTAAGGACTCTAGTAATCAATCTCAGTTTGACAGAGACAATTTAATACAAGTGTTAGGCAACCATGGTGGAGATGTTTCTTTATTGGAGATAAACAAAGAAGAAGAAATTAGAGAAGTATTTGAAAGTTTAAAAACATTATTTGACATAATTATAATTGAAACAGCACCTCTTGAGCAAATCAGCAAATCAAAAGAATGGTTTCTTTTTACAGACAAAGTTGTGTCTGTATTAGAAGCCAATCAAACTATTAGAGAATCAAAAAAACAGTATATAGAATATCTGAAATCTCTTGATAAGAAACTTATCGGCTGGATTTTAAATAAAGTTCAAAATGAGCTTAATAAATCAAAAAATGTAAAGAGTTAAACATGTGGAGTACTATTTTGGATATAACTTTTCTATTTATTCAAAGCATAATTGGCTTTAATTTAATTTTTCCATTCGTTGTTTATCTAATCTATACATTAAAGAATAAAAATGTAAAAGTTAGTAAAGCGGGTAATGAAAGTGACTACGCAATAATTGTAACAGCATATGAGCAAGTAGATGCCCTACCTGGAGTAATAAATTCAATTCGAAAAATAAATTATCATAATTATTTAGTTTATATTGTTGCTGATAAATGTAACATTGAAGATCTGAGTTTTGATGATCCCAATGTAATTCTGCTAAAACCTGAAGAAACCCTTGCCAGTAATACAAGATCTCATTTTTATGCTATAAAACATTTCAGAAGAAATCATGATCGTTTAACTATTATTGACAGTGATAATCTTTTACATCCGGAATACTTGAATGAGCTTAATTATTATTTCGATTTAGAATTTGAAGCAGTACAAGGTATACGGGAAGCTAAGAATTTAAATACTAAATATGCTTGTTTAGATGCAGCAAGAGATATTTATTACCATTTTTATGATGGTAAAATACTATTTACTTTAGGATCATCTGCAACATTAGCAGGATCGGGCATGGCATTTACCACAGGTTTATACAAAGAATGCCTGGAAAACTTAGATATAACAGGAGCTGGATTCGATAAAGTTTTACAATTTGAAATAGTAAAAAGAAATAAAAAAATTGCTTTTGCTTCTAACGCGATAGTATTTGATGAAAAAACTTCGCAAACAGCCCAATTAGTTAATCAAAGGTCCAGGTGGATAAATACTTGGTTTAAATATTCAAATTTTGGTTTTACCCTAATTTTTGAAAGTCTTAAAAATTTCAGTTGGAATCAATTTTTATTTGGATTAGTATTATTAAGGCCACCGTTATTTATATTTCTTATTCTTTCTGTCATTTTCATGCTAATTAATATTGTATTTAATATATATGCTTCTTTATTTTGGTTTATTGGAATACTCGTATTTGTCATGAGCTTTTTCATTCCGATACTAAACCAACGGACGGATAAGCGAATCTTGAATTCTTTAATCGGAATTCCAAAGTTTATGTTTTTTCAAGTTATTTCTTTAATAAATGCACGAAGTGCAAACGAACGTTCTGTAGCTACTCAACACTACCAGAACCAGGAAGATATAGAATAATTATCCGATGAGAATACATCCAAAAGAAAAAAGTAAAGGAGCTTTAGATAATACAATTTATATAAGGAAAGTAGCCATAATCGTGGCTTTTATAGGAGTGTATGTTTTTTTTATTAAACTTCTTTTTCTTTAATGGAGAATATTGAGTTACCTATAAATCAGCCTAAAAAAACATCTAAAAAGAAAAATCGACTTTTCGAGAAATTAAGAGAATTTATTTTCGATGAAAAGCTTTTAAATCCATTAGGTCTTTCTTTTTTGCTAATTATATCTATATTAATAGCTTTTGCTATTAAACAATCTGGTTTTGTTATTGGTGCTTTACTCCTTATTGCAATTGTAGGCATGCCAATTTTATATGCCATAATTGTATACCCTAAATTTGGCATTATTGTCCTTCTAATAGCCGCATATATTATAATGGGTATTATTAGAATAGGTATTAATTTCCCATTAGGCACTTTAATGGATGCTCTTCAAGCTCTTTTAATTTTAGGTTTTTTGGTTAATCAAAAATTTCATCCAAACTGGAAAATCTTTAAAGATCCTATCAGTTTTATCATTTTAATATGGATTGCATATAACCTATTTGAATTTTTCAATCCAATAGCAGAGTCACGATTAGCTTGGGTATACACCATAAGATCTGTAGCAGTAGTAATGCTTACATATTTTATATTTACCTATTATATTCGAACTGTTGAATTTATTAGGATTATTATAAAAGTGTGGCTTGCTTTATCTATTATAGCAGCTGCATGGGCATTTAAGCAAGAACATTTTGGTTTTTTTAATTATGAAGCACAATCATTAGACTCTGATCTTATACGTAATTTATTATTCATTGATGGTCATTGGCGAAAATTCTCAATATTTTCAGATCCTACTGCTTTTTCATATAATATGGTTATTAGTATTCTGCTCTGCTTAGCGTTAATGACACTCCCAATCTCGATTTGGAAAAAAATCATACTCGGAGGCATGATAGTTTTTTTTATTCAAACGATGCTTTATTCAGGAACAAGGGGGGCGTATGTACTTCTTCCCGTTGGAGTAGCAATGTTTGCAATATTAAATTATAGTAAGAAAATATTAGCATTGGCAATTGCAGGTGCTTTTTTTCTGATAATTCTGATTTTTATGCCAACTTCCAATCCAACATTACATAGATTTCAGTCAGCTTTTAAACCATCGAATGATGCATCATTCAATGTAAGAAAAATGAATCAAAAAAGAATTCAGCCTTATATACTTACTCATCCGATTGGAGGTGGGTTAGGGGCTACAGGTGTTTGGGGACAACGTTTTTCTCCTAATTCCTTTCTCGCAAATTTTCCGCCAGATAGTGGTTATTTACGTGTTGCTGTAGAACTGGGTTGGATAGGCCTGTTTATAATTTGCACTTTAATGTTTATTGTTTTAAAAACAGGAATAGAAAACTTTTTTAAAATAAAAAATCCAGAATTAAAAAGCTATTGCTTAGCAATGGTCTTAATAGTTTTTGCACTAAATATAGGAAACTACCCTCAAGAAGCCCTGGTGCAATTTCCTATTAATATATATTTCTACCTTGTAGTAGCATTAATAAATATTACTCTCCGACTAGATCAACAAGACAACCAAATTTTACATGAAAGAGATCATTGAAGGTAAAGATATAATTATTGTTGGACAGCAGGCATGGGATGATGATTTAGGTAGCAATTGTAGAAATATAGCATTAGAGTTTTCAAAAACTAACAGAGTATTATATGTAAATTATCCTCTTGATAGGATTACATTTTTAAGAAAAGCTAAAAACGCTAAAATTCGGAAAAGGATAAATATCATAAGAGGTAAAGAACCCTCCATAATTAAATTAAGTGAAAACCTGTGGAATTTATATCCTAAAACCATAATAGAATCAATTAATTGGATTAGAATACCTTGGGCATACGACATCCTTAATAAATTCAATAATAAAAAACTAGCAAAAAGAATTTTAGACGCTATTAATATTTTAGGATTCAAAAATATAATACTTTTTAATGATAATGATATTGCACGTTCCTTTTATCTAAAGGAGTTATTAAATGCTCAAACTTCCGTTTACTACTCCAGAGATTTTATGATTGGAGTTGAATACTGGAAAAGACATGGAACAAGACTCGAGCCAAAACTGATAGCAAAAAGCGATACATGCGTTGCTAATTCAGTTTATTTAGTTAATTACTGTAAACAATATAATTATAACTCCTATTATGTTGGGCAAGGATGTGAATTAGAAGCTTTCAAAGATGTTCCTGACGATTATTTACCAGCAGATATAAAAAATATCCCTTCGCCCAAAATAGGATATTTAGGATCTTTACAAAGTATACGTTTAGATATTGAAATTATTTCTCTTATTGCTTTATCGAAACCACAGTGGCAAATAGTTCTGGTTGGGCCTGAAGATGATGTTTTTAAAGGAAGTATTCTTCATTCAATCAGTAATATCCATTTTTTAGGCGCAAAACCGGTTGAAATGCTTCCTTCTTATATTCAGGCATTCGATGTTTGCATCAATCCTCAACTAAGTAATGAAATTACAATTGGCAACTATCCAAGAAAAATTGATGAGTATTTAGCTATGGGAAAACCTGTTGTAGCTACAGATACTGATGCTATGAGTATCTTTAAAGATTATTTATACTTAAGCAAAAAGAAAGAAGATTATATTCCATTAATTTATAAAGCGCTTGAGGAAGATACAGAAGAATTACAATCTTTGAGAAAACGTTTTGCGTCTGGCCACACCTGGGAAAATAGCGTAAAAGAAATTTATAAAGCAATGCTCAAGACCTTATAAATATATATGTCTATTAAAGCTATAATAAATAACAATACTTCCTTAAAAAGATTTGTTTTGTGGATGCTTCAGCCATCTGATGAACATCGTCCACGCTTATGGGTGAAATTATTTCTAAACCCATTCAAACATTCAAGAGGTAAAAATTCAATAATCCGTTATCGGACCAGGTTGGATGTATTTCCTTTTAATAACTTTCAATTAGGCCCTCAATCTGTAATCGAAGATTTTTCTACTATTAACAACGGTGTAGGAGACGTTATCATTGGGAAAAAATCAATTATCGGAATTGGAAATGTTATTATAGGTCCGGTAAGCATAGGTAATAATGTAATGTTAGCTCAAAATATAGTAATTTCAGGGCTAAATCATGGCTTTGAAGACATTTCAACTCCACCAAGTGCTCAAAAAGTAGTTACCAAAGATATAACAATATCAGATGATGTTTGGATTGGGGCAAACTGTGTAGTTACAGCCGGCGTAAAAATAGGAAAGCATTCTGTTATAGGAGCCGGAAGTATTGTAACAAAAGATATTCCGGATTATTGTGTTGCCGTAGGTAATCCCGCCAAAATAATAAAAACATACAATTTTGAATCCGAAAAATGGGAAAGAGTTTGAACTCTTAATTAAAGTTTTTGATACCTTAAAACTTTGCTTTTAAATGCTTTTTTGCAAACATCAATAAAGGCATTCATAGACCAAATAAACTCCTTGCTAAGATTTTTGTTTTTTAGCAAGTTATTACATACTTCATGGTCCCAAGGCTTTGTGAAGAAATCAGAATAATAAGAACTATCCGGGTTAACTAATATTTCTATATTGTCTTTCCATTCATAGTTGATACTGATAATGTTAAAATGGGTTCGCTGTAAAACTTTGTAACCTATTGAAACCTTAGGAAGATATTCCAGAAAGACATAACCAAAATCATTATTGGATTTAAAATCTATCTTTTCCTTTTCATACATTACTATTTTGTTATCAATTTCTAATATTACCCATCGATGAGATTCTTTTGGGATTAAATATTCCCCAATTAAAGATGGTGTTTCAATATACCCTCTTGGCGCTATCCTACTTTGCTCTTTTACAAACTTAATAGGATCGTCGACATGTTCTATTACCTGACAGCAAACAACATAATCAAAAGAATTATTATCAAAAGGCAGATTTTCTCCATCTGCACATAAAAATTCTTGATTTTTTAATACTTTAATATCTCCGCTTCTATGATAATTAGAATCTGTAAACTTGTCTACTACTACATTAGCTCTAGGATGAGGATTATGCCCTCCTCCTACTTCTAATACTCTGTAATTATTTTTAATTGATAAGTCTAATCGATCAATCGGATTTCTAAGCTTCATTTGAGAGATATTAATTATATTATAGTTATTTTAAATTATTCAAAAAAAAGAAATTTAAATAATATTAGTTTTTTCTTCTACGAATGATGTTTTTCTGTGTTACAAAATAAAGATTAAAACTTTCTTGAAAAGAAAAAATCATAATTAAACTTAATATGGCGATAAAAGTGTCGAATTCCGGTAATAAATACATTTTCACTTTCCCTCCAGAAATCACGTTTCATAGTACTCGGCTCTTCAGGCGTATTTTTTTGTTCAAAAAGTCCGCGGTTTTTTTCATAAAATAGTCCTTTCCCTCCTTTCTTTAAAAAGGAGAACATCATATTGTACTCTGTTTGATCTCCTTTACCCTCACTATATCTTCCAAACTTTTCCATAAAATTACTTCGTCTTAAATGAGGATGATCACTATAATAATAAAATTTACTATAGCCCCAGTACCAAGGTTTAAATAACATTTCTGCAAATCCATATTTATATGGCTTTAAATATGGATATTTATTATAAGCATGAAACCTAATAATATCGATCTCTTTCCGTTCTCTTAACATCTTAAGCGCCTGATCAAACCGAAATGAGAAATTTTGTAATGGCTCAAAATCTTCCTGTATATATAATGTGAAAGGAGTTACTACTGCATCCTGTCCTTTATTTATATTATTTCCAAGCCCCTTATTCGAGTCACTTAACAGTAAACGAAAACTGTATTTGCATTGCAGATCTTTTAATTTACTCAAATGATTTTCGTTGCTTGAATCGTCAGATACTATTATTTCGTGAAATTTACAACTTTGAGTAATAGTACTTAATAATCTTTCAAGCGAATTACTCCTATTATAATGTGTAATTAATAGAGTAACATCTTCAAATATATAATCTGCCTGAGTCATTAATTGGCACGTTACGCAATTTACTTTAAAAATCTCAGATCCCAAACGCCTTTCAAAAACTTAAACCGTAAATAAATAAATCGTAAAACTTGAATTATAGGATTAGTTGTTAATGTCCAGGTTCTCCTTTCCATAGTAGTTAATTCTCCTTCTACGTAAGAAGGTACAAAAAGAGAACTAAAATTATTGAAAAACATTCCTTTACCTTTATTTCGCAAAAAAGATATGGCCATTTTATATTCTGTAATATCTCCTTTCTCACCTTCAACATATCTTCCAAATTTTTTTGTAAAGTTACTTCTACGAAGGTGAGGATGATCACTATAATAATAGAATTTAATATGATTTAAACACCAATGGCTATACTTCATTATAGAAAATCCTTCTCTATAAGGTATAAGTGTAGGATAAATGAAATAAGCATATAATCTAACAATGTCAATGTTTCTCTCCTGATTCATTATCTTTAAGGCATTGCGGAAGTTCCCGGCAAACAGGGCTGTCACTTCGAAATCTTCCTGAACGTATAGTGTATAAGGAGTATCTATTGCGTCTTGCCCTTTATTTATATTATTTCCCAATCCTTTATTAACATTGCTTTTTATTAACTTAAAAGAATATTGTTTCTGTAGAGTTTGTAATTGATCTAAATGCAATTGACTGCTTCCATCATCTGAAACAATAATTTCTTTAAATCGACAATTTTGTTTTTCAAGGCTATGAAGTAATTTTTCTAAAGATTTGCTTCTATTGTAGTGGGTTATGAGCAATGAAACTTCTTCAAAATAATTTAATTCATCAGTAATTGACATTGTTTGTATCATAATTTTAAAATCTCCGTAAAAGCTGAGAAACAATCTTATGTTATCAAAAATAACTATTTAACAGAGACTGAAACTGAGAAAAGGGAGAAAAAAAATAAAAAAACCTTTAATATTGATATATCTTTAAACTTTAATATTTTTAATATAAATGAATTTTGTTTTTGTTGGTCTTCAAAGAATAAACACGAATCGAGAGTCAACGTCTACGGGATTGGCAAAAGCATTAGCACAGAACCATAACGTTCTATACGTTAACCCACCTATTGATCGTAAAACATATTTTTCTGAGAATAAGGATGAGTTTACATCGGCACATATTTTATCTATTAAACACAAAGAAGAGAAACTTACCAAGTTGGATAGTAATTTGTGGATGTTAAATCCTCATAAAATCATGGAGTCTATAAACTGGATTCCAAGTACAACAATTTTTTCAGTTTTCAATCGCTACAACAATACACTTTTTGCAAAAGAGATAAGGGAAGCACTCTCTGAGTTGGGGTTTGATAAATTCATTCTTATCAATGACAAAGATATATTTAGAAGTTTCTATTTAAAAGAATTTCTTAAACCAGAACTATATGTCTACTTAGACAGAGATTATACATTGGGAGTTGATTATTGGAGAAAGCATGGCTTAAACCATGAACCCAAATTAATGCAAAAAGCCGACACGGTTGTTTGTAACTCGTATGATTATACAAACAGAGCTAAAAACTTCAATAAGAATAGTTTTTATATTGGAAACGGTTTTGACGACGAACTATATAATGATGATATAGAATGGGCTCTCCCTGATGATTTAAAAAATATTTCAAAACCAATTATCGGATATGTAGGCGCCTTAACCTCTTTGCGATTAGATCTAGATTTAATGCTTAAGGTTGCAATAGCTAATCCGCAATGGAATATTGTACTAATCGGCCCTGAAGATGATAATTTTAAAAGCAGTAATCTTCATACCCTTTCAAATATTTATTATTTAGGTAAAAAAGACAAGAATATTGTACCATCATATATAAAACATTTCGATGTTTGTATAAACCCTCAGGCAATTAACGAAATAACAGTAGGTAATTTTCCATTAAAAATAAACGAATATCTGGCGCTGGGGAGGCCAATTGTAGCTACATCTACTAATCCAATGAAAGAAATTTTTGGCAACATTGTTTATTTAGCTACTAATGCTGAACAATATATCTCTCAAATCAAAAGAGCACTAACAGAAGATGACAAGGACCGACAACATCTAAGAAAAGAATTCGTAAAGAACTTCAGCTGGAAGAGAATAGCTCAAATTTTATTAGAGTGTTTAAAAAGTACAACTAAAACAACAACATAATATAGTACAAATTAAACTAAGAATCTTCGCTCTCAAATTATGTTCAACTTCCAAAAACTTCAAACTAAACTTCGAAATATTCATTTTCTTTCTTTAGCAGGAAATGGTATAATGTCTATTTTAGGAATGGTAACGTTAGCTATTTTATATCGTTATCTTCCTATTAATGAAATTGGTATTTATGTTTTTTTTCAGTCAATACTTATATTATTTGATTCTTTCCGATCTGGCTTTCTAACCACCGCTTTTATAAAGTTCTATTCTGGAACTTCTAAAGAAAGAGGTTCAGAAGTAGTTGGTTCCACATGGCAGTTGGGATTGGCAATTACATTTGGCTTCATTCTACTCAACATAATCGCCTTGCCAATTTTAAATTTCGTGCAAAATGCAGGGCTCGCTCTATTTATGAAATGGTTTGGTATAACATATTTATTTACGCTTCCAACTTTTATAGCAACCTGTGTTTTGCAAGCAGACGAACGCTTCGACAAATTATTATTAATACGATTTGTTAATCAAACGTTGTTTATTATAATGGTTATTGTTCTAATTATTAGTGGAAAAATTAACCTTAATTATGTAATTTATGCTAACTTATTAGCCTCATTAATAACAAGTCTTCTTGCTTTATTTACCGGATGGTCAAAGATTAAGTGCTTTTTAAACAGAACGAACGCTTGTTTTTTAGAATTATTTCACTTTGGTAAATATGTAGTAGGTACAGCATTCAGTGCTAATCTTTTCCGAAGCTCGGATACATTCATAATAAACTTTATGTTAGGCCCTTCTGCATTAGCCATTTATAATATTGGCTTAAGATTAATGGAAGTAGTTGAGATCCCATTGAGAAGTTTTGCAGCTACCGGAATGCCTGCTATTTCGAAAGCATTTAACACTGGAAATAAAAATGAGGTTATAGTAATTATGAGAAAATATATTGGGATGCTAACAGTTGCTCTTGTCCCGATGGTTTTAATAACAGTTGCTTTTGCAGATCTTGCTATTATCATTATAGGCGGACAAAAATATTATGGTACTGAAGCAGCAAATGTATTTAGATTGTTTATGACCTTTGCACTCTTATATCCAGCTGACAGGTTTATGGCTTTAACAATTGATGTAACTAACAGGCCTCGTATAAACTTTCTTAAAGTACTTGTAATGGTTGTTGTTAACGTTATAGCAGATTTTGCTGGAATATATATTTTTGGAAATGTTTATGGAATTGCAATTGCGAGTGTATTTCCTACCTTAATTGCAGTAATTGTGGGTTATTTGGCGCTTCAAAGTTATTCACCATTTAGTTTTCCAGCCATATACACTTCAGGTTATGCAGATCTTAGATTATTAATATCGGAAAGTTTGAAAAGGGAGAAAACTGCTGCAGCATAATTTTCCATATCCCTTTTCTTTATCATAACTTTAAGTGGGATCATTTTTTTTGTACCTTTGTATCCCGTACAAAAAGAATATTTTCTATATCAATTACAGCGATATTAAAAATTTCTAAAGCAAAAAATCCTTAAAAGAATCATGACCAAGTACATTTTTGTTACGGGCGGCGTAACCTCGTCGTTAGGAAAAGGTATTATTTCCGCATCTTTAGCTAAACTACTCCAGGCAAGGGGCTACAGAGTTACTATTCAAAAATTTGATCCCTATATTAACATTGATCCCGGAACATTAAACCCGTATGAACATGGCGAATGCTATGTAACTGAAGATGGCGCCGAAACCGATCTGGACCTTGGACATTACGAACGTTTTTTAAATGTTCCAACCTCTCAGGCAAATAATATTACAACCGGACGTATTTATCAGAATGTAATTAACAAAGAACGTGAGGGAGCATTTTTAGGTAAAACAGTTCAGGTTGTGCCGCACATCACAGATGAAATTAAACGGAATATCCGAATATTGGGAGAAAGCGGAGAATACGACATCGTTATAACAGAGCTTGGAGGAACTGTAGGAGATATTGAATCGTTACCTTATATTGAAGCAGTGCGCCAGTTTCGCTGGGAAATAGGCTATAATAACTCCTTGGTAATTCATCTTACTCTTGTTCCATTTCTTTCCGCTGCCGGCGAACTGAAAACAAAACCCACGCAACATTCGGTAAAAACGTTATTGGAATATGGCATTCAGCCCGATGTTTTGGTTTGCAGGACTGAACACCACCTGGGTCAGGATATCAGAAGGAAAATCGCCCTTTTCTGTAATGTTAATATCAATGCCGTAGTAGAATCTATCGATGCTTCAACCATTTACGATGTTCCGCTATTGATGTTAAAAGAGCAATTGGACAAAACTGTACTAACAAAGCTGAAACTTCCTCACAAAAACGAACCGGATCTGGAAAGCTGGAAGGATTTTTTGGGAAGACTAAAAAATCCAACTGCTGAAATAAATATTGGTTTAATTGGCAAGTACGTAGAATTGCCTGATGCTTACAAATCTATCACCGAATCCTTTATACATGCAGGTGCCAAAAACGAGTGTAAGGTTCGGGTAATAAGTATCCATTCGGAAGGATTAACAAAAGAAAATGCTGCCGAAAAGCTTGCCGGATTACATGGTGTTTTAGTTGCTCCCGGCTTTGGAATAAGAGGTATTGAAGGTAAAATAGAGGCTATCCGGTACGTTCGTGAAAATAATATTCCGTTTTTCGGCATCTGCCTTGGAATGCAATGTGCTGTAATCGAATTTGGCCGTAATGTTTTGGGATATGCTGATGCTCACAGTACCGAAATGAACGAAAATGCCGATCATGCTGTAATTTCAATGATGGAGGAACAAAAGAAGATTAAAAACAAGGGAGGCACTATGCGTTTAGGTTCCTACACCTGTGAAATAAAAAAGGGAACCAAAGCCGCGGCAATTTATGGAAAAAACAGGATAACAGAGCGCCACCGTCATCGTTATGAATTTAATAACGAGTACCTTGCCGAATATGAAAAAGCAGGAATGATTGCTTCGGGAATAAATCCTGATAACAACCTGGTTGAAATTGTAGAATTAAAAAATCATCCTTTTTTTGTTGGAGGGCAATTTCACCCGGAATTAAAATCTACAGTTGATAATCCGCACCCACTTTTTGTTAACTTTGTCGCCGCTTCCTTAGCATATTCAAGGAAGAAATAAATAGTACGAGTATATTATAATGGATAGAAACACTTTCACGGGCCTTTTTTTAATTCTCATCATCCTTGTAGGTTCCACTTATTTCATGAAACCTTCGGAAGAAGAAATAAAACGGGAAAAACAGGTTCAGGACTCTATAGCCCGTGCTAAATCGGGAAAACAAAAACCTTCAGAAAATTTTAACGCCTCAAAACCTGCGGCTCCCGCAGCTGTAGTAGATTCTGCTGCTCTAAAGGGTCCGTTCGGATCATCAGTAAACGGCACTAACGAAACCGTAACACTAGAAAATGAGCGTTTAAAAGTTAACATCAATACCAAAGGTGGACGCATTGAGTCGGTTCAGTTAAAGGAATTTAAAACTTACAAAAACCAGCCTGTAATTCTATTTTCCGGAAATGAAAATAAATTCGGGCTAACTTTCAGTACTGCAGGTAAAAACATCCATACCAATGATCTTTATTTCATCCCTTCTACTAAAAATGTAACTGTTGCCAAGGCCGATTCTTCTTCATTAACCCTTCGCCTTACTTATTCGGAAGGAAAATATATCGATTATGTTTATTCACTGAAGGGTGAGAGCTATCAGGTGGGATTTACTATTGTTACACAAGGCTTACAGGATGTAATAGGTAATAAAAATATAGTACTCGACTGGGAGGCGACTTTAAGGCAGAAAGAAAAGGACATGGCGAGCGAACGTCGTTACTCAACTGCTTATTTCAAACCTGTAAGCGGAGAAGTTGATCATTTGAGCGAATCAAAAGATGATAAAAAAAATATAGGCGAAGAAGGAAGAATTCAATGGATTTCTTTTAAACAGCACTTCTTCTCAAGCGTTTTGATAGCAAAAAAAGGGTTTGATAAAGGAAATTTAGCGGTTACCACAAGTGCAGATAACGATATTGTAAAATCTTTTTCTGCGCAGATGCAATTAGCTGCATCAAATTCAATAACCACTAGTTATCCAATGGAATTTTATTTCGGCCCTAATAAATTCGGAATTTTAAAAGACCAGGGATATGACTTGGAACGTCAGATAAATTTAGGCTGGGGGCCTTTAAAATGGATCAATCGCTTTGCAGTAATCCCTGTATTTAACTTTTTAGAAGGTCTTGGATGGAATTATGGATTAATAATAGTTGTATTAACGATCCTATTAAAAGTTGTATTGTCGCCACTGACTTATAAATCCTACCTTTCAATGGCTAAAATGAGAGTTTTAAAGCCTGAAATGGATGAAATTAAGGCTAAGGTTGGAGATGACAACCCAACTTTATTACAACAGGAATACCTCAAATTATATAAGAAAGCGGGAGTTAATCCTTTGGGAGGCTGTATTCCGATGGTACTTCAGATACCCATCGTGATGGCTTTCTTCTTTTTCTTCCCGAATTTATTTGAATTAAGACATGAAAGCTTCCTTTGGATGAAAGACCTTTCTACCTATGATTCATTCATTAATTTCGGATTTAATATTCCGTTTATGGGTAACCATTTAAGTTTGATGTGTTTATTGATGACCATATCAACGCTTATATATACCTATTTCAACAATCAGATATCAGGCGCAACCGGACAGATGAAATACATCGGATACATCTCTCCTATTGTTTTCCTTGGGGTTTTAAATAGTTACCCTGCAGGGTTAAATTACTATTACTTCTGTGCAAATATGCTTACCTTTTTGCAACAGTATTTAATCAGGCAATGGGTTAACGATGATAAAATTCATGCACAGATTCAGGAAAACAAGAAAAAACCTGAAGCTCAGAAAAAATCAAAATTCCAGCAACGCATGGAAGATTATATGAGGCAGCAGCAAAGTAAGCCCAAAGAGCAGCCTAAAAAGAAATAATAAAAGCCCGGTTATAGCCGGGTTTTTTGTTCTAAATACTTCAGCTTGTATTTATATTTTCTCATGTTGATATAACATCTTAAATTCACAACATCTCAAAAATGTAACATGACTTTAAATTATATCTGGATATCTTTTTTCGTTATTGCTTTTGTAATTGGCTTAATTAAACTGATAGTTTTTGGCGATACTGAAATATTCAGAGTAATGGTTGAAGGAATATTTGATTCATCCAAATCATCTGTAATGGATATTGCCCTTCCATTGGTTGGTACAATGGCCTTTTGGTTAGGAATAATGAACGTGGGTGAAAAAGCTGGCGCTATTAATTTTCTATCAAGAATCGTAGGCCCTTTCTTCAATCGGTTATTTCCAGAAGTCCCCAAAAACAACCCGGCAGTAGGCAACATGATGATGAATTTCTCAGCCAACCTGCTGGGATTAGACAATGCCGCTACCCCACTCGGACTTAAAGCCATGGATAGTTTACATGAGCTTAATCCGAATAAAGATACAGCATCCAATGCGGAAATCATGTTCCTGGTGCTTCACACCTCCGGTTTACAACTATTGCCTGTAACAATTATCGCTCAGCGTGCCATATTAGGTGCAAAAGATCCTACAGATGTTTTTATACCTATCATTATTGCCACTTACGTTGCTACTGTAACCGGTATGTTGCTGGTTGCCATTAAGCAGAAAATAAATTTATTTGACCGCGTTGTTATTACCTGGCTTGGAGGGTTAACTACTTTCATAGGCTTGCTGGTATGGTATTTTACCGCTTATTTAACAAAAGAGGAAATCAGCCAGGTATCAAAAGTGGCAAGCAACTTAATGCTGTTTGCTATACCGGTAATATTTATTTTAGGCGCACTTAAAAAAAAGGTCAACGTTTTTGAAGTATTTGTAAACGGGGCAAAAGCCGGCTTTGAAACATCTGTAAAAATAATTCCCTATTTGGTTGCCATGCTGGTTGCAATAAGCGTTTTTCGCACATCAGGCGCTTTAACTTATATTGTTGATGGATTTAAATGGGCCTTTAGTTACACCAACTTCGACATAAAATTTACAGATGCGCTACCTGTTGCCCTTATGAAGCCCTTAAGTGGTTCAGGTTCAAAAGCTATGATGATTGATACCATGCAAACATTTGGTACTGATTCTTTTGTTGGAAGGCTTGGATGTATTTTTAATGGATCTGCCGATACAACATTTTATATAGTTGCATTGTATTTTGGATCAGTAGGTATTAAAAAGACCCGCTATGCTATCCCTGCAGGATTAATTGCAGATTTTGCCGGGGTAATAGCAGCAATATTTGTAGGATATTTATTTTTTGGTTAAACAGTATAAATACATAGAATTAGCAGAATGTCGGTAAAATCAATTGCTTTGATAGCTCACGATGGCCGGAAGGCCGATATGGTCGCATTTGTAAAAGATCATTACGAAATATTAAAAGATATTAAATTGATAGCAACCGGAACAACAGGGACGTATATACAGCAAACCGGTTTATCAGTTACCCGCAAATTGAGTGGCCCTCAAGGCGGCGATGCGCAGATAGCCGCATTAGCTGCAGAGGGAAAGATCAGTGCAATAATTTTTTTCAGGGACCCGTTGGGAAAACACCCTCATGAGCCTGATGTACAAATGCTGCTCAGGATTTGTGATGTACACGATGTCCCGCTAGCTACCAATCCGGCTACCGCAAAATTTATGCTTTTAGGGATGATTGATGCCGCAAAGAATAAATCAATTTAAAAAACAAACATAGAAAATGATTGGTTCTGATAATAGGAACTAATCATCTTTCTTATGAAGCTGCCTGAATATAACTACGAAAGGTTTTGTAATCAACATAAAACCATTAAAACGTATATTGATGATCTTCCGCCGGAAGCGATATACAATCGTTTAAATACCGATAAATTTTCTATTCATGAAACCATAGCCTATCTCACCAGATACCACCATATCTTTCTTTCCCGGCTGCAAAGAATGCAAAATGAAATAAACCCTTTCTTTGAGGTTTACAAACCAGATGAGGATTTAGAATTTAGATTCACATGCGCCAAAACAACTGGTTCTTTACTGCATGAATTATACAGAATGCGAAGCGAATTACTTCAGCTATTGGAAGAACTGCCTGAAGGATATTCTTCACGTGTAGCTACCCACGCCGTTTTGGGCAGAATGACTTTAGGACAGTGGATAGAGTTCTTTCTACTGCATGAATCCAACCAACTTTTCAGGATTTTCAAATTAGCCGGAACTTTTTGGACCTTGGAGCTAAACAACCAAAAAAACATTATCTATCTTCCTCGACTCTCGAATTACATCGATGAACTGGCCGGGTAATAAAATCCTTTTTCAAAGTGCGATAAATGTGTGAAATTATTTTCTCAGTATAGCTTTTTTTCTATATTTACATGGGCAAGTAACCCTTAAGCAATAAGTGGCGTACAAAAGTTAACTTACTTAAGTTAGAAGAGATTGCTTAAGAAAAACAAAAGTTCATGTTAAAGAATTTAAGAAAGCTTCTTATCACTATATTATACATAGGGATCTTTTCTAAAGCTTTTGGGCAGGTGTCCTCTATTACCATTGGTAAAATTAATCCAGGAAATGGAAAGGCATATGGTATAGGTTCTACTATTGCCGTCCCAATAACAATCTCTGATCCAAATGGAGATATTCATGCAGAAAACAAACTTCAACTATGGCTTTCTGACGAAAATGGCAATTTCAACTCTTCCAAAGCTCAAAATATAGGTGAAATAACAGATTTGAAATTATTCTATACTACTTTTATAAATGGTATAATTCCCATAAAATTTGCAGGTACAGGCGATAGAGATTTAGTAGCAGGAGATAAATACCGCGTAATTGTAAAAGCAAATCTTTTTAGAAATAATGGGACGGAAGCTTACGAAAGTCCTCCATCGGAATACTTTACAATTTCAACAAATAAAGGTGTAATAGCAGATATTAATTCTGCCAACGAAATTAAATTTTCTAATATGCCAAAAGCTTTTGGAAAATGTACGGGAGAAAATTTCACTTATAAATTCACAAATAACTCAACCCCTGGAGCAAGTGTTAAAGCCTCAATTAAAAATGAAGCAAAGCCTGATACACAAATTCCAGATTGGACCTTTTCTTCCTCATACGAACAAATACAGGCAGAATTAGCTCATTACACTGTTTTGGTAACCGCTGAATTAAATGGAATAATTGGGACTAAAGGCTTTTTTCTATTAAATAATTCCATCACCATCCCTTTTAAGGCAGTATCCAATGCGGATGTTTGTATTCCGGTAACAAGAGAGTATACTATCAACTATAATGATCTTTCATCCAACTTTCCAGGAACTATTTATTATATAGATTGGAACGATGGACCTCCTCTCCAAATAACAGCTGCTCAATTAAAAAAAGAAAATGGGAAAATATGGCATGAATATAAAAAATCATCCTGTAATTTGGTGGGCATTTTAGGAACACCCAATGTTTACGGAATACGAATTTTAGCTATAAGTCCTTTTTGTGGAGAAGCAAATGAAAAAATTATTACATCTGCATTAGTTTTAAATTCTCCCAAAAATGAATTTTCCGGTCCAGATTTAGGTTGTGTCGGAACACCCATTTCATTTATAAATTTATCAGAAGCTCAATCTCCCCGAACCGATATACAAGGATGTAAAAACTTAGCAACTTACAGTTGGGAAATAAATGGAAGAATCTCACCAGAATTGAAAGATCTTCCTGCGAGTACTAACCCTAAAATTACCTTTGATTCACCCGGGATTTATAAAATACGATTATTGCTTACAAGTACTACCGCTTGTGACCCTCCTCCCCCATCTACCGGAACAATCACAATTGTTGAACCGCCTAAAGCTGATTTCAGCATTAGTATGAAAAACTGTGTTACCGATATTGTACCAACTGTAAACAAAGCTTTGAATACAGCAGACAATTACATCTATACTTGGTCTGTTAGTCCGGGCAATGGAGTTAGTTTTGAAAATAATACGAAACCTGATAGTAAAGAACCAATATTTAAATTCACAGAAGGTGGAATTTATGTAATTAGACAACAAATACAGGTTCCAGAAGGATGTTCATCAATAAAAGAAACAGAAATCATTGTAAATGAAAAACCGACAATAGTTGCAGAATGGACGAAAAAAGATTTCTGTGGCACCAATGTGACTTTAAATTTTAATTCAGAAAATGATAATCCCTTACAAACAATATATACAGGAACATACGATTCCTCAGGTAATTATAGTTGGGAAATTAGTGGTGGCTCTTTTGAGTTTGTAAACAATACAAATAGTCATTCAATGTATCCCACTATCATTTTCAAAGAAAATTCAATTTATACAGTAAAAATAAAATATAACAATAATTGTGGAGAAGCTGAATCAATAGAAAAACAAATAACATTTACTAAAGGAATAAATGTTAATGCAGGCCTCGATCAAACAGGATGTAAGGGCGCGCCTTTTCAATTGGAAGGCACTGTTGCTAATGGGCAATTTAAAAAAGCAGAATGGGCAGGAGGAAGTGGCAATCTAATAGTTGATACATCTAATCCATTAAAAGCAACTTATAAACCAAGTCCAGACGAAGTTGGTCCGGTAAGAATCAGGCTAACAGTGTTTACAAATGAAGAATTTCCGTGTGATCAAGTAACTGACGAACTAACTATAAACATTCAAGCACCTATAGCAAAATTTTCATGGCGAAAAGATTTTCAATGCAGGCAACTGATCATTCTTCCGGAAGATATAGTAGTAGAAACAGCTCCGGATAATGATACATATACCTGGACATTTACAAGTACCAATAAAGTAAGACAATCCAAAGGAATTAATTTTCCAAGAACTGTAGTTGATCCTAATGATTCTATGATTATTAAATTAGTGGTAACTAGCAAAACTCCTAATTGCCCTCCGTCTGAGTTCTCCCACACATTCAGAACAATTGTACCCGACGTTACGTTTAAAATAAAAGAAAAAGTTTGTACAGATGAAGGTGTGCAAATAACTTTTGAAAATACAACTCCTGGAAAATCAGAATTTAAATTTAATTGGGATTTTGGAAACGGATTAGAATCTACCTTATCTGATCCTCCACCTATAACCTTTCCTTCTCCAACAAATGGAGCTGATACAACTTATAATGTCAAATTGAGATTAACAACAGCTCCATGTGTTACCAATCCACCAACTCCTATTCCAGATCCGATTATACTTAATGTAAAAATTCCTGCTACTTATCCCAATTTAAAAATTATTGCTGATAATACCCAGGGATGTGGTTCACTAAGCGTCAATTTTAAGGCAGAGGCCGAAGGAGCATCTAATTTATTATGGGATTTTGGTGATGGAACAAGCTGCACTTGTAAGGTTCCTCCTCCACATATTTATAAAGTTAGCACTACTCCATATACAATTCGACTAACAGCTAATTATCCAAGCGGATGCTCAAAAACAGTAGAAATGAAGGACTATATACGAGTTGGTGAAGCACCAATAGTTAATTTTGAAATAGAGCCAGACTCTATTCTATATAGCCCCTCTAATGAATTTCATTTTAAAAACCTAAGCATAGGCGACCAAGCACATTTAAAATATATTTGGAATTTTGGAGATCACACCTCAGGGAGTACAGAAGAAAGCCCGTCACATATATATCAGGTGCCGGGTACTTATAAGGTCAGACTATCAGTTTCCTCAAGTACTGGTTGTTTTAAAGAAATAGAGAAAACACTAAAATTCATAGGTTCTATAGATACATTAAACACTACATCCCTATACGTACCTAATGCCTTTTTACCAAACAGTCCAGTTACAGATTTAAGAATCTTTAAAGCCAAAGGAGGAGGTATAGCTGAGTGGAGAATGCGGATTTTTAATAAATGGGGAGAAACTGTTTGGGAAACGACCGAACTTGATTCACAGGGATCACCTATACAAGGCTGGGACGGAACTATGAACGGAAAGCCCGTTCCGCAGGGAGTTTACTTTTGGGAGATAAAAGCAAAGATGAAGGATGGCAGTACCTGGCCCGGGATCTCGTACAAGAACTCTGCTCCAAAACATGTTGGAACGATAAATTTAATCAGATAGATGGGGAGGATTATCAGAGCTGTTTTTCTTTTTATAACTCTTTTGTATTCAATAGCCGGAAATGCACAGGACCATATTTACTCACAATTTTTCAACTCTCCTTTATACTTGAACCCCGCCCTTAACGGACAGTTCAAAGGAGATCTCAGATTTAATATTATCTATCGGAATCAGTGGGCTTCGGTTCCAGGCGTATTGAGGTATCTGTCAGCATCAATAGATTATCAGATTCCAAATAACGGCGGTGGGGCCGGACTCTTATTCAACAGATCAAATGAAGGGACTGCTTATCTTCAGAAAAATAATTTAGCTGCTATTTATTCATATACTGTTGGTGGCGGTGATTTTAATGCCTCACTGGGAATTCAGGGGGGATTTACTAATTCAAGAATAGATTTTAGTAAGTTGATTTTCTCAGACCAGATAGATCCAAGTACCGGCTATACTGAGGTGCCAAGTGAAGCAAGCCAGTTAAATAACAATGTATATTATTTTGATGCCGGAGCGGGAGTAAATTTTGTTATTAAAAACGCAATGATCGGAGCGTCAATGCTTCATTTAAATAAGCCAGATGAATCTTTTACGGGAAGCAATGTAAAAGTTCCCGTTCGGTCTATTGTACATGCAAGTTACAGGTTTTCATTAAACAAATATGAATCACATGAATACGATGGTACATTTCTTATTCCCTCGGTGGTTGTATATAATCAAGCTCAAATAAATTCTTACAGTGCAGGTATTCAATTCAAACACCAAATATTAAATGCAGGTTTATGGTATAGAAAAAACCGGACAACCGGTGATGCCTTTGTAGTTTCTCTTATTTTCGATATTTTCTCTCCCTCCCGATTTAACAAATTACGATTAGGCATTAGCCACGACGCCACTGTATCAAAAATAAACTACTCAAATACCGGTGGTACAACTGAACTAAGTATGGGATATGAAACAACTTTTCCCAATAGCGACTCTGATTACAATCCTTATTCCGGAAGAAAATGCTATGATTTCTATTAAATAGGAGTTTATTGAGGTGGCCGGTTTGGATATTCTCTTTCAAGCGTATCGCCAAGTTTTGAAATTTCCTCCTCACTTAATGACCAGTTATCCTGCGATTTAACCTTCCATCCCCCTTCCTCTTTTCTTTCAATTAAAAGAGGGTGAGGATCCATTAGATCCCTTTCCAATGAATACATTCTGTGATTCATGTCCATCGGCTCGGCATACAACTCAGTTTCCTCTCCGTTAATAGGATATTTAATAGTAAATCTTTTCATAGACTGGAACAGGTTTGATACCAGTACTAACAACGAAATTTAAAATTATGTTTGGGTAGGATATTAAACGTAAATAAAAACCCCTTGATACGTTTGAATCAAGAGGTTTGAAGATTAAAAAGCTGTTAATTAAACCAGCATCTAAAAGTAATAATTTTCTAACTAATATCATATCAAATAAAATTCTTTTCAGTAAAAAAATTGTTTCGATAAATGATAAACGGATAATACTTAATTAGAATTCAATATAACCTTGTATAGTATAATACTTACTCTACATTCTCATTTTTTGTGTCAACTTCCAACTGATTGACAAAAGAATCTAAAATCCCTGCATTTGTTTTCTGCATCTTCTTCTGAACCTGAAACTGCTGATCTTCAGGAGAAATCATTATAATCACCCCTCTGTTTGGACAAAATTGAAATAATGAAAAGAAGTTAAAATTAAGGATCTGGCTTAGCTTAGCCAGATACGAGATTGGCATCTCTTCCCACTTCTCTAAATAATATACTAATCCCAACTCTTCTAATCCAATTAATTCGGCTAATTCATAAAAAGCAATATTGTTATCAGACGCAAGAGTTTCAATTTTTTTCCTGAGGTTAAAGTTCATAATGACTTATGGTTAATATTGTTCGTTCTTGTTTAAGAAAAAAATCTTTAACAACATTTTATACTTTCCAATATTTATGCCATAAGCGCACTTAGTCCTATTCCCTTTTTAAACAAGTTAAAACCTGCTATAAATGCCTACACAGCTTGCTACGATCAGAAAATCCAATATTAAAAACAAAAACTCGTCATTTTCTTAAAAAGAAAAGTACAAGTTATTTCCCTTTTTGGGGAAAAATTCCCACACCATAAAATTACTTGTTCTGATTCTTCTTATTTTAACAAAAAATCGAAGATCAGAACACCTATTAACCCTACTACAGAAACAATTGACTCCATTATTGACCAAGACTTTATCGTATCTTTTATGCTGAGATTGAAGTACTCTTTAAATAGCCAAAAACCAGAATCATTCACATGAGAAAAGGCCAAACTGCCGGCACCTACTGCCAAAACCATCAAATTAGGATCAACGTGCGACTGGACTATTAATGGAGCTATTACTCCTGCCGTTGTTAAACCGGCAACTGTTGCAGATCCAATACACACCCTTACAATGGCAGCAATGGTCCACCCTAACACTAACGGATGAAGATCCAGATGCTGAAGCTTTTCACCTATCTGCGCACTCATTCCACTGTCTGTAAGTACTTGCTTAAAAGCTCCCGCTCCTGCAATGATCAAAAGAATCATTGCTACATCTTTTACTGCTTCCCCATAAACCACCATAATTTCAGTCATCTTTTTTCCCTGTTTCGTCCCCAAGGAAAAGGTGGCTAGCGCAAGTGCAAGGATCATTACAAAACTGGGATTACCAACGAAAGAAATCATGCCGGCAAGAGATGTGTCAGGCGATATAAAGAAGGCTGCAACCGTAGTTCCCATTAAAAGAATTACAGGAAAAAGTGCAGTTAAAAAGCTATTTGCAGTTCCAGGCAACCTATCTTCAGGTAAATTATCGGGCTGAAATATTTTCAATGGTTCGCAATTTATACCTTTAAGCGCTTTTGAAAACAAAGGGCCTGCTATTATAATGGCGGGTATTGCAATGGCCATTCCGTATAGCAAAGTAAGTCCCATGCTTGCATTAAACTGAACTACCAAAGCTACGGGCGAAGGATGAGGAGGAAGATAACCATGTGTTACAGACAAAGCCGCCAGCATGGGCAATCCTATATACACTGCTGGAAGCTTATATTTATATACTATTGAAAATATGAGCGGTACCATCAGCACAAATCCAATCCCGTAAAACAGGGGTAATCCAATGATAAAACCTGTTACCATCAATGCCCATTGAATATACTTCTCACCCACCGCATTTACCAGAACCATCGCAATTTTCTGGGCAGCGCCGCTGTTTGCTACCAGTTTACCCAGCATGGCACCCAAACAAATCACAATAACAAGCGAGCCAAGCGTATCGCCCATTCCCTTTTCAACGGAAGCAACAACCTGATTTAAAGGTATACCAAGGCACAAACCTGCAACAATGGAAACTATTAAAAAAGCAAGAAAAGGATTAATCTTTCCCCAGGTTGCTAAAAGTACCAGCAGAATGATACTCAATAAAATAATTATTAAACTCATATATCAGGATTTATAATAGTTGAAGAATAGTTGAAGGGAATTTTTAAGATTTACAGAAACAGTGCTGTTATTTCCATGCCTTTCTCAAAAATCTTAACCAGTTGTTATGCATTATATTGCTGATATCTTCCTGATTATATCCTCTGTTTGTTAATAAACCAGGGATTTTTTGAAGATCAGTGATAGTTTCTAAATCATAAGGGCATTGTTCTCTTCCAAATGCACCATCCAGGTCAGAACCTATCCCGACATGCAGGGTGTTACCGGCAAGCTGACAGATATGATCTAAATGATCTATTATCTTATCAAGGTTACAATTCATAGTTTTAGGATCAGACTCTCCCCGTACCCAATCAGGAACCATCATCCAGGCGTCCAAAGCACCACCAATTACAGCTCCCCTGCTTATTAATTCCCTGATTTGCTCATCGCTATACTGACGGTTATGATTTACAATAGCACGTACGTTATTATGGCTTGCCCAAACATTTCCATGAAAATTATCCATTGCTTCCCAAAAACTATCATCGCATAAATGTGTAGCATCCAATATTATATTAAGACGCTCCATCTCTTTGAGCAATTCCTTTCCTCTGGTTCCCATAAATCCTGTTGCGTCAGTTCCCTGTGCATATCGGCCCGGACCGTAGTGTGCTGGCCCAACTGCCCGCAACCCATAATTATAAGCTCTTTCTAAATGTTGCACGGTAATAAATGAATCTGCACCTTCGAGACTCAGAATGTATCCGACAGGTTTTTTTTCATTTGAGGTAGCATCACTCCACAAGTCGATATGCTTTTCTAAGCCCTCCAAATCGGCAATTTGCACCATTTCTCCCTCCTCTTCCATGGCTTTATACCAAGCCAGCTGGCCTTGCGTTTGTGCCCATGCCTGTTGTGGTGAATGCCAGCCTGGAAGCGGATTATTGGGTGCTACATATCGGGCGATCTGTGTTGCGACAACCAGCCCTATATTTCCTTTTCTCAATTCAGGTAATGAAACTGTAGCTTTTCCTCTATCAGGCTTATCCGATAACCCCTGCTCACGTAAATTTATTTCGGCTACGGGTTTGCGCAGATCCCTGTTCCATTCCAGGGCATTCATACTAAGGTCAAGATGTGCGTCTATTATGAACATTATTGGTTAGTTAAATTAAATAGTTACAGCCCGGTCTCTCGCAATCACCTTCCATTCTGTTATTATCTCATGATTTTCAACAATATAGGCCTTTTCGTATAATGCAACAGTTGGGCAAATATGGTAAGGCAAAGCGTATAAAACATCTCCCACCTGAAAATTATGCTCTCCCTGACTTTCAAGAACTAAATGTTCTTCGCTCTGGCCTACTACAGTCAGATCAGCGGCGTTTAGAAAAAATACACGTTCTTTTAAATTTCTTTCGGCAGCAATTGACTTATGGCCAAGATCCAGACATATTTTATTTGACCCTGGGAGTGATATCACTCTTGTAATAATCAAAGCTGCAGGAAGAAAGGCCTGCTCCTGAAACGCATCCTGATATCCTTTGTCCCAATAAATAAAGGTACCAGGGCTGCATTCTACCTGATCACGTTTAGCATGTACAGGAAAAGTAGGAGTCCCTCCAGCAATAATAACAGGTTTTGGCAAACCTTCTTTTACAATGCAATCTCTTACTTTTTGTACTAATTCAAAGCTCTTGTTACTCTGTTCTTCCCTGGTTTTTAATGATGGATCATGAATATTCCCATCGTAAACATGAAGTCCTTCAGGCTTAATTCCAGCCTCTAAAGCTGCAAACTTAAATACCCTGACAGCTTCTTCTCCCGGTTCTATGCCGGTTCTGTCCATTCCGGCATTTATATCTATGTATACAGAAATTTCGAGCTTAGCAGCTAAAGCAGAGGCTGAAATTTGCGAAGCTGAAATTTGATTATCAACCAGACATGAAAACTTAGTGTTAGGATAATGCTTTATTAAAGAAATAAAACGGGTCAATTTAGGACCAACAGGCTGATATGCCAATAATACATCCTTTGCTCCTGCCAGTGCCAGCATCTCTGCTTCGGCAATGGTTGCGCATTTGAATTTTCCTATACCTGCTTCAATTAACAATTCAGCAACTTCTTTAGATTTATGTGTTTTTACGTGGGGGCGCAATCGGGAAACATCATCAATCATAGTTATAAGCAACCGGATATTTTCCTTTACACGATCTTTAAAAACTACAAGAGCAGGCGAATCAAAGTCAGCAATATTCTTAATTTCAAACCAGGAGTTATTCATAAGTATCAGAGCAAGTTGATCAATAGAGTTCGAATAAAGCTTCTATTTCTACCGGTATATTATCCGGCAGCGAACCGAAACCCACTGCACTTCTAACTCCTACTCCATTTTCTTCTCCCCAAACTGCCGCAAAAAGTTCACTGCAGCCGTTAATCACATAAGGATGTTTTTCAAATTCGGGCGTGCAATTAACCATTCCTAAAACTTTAATCACACGCTTTACTTTATTTAAGCTACCCAGATTGCTTTTAATAGTAGATAAAATAGTTAGCCCTACCTGTCTGGCAGCAAGTTTACCTTCTTCCATATCTAACTCTTTTCCAACACGGCCGATTATTAATGATTTATCCTCTCTTACCGGACCATGTCCGGATACATACAGATATTTCCCGTCAACAAGATAAGGTTTGTAAACTCCCAGCGGAGTAGGTGCAGGTGGAAGTGTAAGTCCGGTTTTTGAAAAGGATTGGTCAGCTGATTGATTTTCCATTTTATTTTAAAGCAATTTTATTTGCCCAAAATACAGAAAAGCTGATAGTATTAAAACCTTTTCCGGTTTAAATTAGTAGGTAAGTGTTTGCTTTAAAAAATGTACAATTAAGGATAAAGCCACAATAATGAGCAGTTGAGCTATCCTCCAAAGTAAATTTTCTGATATAGTAACAGATTTAGTTGTTCTTCGGTATTTCATGGCAGAAACATTAGTGAAATAACAACAAAGGAAATGAGAAATTGTGTGCATTTTTTTTTCTTATAAGGAAAAAAGAGCAAACAATTCAATTCTCAGAAATTAAAATGTAAAGCGCAAAGCAAAATTTAAGAGTTACTAATCTATAGTATAAGGAAAAGCAATAAAACATATGAATAACCAAATAAAACAGAAGGATTTTCTGAATCAAGTATTGTTGACCTGTCTCATAACATTAATATTTTTCTTGAAGAAAAAAGCACTTCGATTGAGGTTATAGATATTAAATACAATACCATTGTGCTAAATAATAAAGACAGAAGGCATTATGCACTCATTATCTTCAGAAACATGGTGAATGCTGGAGGTAAATAAAACATCAGCCTGCAGAAGACATCTGCAGACTGATATAAAACGAGGTGAAATGTATTTAATTATTTAGAATCGCCACCTTACGAAAGCTTCCATAGCTTCGTATTCTGCCAGACCTAATTTATCGTAGGCTTTTGCTGTTTCACGTGTACGTTCTTCTGCCCTAACCCAGAATTCTCTGGCATCATCGCCGGGAAAAACCGGACGATCTTTCTGAGACTGGTGTTTAAATATGGCAAAGCGTTTTCTTTCAACTTCTTGCGGAGAAAGGGGTACAGCCATTTCAATTTCATGGATTTCAAACTCATGCCATGCTCCACGATACAGCCATAACCAGCAATCTTTTACCCATTCTTCGGTTTTCTTTAAACGCAGCAAGGCATTAAGAATAATATCAAAACATACTTTATGCGTACCATGCGGATCAGCAAAATCGCCGGCAGCAAATACCTGGTGCGGTTTTACCTGATTTAAAAGTTCCATTGTTTGCACAATATCGTCCTCAAACGAAACTTTTTTACGTGTTTTTAAACGGTCGTAAAAAGGAAGGTCCTGAAAATGAATATGATCATCATCCAAACCAGCAAAACGGGCTCCGGCAATCGCTTCCCCTTTTCTTACTAATCCCTTTACTGTTTGAATTTCTTTTGTGTCTGCCTGATTAGGCCGTTTTCCTTCGAGGAAAGCACGCATATTTTCGTACAAAGATTCCATTTTACTGGTATCCTGATTTTGTGATTTGCTGAAGTCTATTGCAAATTCTACAAAGCGAAGTGCATCATCATCCCAAACGGCGGTATTTCCGGAAGTTTGATAAGCCACATGGACATCATGTCCGTGATCTGCCAGGCGAATAAAGGTCCCACCCATCGAGATTACATCATCATCGGGGTGCGGAGAAAAAACAATAGATCTTTTCTTGGTTGGGAGAGCCCTCTCCGGCCTTTGAGTATCGTCTGCATTGGGTTTACCGCCCGGCCAGCCGGTAATAGTATGCTGAACTTTATTAAAGATATGGATATTGATATTATAAACAGGCCCTTTCTCTGTGGCAAGCTGCGCCATACCGTGGTTATTATAATCTTCCTCGGTAAGTTTCAATATAGGTTTGTTTAATGTTTTTGCAAGCCATATCACAGCCTTTTTAATCATCGGCTCATCCCAGATACAATCTTTTACTAACCACGGCGTGTCAAAGCGGGTTAAATCAGAAGCTGCATCCTGATCAAGTATAAATTCAACTTTATCACACAGTTGCAAAAATGTAGCCGGAACATCGGATGATATCTCGCCTTCTATCGCTTTTTTAACAATAGGAGCCTTCTTTTTATTCCAAGCCATTAAAATGATTTCACGGGCTTTAAAAATGGTTCCAATACCCATTGTTATAGCCTTTGTAGGCACGTTAGCCTTACCTCCGAAATCTCTTGAAGCATCGCGACGGGTTAAATCATCCAGTGTTACCAGGCGTGTACCTGAATTTGGCGCAGAACCCGGCTCATTAAACCCAATGTGCCCTGTTCTACCAATTCCAAGTATCTGAAGATCCAGGCCGCCAAAAGAACTGATCTTACGTTCGTACTCCAGGCAATAAGAAGCGATCTCTTCCTGCCGCAAAGTTCCATCGGGAATGTGAACATTTTTCATATCAATATCGATATGGTCGAACAAGTTTTCTTTCATGAAGGTCACATAGCTTTGTTCAGCTGTTGGCTTCATCGGATAATACTCATCCAGATTAAATGTGACAACATTTTTAAAGCTTAATCCTTCTTCCTGGTGCAAACGAACTAATTCTTTGTAAACTCCGATGGGAGTTACTCCTGTTGCAAGCCCCAATACTGCTTTTTCACCTTTTTCCTGCTTTTTTAAGATGAGGTTAGCAATTCGCTGTGCAACTTCTTTGGATGCAGTCTGCTGATCGGGATAAACAATTACCGGAAGCTTTTCGAATCTGGTTTCTTCTAAGAGGTTTAATCGGGCCATTGATTACTAGTGTTTTGTTGTTAGTTAGTTAGTTAGTTAATATTTAAGAGCTTTTAAGGCGGAGCAGCAAAAGTAAAGATATTCTTAAAAAAAATTGAATAAAAAGAATAGTAATAAACTTTTAACTAACGATAACAAAAAACAAAATCAGGAAAACCAGTTAAAAATATCTGTTTGAAGAATGCTCTTTTTTTGTTCGGCCTTCAAATCTTGCACTATCTCCCCTTCAGCCATCTGTAAAAGGCGGTTTCCGTAAGTAAATGCCTCTTTCATATTATGAGTTATTAAAATAGCAGTAAGTTTATATTCTTTGATCAGCCTGTTTGCTGTTTCCATTACTGTAGCTGCAGAACGCGGATCAAGTGCCGCTGTCGGTTCATCAAGCAGCAGAATCTGGCCGGCATCCATCACACTCATCAGTAATGTAAGTGCCTGCCGCTGGCCTCCGGACAAGCTTCCCATGGGCTGATATATCTTATTTTCAAGATTCATATTTAAAGAAGCTATCTTATCCTGAACTTCTTTTTTAAAACTTTCAGACGTACCTATGCGCAATTTCTTTGATACAGTGCGCAAAGCTGCAAGCCGGAAATTGTCAAGAATACTGAGATCGGGTGCTGTTCCGCTTAATGGATTCTGAAATACCCGCGAAATCCATTTGCTTCTTTCATAGTCTGCTCTTTTAGTTACATTGGTATTGCTGATAAAAATATCTCCGGAAGTTGGAGAAATGCTTCCTGCAATACTGTTGAGCAAAGTAGATTTTCCTGAACCATTCGATCCGACTATAACAGCAAACTCTTCAGCGTCAATTTGGAGGTTGATATTTTTTAATGCAACAACCTGGTTGGCTTTGCCTTTATTGTAAACTTTACTAAGATTTGAAATAGAAATCATCAGGATCGTTTAAAGGAGAGACGGGGTAAACTTACAATAAGTAATACAAAAACTGATATTACCAGTTTCAGCAAGGTGGCATCAACTCCTAAACTAAGTGTTAATGCAAGCACCAACTGAAAAAATACGGCACCCAGTAGTACAAAACCAAGATGAACAAGAACCCGCGTACTGTTAAGCCAGTTTATAAATGTTTCGGCAATTATAACTGAACCTAAACCTACAATTACAATTCCTATGCCCATATTAATATCTGCAAATCCCTGCAGTTGCGTTATCAGAAATCCGCTCACCGCGGTCAATCCATTTGCTATTGCAAGTCCGGTAATCTTCATCCGGTCTGTATTAACGCCCAAAGCCCGAATCATTGTTTCGCTGTTACCTGTTGCCCGCATGGCGAGGCCAAAATCAGTTCTGAGTATAAAGGCAATGAGAATAAGCAGGATTGCTACAAATAGCAACAGAATTATCAGTGTATTACTATTTATATCGACGAATAAAATGAGAGTGTTGAAAAGCTGATCGTATTCCAGGAGGGGAATATTTGAACGCCCCATGATAGTAAGGTTAACAGAATAAAGGGCCGTCATGACCAATATGCCGGCAAGTAAAGCATTTATGCGAAGTTTGGTATGAATTATTCCGGTAATAGCTCCTGCAAGCCCACCGGCAATTGCCGACGCAGGAAGAATTAAACCTACCGGTACATGCTTTTGAAGCAAAAGAGCGGTAACAGCACCACCCAGTGTATAACTTCCGTCTGTTGTTATATCGGGAATATTAAATATCTTCATGGAGATATAAATTCCCATAGCAATGGATGAAAAGCAAAGGCCCTGTAAAAGTGCTGTTAAAAAAAAATCCATTAGTGTACCGCTGTAAAATTAGCAGGAACCTGAATGTGATATTTTTTTGCTGCTTCAGGATTATAAACCCGCTTACGAATTTTAACCATTTCCCAATTTAAATCTTTAACGTTCTTTGTTTTCAGGTATTTTGCTGCTTGCACACCCGCCTGATGTCCCCATTGATAAATATCTGCGCCAAAAGCAGCCACTGCGCCCCGCTTAACCAAACCCGCCTCGCTGGTAAAGATGGGAATATTGTTTTCATTGCAGTTTTTTAAAATGGTTTCGAATGATGCAAATACGGTATTATCCGGATTGGCAAAAAAAGCGTCAATATTTTTATTCAACAGTGTACGGGTAACAAGTTGTGCATCTGCAGAAGTATTTAAGGGCAATGCTTCTACTGTCACGTCCAGTTTTTCAGCCAGTGCTTTAATGCGGGCCATTGCATCTGCAGATTGCGGTTCGGATTGATTATAAATCATACCGATAACTAATTTACTACCTTTAGGTTTAAGAAGTTTGGGAATCAAAGTAAAGGAGGTATCAATGTATTCCAACTCTTCCGATACACCATATAAATTTTGTGGAGCTTTACCTGCTGAATTTAATATATTCATTCTCTCAGGAGTTGGTGAAACCATCATGAAAATAGGAATATCTTTCGTTTTCTGTACAGCGGTAATGGTTGACAGGGTAGTACTTGTTGCAAGCAGATCAACCTTTTCAGATATAAAATAATTGACTATCTGAGTTAATGTCGGTATATCTCCCTGCGCATTCCTGTATTCAAAATTAAGGGTATTTTTCTCCTCGCTAAATCCGCTTTCTTTTAAGGCGTCAGTAAATCCTACCCGGGCCTGTGCTATGGTTGCATCTTCAAAAGCATCCACAAAACCAACTGTGGGAATGTTTTCCTTCTTTTCTTTACAGGAATAAAATAGCCCTGTTATCAGGGCTATCAGCAGCGCTTTTTTAAAGTCCATAGCGCTAAATTATTAAATAAATAATAGAATGCGTTCTGCCTATACGCTTCAGTAAGAATTTATTGCACTTTTTTGATTGAAGAAGAACCAGACTGACTGTTGTTAACTGTTTTAGGATTTCCACGATATTCAATTTCACTGGCGCCACTTGTCTCCACATCTAACTGGTTCAGTACATTAATACGGCACCTGCTTGATCCCGAAGTTTGAATCTTATAATTTCCAACAACAAAATCGAAAGCATCCACTTCTCCGGATCCGCTTAACGATACTTCGTGGCTTCTTGCCTGCCCCTTAAGATGTATTTCTGCCGAACCACTGGCATCTGTTTTAAAATTTGCTGCATTGATGTTCAAATTTACTTTGCTCGCTCCGCTTAATCCAAGATGAAAATCCTGAACATTTAACGTGTCTTCATTTATCAGTTCCACGCTTCCCGAAGCTTCCACACCCGTAAAGTTTTTAGCAGTTGCATATACTGTAATGGAACCGCTGTTACAAAAATTGCCATCCATATCAATAGAAAGCCTATCTCCGCTTACTGTAGTCCTGATATGTTCCTGGATATTATCATCGGCAACAATTTTTAGTTGTTGAGAGGAATCCTGCTTAAGAATCAGTTTAACAGATCCGCCTGTTTCTATAGAAGTAAAGGGTTCAACGGTGCGGTTTTGGCTAACCTGATGCCCTGAGCCATTTATACAGCCCATACGATGACAAGCTGCAGTACTAAAAAGGATTGAAGGAATTGTGATAAAGGCTAAAAGTTTTGTGGTTGTTTTCATCGTGATATTAATTTTTCCTGATTACAAGGTAGGTTTGATAAGTTTTTTTTATCTGAATATATCAGTATGACTGCCTTTTTGATTTCAAGGTTACACTCTTCCTGAAATATTTTATAACATAAGTTACAAATAATAATGAATTCCGTCTGTCTTAATTTTTCCGGCATCCAGTAAGTTTCGTATCACTTCAATCCGTTCCTTTTTATTTCCTGAAACTAACCGCTCAACAAGATCGTCTAAACCAAGCTTTTCCTTTGCAAGTGCTTCAGCTATTTCAACCGTTATATGTTCAATGATGTACTTTTGCTTCTCTTTTCTTTTTTCATTGATGCAGACATCACACACACCGCATTTACCACTTTGAACCTCATCAAAATAAGAAAGCAATTGAATACTTCTGCATTGCTCCTTTTCTGCATAAGTAATTACCGCTTCTATCTGCCGCTGAAGGATTTTTTTCCGTTCACGAATGTAACCGGCATCAATATATAAGTACTGCTTACTTAAACGAGGCTTTATAAACTGCAGCTGAGGCTGGTCGGTTTGTTCCAGGTAACTTATCAACTGCTTGGCTTCCAGCTTCTTTATAGTTTCAACAACCTGTTGCTTTGTAAGGCCTGTCCGTTTAGCAACATCCGATTCTCTTATCATCACATACTGCTCGTAAATACCTCCGTAAGAACGAAGCAAGGTTTTAATAAAGGAATCATACTCTGCATTCTCTATCTGAAAGCGATACAGATCTTCCGGAGATGCCGTAATACGGATACGGGAAGGAAGATATACACTTTCTGTAAGCGTGATGTACTCGTCCCGCTCCAGAAACTTTAAGGCACTGATTGTTTTAATGGCATCCAGCTTAAAGCGTGAACAAAAATCAGCGATATCAAATTCAAACGTCAAACCTTCTCCCGCTTCATAAGCCAGCTGAAAATAGTTGCCCAGATTATGATATATTAACTGGATTTCTTCAACAGACGGAAAGCTGCGTTCCAGTTTTTGCTCCAGCTGAATCTTATCCGCATTATTATACAACAAAACAGCAAAAGCCTTTTTCTCATCACGGCCTGCCCTTCCGGCCTCCTGGTAATAGGCTTCAAGACTTTCAGGAATATCCAGATGAACTACAAACCGAACATCTGGTTTATCAATACCCATTCCGAAAGCATTGGTAGCAACGATAATCCTTATCTTGTTCTTTTTCCAGTTATCCTGTTTTTCGCTTCGAAGATTCCCCTCCAGTCCGGCATGGTAAAAGTCACTGCTGATTCCATTTTGATTCAGCAACCTGGCTACTTCCTGCGTTTCTCGCCGGTTTCGCACGTACACAATTCCACTACCTCCAACTTTTCTTGCAACCGCCAGAAGTTTTTTAAATTTATTCTCTTCTTTAGCTACCACATAGCTTAAGTTCTTTCTTTCAAAACTTTTCCGGTAAACATTCTCTTGCTTAAAGGCGAGTTTCTCCTGAATATCTTTTACCACTCTTCCGGTGGCTGTTGCTGTTAAGGCTAAAACCGGAACGTTTGGATGCAATTCTCTCAGGTCGGCGAGATGTAAATACGGCGGACGAAAATCGTACCCCCATTGTGAAATACAATGAGCCTCATCTATCGCAATTAAATTTACATTCATGTATTTAATACGCTCACGCACTAAATCTGACAATAATCTTTCGGGCGAAAGATAGAGGAACTTTACAGGCCCGTATATACAGTTATCCAGCAAAATATCTATTTCCCGCTTTCCCATACCCGAAAAAATGGCCACTGCTTTAATATCTTTATTCTGCAGATTTTCTACCTGATCTTTCATTAAAGCAATCAGTGGAGAGACCACAATGCATATTCCAGGCTTTGCAAGTGCAGGAACCTGAAAGCACACTGATTTCCCTCCTCCCGTGGGCAGTAAAGCCAGCGTATCGTTTCCGGATAAAACTGAATTAATAATATCTTCCTGTAGCGGACGAAAGTTTGCATGGTTCCAATACTGATTCAGGATCTGGAGGATAGTCATATTTTGGTTACCAAAGCTATAAACATTTATTAAAACCTTTTAGGCTGATATATTTGTAGCTTCCAAATTTTCAGACTGTTTTATAGCTTATGAAATATACTTTTCTTGCTTCTTTTTTAATTTGTTTTCAAACTGTTTTTAGTCAAACCCAGCAAAAATGGGATATTGAAAAAGCTTTCGGCCCCGCAAAAACCATTTCTTTTACAACCGATGAAGGCACCTGGATGAATGTTGACGTAAGCCCGGACGGCAGTGAAATTGTTTTTGATTTACTGGGTGATATTTATAAAATGTCTGTCTCAGGAGGTAAAGCCGTATTACTTTCGGGAGGACCGGCTTTCGATGTGCAGCCCCGATTTAGCCCTGACGGGAAATACATATCTTTTACCAGCGATAAAAGCGGCGGCGATAATATCTGGATAATGAACGCCGACGGAAACGGAAAAAGAGCCGTTACAAAAGAAACTTTCCGGCTGCTAAACAATGCGGTTTGGACTCCTGACAATCAATATTTAATAGCACGCAAGCATTTTACCGGAACTCGCTCTCTTGGCGCCGGCGAACTGTGGATGTATCACACAGGGGGCGGGGAAGGTGTGCAGTTAACCAAAAGAAAGAATGATCAGCAGGATCTGGGCGAACCGAACGTTTCTCCTGACGGAAGATTTGTTTATTACAGTGAGGACGTAAGCCCCGGGCCGTTTTTTCAATACAATAAAGACCCTAACGGAGAGATTTACGACATAAAAAGTCTTGACCGTGAAACAGGGAAAATACAGGTTGTTGCCGGTGGGCAGGGAGGAGCATTCAGGCCTCAGATTTCTCCGGATGGAAAAACGCTGGCTTTTGTAAAAAGAGTGCGTTTGAAATCCGTGTTATATTTGCAGGATCTGGAAACCGGTGAAGAATGGCCAGTGTACGATGACCTCTCTCACGACCAGCAGGAAACCTGGGCCATCTTTGGCGTTTATCCTAACTTTAACTGGACTCCAGACAGCAGAAGTATAATTTTTTATGCAAAAGGAAAAATAAGAAGGTACGACCTGAATAGCCAGTCAGCATCCATTATACCGTTTGAACTTACCTCACAGCATGTTATAAATGAAGCGCTGCATTTTGAACAAAAAGTTTTCCAGGATGAATTTGATGTAAAGATGCTGCGCCAGTTAACCACTTCTCCAGATGGAAAAACCGTTGCATTTAATGCAGCGGGTTATATTTATTTAAAAGAGCTCCCGGATGGAAAACCGGTACGGGCATCAAAAGGAGTAGATTTTGAATACGAGCCTGAATTCAGCCCCGACGGAAAATCTTTACTTTTTGTAAGCTGGAACGACGAAGAGAAAGCGGCAATTAACCGGTTAGATATCAGAAACGGACGTATTACACGACTAACAACCGAACGCGGCTTTTACTATTCGCCAAAATTTTCAGGTAAGGGAGATAAGATTGTTTACAGAAAAGGAGTTGGGAATAATATCCGGGGATATGCTTACGGAAAACGCCCCGGAATATACATCATGAATGCCAATGGTTCTAATCCTGTTAAACTTTCTGATCATGGTGTTCACCCTCAGTTCAATGCTGACGACAGCCGTATATTCTTTGAAGAAAATATAAACGGCAAGAAAACTTTCAGTAGTATGAATTTGAATGGCGGAAACATCCGAAAACATTATACATCTGCACACGCAACCCAATTTGCACCAAGCCCTGATGGGAAATGGATGGCATTTACTGAATTTTTTAATGTCTATGTAACTCCTTTAACAAATACCGGAGATGCACTGGAATTATCAGCAGGCAATAAAACATTGCCATTAAAAAGAATAACGCGGGATGCCGGAAGTTATTTACACTGGAGCAAGGACAGTAAACGGCTTTTCTGGACTTTGGGCTCCCGGTATTATTCAAAAGAAATTAAGGATACTTTCCCTTTTGCTGAACAGGTTGCTTCAGATATTAAAATTCCTGATACTACAGGCATTGAAATCGGATTAAAGCTCGAATCTGATATACCTTCGGGGAAAATAGCATTTACCGGAGCCCGGATAATAACCATGAAAGGCAACGAGGTAATTGAAAAGGGAACGCTGCTTATCGACCGGAACAGGATTGCAGCTGTTGGAACCGCAGAAGCAGTTCAGATTCCTTCGGATGCTAAAATTATTTCCGTTGAGGGAAAAACCATTATGCCTGGTATAGTAGATGTCCATGCTCACCTTCCAACCAGTCCTGATGGCATTACAGGAAAGCAAAACTGGCCTTATTACGCCAACCTTTCTTATGGGGTAACAACCTCTCACGACCCTTCATCCAATTCTGAAATGGTGTTCAGCGAAAGTGCCATGATACGGGCAGGACGAATAGTTGGCCCGAGATTATATTCAACCGGAACTGTTTTATATGGCGCCGACACTGATTTTAAAGCAGATATTAACTCACTGGATGATGCAAGATCGCAACTGCGCAGGCTAAATGCTTTAGGTGCTTTTTCGGTAAAATCGTATAACCAGCCAAGGCGTGAGCAACGGCAGGAGATTATTAAAGCAGCCCGTGAACTGAAAATGGAAGTTGTACCTGAAGGAGGTTCAACTTTCTTTACCAATATGAGTATGATCCTCGATGGGCATACCGGGATTGAACATAACATTCCGGTTGTACCTGTTTATAAAGATGTAAAGTCGTTATGGAATCAAAGTAAAACTGCCTATACTCCTACCCTTATTGTAAGTTACGGAACTCAGTTCGGAGAGAATTTCTGGTACGACCGGACTAATGTATGGGAAAACGAAAAGTTATTAAACTTTACTCCCAGAAGTATTGTTGACGAGCGTTCAAGACGGAGAACGACTTCTGAGTTTGCCGATTACGGTCATATTGAAGTATCCAGAGCTGTAAAACAAATTGCAGACGGAGGAACAAAAGTAAATTTAGGATCACATGGCCAATTACAGGGCTTAGGAGCCCATTGGGAATTGTGGATGCTGGCACAGGGAGGTATGAGCCCCATGCAGGCAATAAGATGTGCTACTATTAACGGAGCCGAATACTTAGGAATGTCGAGGGAAATAGGCTCACTTGAAACCGGAAAACTCGCAGACCTTATGGTATTGGATGATAACCCGCTGGAAGATATCCGCAACTCTGAAAAGATCAAATACGTAATGCTGAATGGCCGCCTGTATGATGCTGATTCCATGAACGAAATCGGTAATCCCGATAATCAGCGAACAAACTTCTGGTGGCAAAACAGTAAATCAGCTAGTTTAGCACCGGTAAGTAATGCCGAAACTTATTTATTTACAACACCCGAATGTGATTGAAAATAAAAAGAATACTTACCTCTTTAACGTTAACAAAAGTTCAGATCCGTTAAAGAGGTACAGCATTCCTGTTTTTACCTTATAGTTTTTAACCTGTTGCAAGTTCATTACTATCTGATTTTCCTCATCCATTAGCCCTTCGCAATACATTTTGGTAGAAACAATATCACTAAACCTGATTTGATTATTAGCGCCTTTTTCATAACTTCCGCTAAAGGAGTTACAAGCCGCTTTTCCGCCGATTTTACCTTTTTCATCCAGTTTAAAGAAAGCCTTCTTATCCAGATCGACCGGTTTCTGAGCAATGGCAATTATTGTCCATTCCTTTCCTGTTAAGTCCTGATCCTCTTCGTTTACACTAAGAATCCGACAGGAAGCAAGCATAAGAAGAGCAGGAATGAGAAAAATAAAAAACTTCATAATGGTAAAATATTCAACAGTTAAACTGGCAGGAATGTTTATCAGAGGTTTTGTGCTATTACAAATCCACTTGCCCAAGCCCATTGAAAGTTATATCCGCCAAGCCAGCCGGTAACATCTATAGCTTCACCACCGAAGTATAATCCCGGTACTTTTTTCGATTCGAGCGTTTTTGAAGATAGCTCATCCGTTGCTACACCACCCCTCATTACCTCTGCCTTATCATATCCTTTGTCTCCTGCAGGCTTAACTTTAAAATGGTGAATAAGTTGTTCGATATTTTCCAAATCTGTTTTACTTAAAGAAGCCAGGTTTTTATCAACGGGCAAGTATTTGCCAAGTGCGTCAACAAACTTTTTAGAATAGAAACTATTCAGGAAAGCGCTCAAAAACTTTTTTCCGTTCCTGCTTCTTTCTTCAGTTAGTAAGGATAGAACAGATTGGCTTGGGAGTAAATCAATATAAATCGTTTCGCCGGGTTTCCAGTAAGAAGATAGTTGCAGAATTGCAGGCCCGCTTAAACCCCAATGTGTAAAAAGGATATTTTCTTCAAAAGATATCTTTTCATTCGAAACTCTGCTAAAAACAGTATTCCCCGAAAGCTGCGCATACCATTCGGCATCTTTACCTGTAATTGTTAAAGGCACAAGAGCAGGGGCGGTTTCTGTAACCCGCATTCCAAATCGCCGGGCGAGTTTTAAAGCAAAATCTGTAGCACCTAGTTTCTGCACAGGTAATCCCCCCGAAGCTACAACTACCTTTGAAGCAACAATTGATTTTGTTTGAGAATACTGCTCGTATGTTATTAAAAATCCTCCATCCCCTTTTCTTTCTATAAATTTTACTTCAGCATTTAAAAAAATTTCCTGCCCGAAATCTTCGCATGCACCTGTAAAAACTCTTACAATATCGCGGGCTTTGTTGGTAGCAGGAAAAAGCTGGCCCAATGTTTTCTCCTGCCCGTAAATTCCATAGCTCTCAAAAAAACTGATGGTATCTTCTACTGTCCATTGAGAAAAAGCTGACTTACAGAAATGCTCGTTTTCAGATAGAAAATTTGCAGGTGAAGAATAAAGATTGGTATAATTACATCTTCCGCCGCCCGAAATTAAAATTTTCGCTCCCGGCTTATCGTTCTTTTCAAGCACAATTACCTTCTTTCCTGAAAAGCCTGCCTGAACGGCACACATTAGTCCGCAGGCTCCTGCTCCTATTATTACGGCATCAACTTCATTCATTAATCAAATATTGTGTGAAAGTGAGTGCTGCAAATTTCAAAAAATAAGTAAAAACAAATGCTTTATCTTTATTTTATTATTCTGTTATGAAACTTCACGTTATAGATACCGGTTTTTTCAAATTAGATGGCGGAGCGATGTTTGGTGTTGTTCCTAAAAGCATCTGGAATAAAACCAATCCGGCTGATGAGAAAAATTTGTGCACCTGGGCAATGCGCTGCTTGCTGATTGAAGACGGCAACCGTTTAATCCTCGTTGATACCGGTATTGGCAATAAACAAGATGACAAGTTTCTGGGCCATTACTATTTGCATGGTGATGCTACCCTGGATAAATCATTGAAAAAGCTAGGATTTAACAAAGATGATATAACCGATGTATTTTTAACACACTTGCATTTTGACCATTGCGGAGGAGCCATAGTAAGAAATAATGAGAAACTGATTCCCGCTTTTAAAAATGCCACTTACTGGAGTAATGAGAAGCACTGGGAATGGGCTGTGAATCCGAATGCAAGAGAAAAAGCTTCTTTTCTGAAAGAGAATATTTTACCTATACAGGAAAGCGGCCAGTTAAAGTTTATAGAAGAAAAAGAAGGTATTCTTTTTTCTGACAATGTAAATATTCAGTTTGCTTACGGACATACTGACGCCATGATGCTCCCTCAAATCAGGTATAAAGATAAAACTATTGTCTATATGGCAGATTTGCTGCCATCTGTAGGCCACTTGCCGCTGCCGTATGTAATGGCTTATGATATGTTCCCGCTGCAAACATTGCAAGAAAAAAAATCTTTTTTGGATGAGGCTGAAAAAAGCAATTTTATTTTATTTCTCGAACACGATCCTGTAAACCAATGCTGTACTCTAACGCAAACGGAGAAAGGTATTCGGGCCGCCGCTGTTTTTAATTTAGACGAAATTTAACTTGTTTTATAAATTTGCAAGAAACTCATAATACTTTAAAATGCAGATAACGGCCGATAATAAATTAAAAAAATTAATCGTTGTAGGAGATCGAGTTCTGATTAAACCACGGAAAGCTGAAGAAAAAACTTCTTCGGGACTTTATTTACCTCCCGGTGTTGAAGAAAAAGAGAAAGTATGGCATGGATATGTTATAAAAGTTGGCCCAGGTTATCCTATTCCATTACCTGCCGATGAAGATGATGTGTGGAAAGGACGGGAAGAAAAGGTAAAATACATTCCACTACAGGCACACGAGGGAGATCTGGCAATTTTCTTTCAAAACGCAGCTACCGAAATTTCATACCAGGATGAAAAATACTTCATTGTACCGCAACATGCCATCTTAATGCTTGAAAGAGAAGAAGAACTATAATAACAGTGTAAAAACTTGCAGGAAAAGAGTAAAAAAGGCCACGTGGAATAATTTTTGAGCAAAATCTAATAAAAAATTATTATACATAAAACATCTATATTCAGAACTTTTTTATGTATTTATCGTTAAAAGTTTAACTTTGCACACTTTTAGAAGGGGTATCCAACATAAATGAGACAACTCAAAATAACCCAATCCATTACCAACCGTGAGTCCCAGTCATTAGACAAGTACCTGCACGAAATTGGTAAGGTTGATTTAATTACAGCTGAAGAAGAAGTAATTTTAGCACAAAAAATCAGAGAAGGCGATCAGGCCGCTCTTGAACGTTTAACAAAAACAAATTTACGTTTCGTAGTTTCTGTAGCAAAACAATATCAAAACCAGGGCTTAACGCTTGGAGATTTGATTAATGAAGGTAATTTAGGCTTGATTAAAGCTGCAAAACGCTTTGATGAAACAAAGGGTTTCAAATTCATTTCCTACGCAGTATGGTGGATTCGTCAATCCATTCTACAGGCTATTGCAGAACAATCACGTATTGTACGCTTGCCGTTAAACCAGGTAGGATCGTTAAGTAAGATAAGTAAAGCATTCTCTAAGCTTGAGCAGGAATATGAGCGTGAGCCATCTCCTGAAGAATTGGCAGATATTTTAGAAACAACTGTTGATAAGATATCTGACACCCTAAGTAATTCAGGACGTCACGTATCAATGGACGCACCCTTTGTTCAGGGAGAAGAAAATACACTTCTTGATGTACTTGAAAATGATGATCCTAATACAGACAGTAATTTGATCAACGAATCGCTTTCTGAAGAGATAAAGCGTTCTTTACAAACACTTACTGAACGGGAACGGGAAATTATCGTATTATTTTTCGGATTAAGCACCAATCATCCGCTTTCATTGGAGGAAATTGGGGAAAAATTCAATTTAACACGCGAGCGTGTTCGTCAGATTAAAGATAAAGCGCTTCAACGGCTGCGTCATACATCCAGAAGTAAGATCTTAAAATCTTATTTAGGATAAGTAGAAATTAACTTAATAATAAAAGAGATTGAATGAAAGTTCAATCTCTTTTTATTTTAAAGGAATCTATCATCCTATGAGAAACATAAATTATACAGATCTAAGTCCCGCCGAAGCTATAGCGCAACAAGTTGAACTTCAAAGTAAAATTCAGATTATTCCCATCAATAAGAATATAACAAGTATTGCAAGCTGTGATATTTCTTTTAATAGGTTTTCTGATGTTGTGTACGCCGGCATTATTATTTTAAGCTATCCAAGCCTGAAAGAAATTGGACGCATTACTGTTAAAAGCAAAGCTGAATTTCCTTATATACCCGGTTTATTAGCATTCAGAGAGATTCCCGCTCTTATTGAAGCGTGGCATAAATTAAATATAAAACCAGATATTCTAATTTGCGACGGCCAGGGAATAGCACACCCCAGAAGATTAGGTATTGCAACTCATTTTGGCCTGATTGCAGATATTCCAACTATCGGCTGTGCTAAAAGCCTCCTCACAGGTAAATATACAGAACCCGAAAACAGTACATTTTCATACAGCTTTTTGTACGATAAAAAAGAGGTCATAGGAGTTGCATTAAGAACAAAAAAGAATTGTAAGCCCGTTTATATTTCTCCCGGTAACGGTATAAATCTCGAACAAAGTATCGAAATTATAAAAAATTGTACAGGCAAATACCGCATTCCCGAACCAACACGCTTGGCTCATTTACTTGTTAACCAGGCCCGAATTGAAGACAAAGGGGACCTTACCCTGTTTTAAAGATTGTTTTTAAGCTTGAATGTAATGTGGTTTATTCCCCAATATTCCCTCTATCAAGCTAATTACTTCATCATTTAATAAAGGTACAACTTCCATTGCGGTCAGGTTTTCTTTTAACTGTTCGTTTTTTGATGCTCCAAGTATAACGGTACTAACGTTCGGATTTTTAAGGCACCAGGCTAATGAAAGTTTAGGCATACTTACATCCAGTTGTTTTGCTATATCTGCCAGTTGCTTTACCTTGTTGAGATTTGTTTCTGTAAAAACTTTCTCTTTCAGCCAACCAAGGGATTTAATAGCAGTAAAACGAGTATCCTGCGGATCGGCATCATTGTATTTACCTGAAAGTAATCCCGACGCCAGTGGAGACCAAATCGTGGTACCCAAACCGTGGTCACGAAATAGAAGCGAATATTCCAGCTCCAGTTTTTGCCTTTCAAACATATTATACTGCGGTTGCTCCATCGTTGGGCCAATTAAATGGTTTTCCTTCGCCACCCTAATAGCATCCATAATTTCCTGTGCAGACCATTCTGAAGTTCCCCAATACAATATTTTTCCTTGCTGCAGTAATGTATTCATTGCCCAAACCGTTTCCTCAATTGGAGTTTCCCTATCGGGCCGATGGCAGAAATACAAATCAAGGTAATCCAGCTGGAATCGCTTTAAAGCAGCGTTACATGCTTCTATCACATGCTTCCGGGAAAGACCTGTCCGGTTTGGGCCTTTATGTTCTGCTCCAAAAAACACTTTGCTGGAGACAAGGTACGAATCCCGGTCCCAATTTTTAGTCTTCAGTATTTTCCCCATCACGAGTTCAGATTTACCGCCTGCATAGCCCTCGGCATTATCAAAAAAGTTTACGCCGTTATCGTAAGCGATACTCATTAATTCGCTGGCTGTATCGTCAGAAATCTGATTCCCAAAAGTCAACCAGCTTCCAAGAGAAAGTGCACTAACCTGCAATCCGGATTTTCCCAATCTTCTGTATTCCATATAAATAACAAAAATTATAAAAGCTGTTTTGTTTGCATCAAAGCAAGTATCCAAATTAAACTTGCTCTTTAACAAATCTTTTAAAACTAAAAATCCCGCCACCGAATAAATTCAGGGCAGGATTAGAGGCAATTTTACTTTTATTAAGCAAACATACTTTCTGCATCTTTACTTGCCAGGGATGTTTTACCTGTAAGGAAAATATCTACTTTTCTTGCTGCTTCCCTTCCTTCAGAAATAGCCCAGACTACTAAAGATTGTCCACGGCGCATATCACCGGCAGCAAATACGTTTTGAACATTGGTTTGATAATTACCTTCAGCTGCTTTTATATTCCCTCTTTCGTCAAGCTCTGCACCTATTTGTTTAGCAATTTCATGTTCGGGATGAACAAATCCCATTGCTAACAAAGCAAGTTCACATGGAAGTTCTCTTTCTGAGCCGGCAACCTCTGCGAATTTTATCGGCCTGCCAAATATATCTTTTTCCCAGCTTACATCCACAACTATAAGTCCTTTCAGGTTGCCATTATCATCTCCTACAAAACGTTTGGTACTTATACCCCAGAAGCGCTCACAACCTTCCTCGTGTGAACTAGTTGTTTTAAGAACCATCGGATAAGTTGGCCACGGCATACTTTCGGTACGGTTTACAGGTGGTTGAGGCATCAGCTCAAACTGAAGAACAGACTTTGCTCCGTGACGATTTGATGTTCCAACACAATCTGAACCGGTATCGCCACCTCCAATTACCACTACGTTTTTGTCGGTAGCCATAATTGATTCCTGTGAAAACTCGGTATTACTTACCCGTTTATTTTGCTGTTTAAGAAATTCCATTGCAAAATAAACGCCTTTTAATTCCCTTCCTTCAATAGGAAGGTTACGAGGAACTGTTGATCCTCCGGCTAAAACAACTGCATCGAAAGTTCTGCTCAGTTCATCAGCTGTAATGTCCTTTCCTATTTCTGTATTACAGATAAACTTGACGCCCTCCTGTTCAAGAATTTCAACACGACGGTCAATTACCCATTTCTCTAATTTAAAATCAGGAATACCATATCGTAGTAAGCCTCCGGGACGATCATCACGTTCAAACACAGTAACAGAATGGCCGGCTTTATTTAATTGTGCGGCGGCAGCCAAGCCTGCAGGGCCTGACCCAACTACCGCTACTGTTTTACCAGAACGAAGGATTGGAGCATGAGGCTTAACCAGCCCTTTAGAATAAGCAATTTCAATGATGTGCTTTTCAATTTCCTCAATTGTTACAGGAGGTTTATTTATTCCTAACACACAGGCTGATTCGCATGGTGCCGGACAAATCCTTCCGGTAAATTCAGGAAAATTATTTGTAGAGGAAAGAATAGCATAAGCTTCTTCCCAGTTTTGTTTATAAACGGCATCATTAAATTCAGGAATAACATTTCCAAGCGGGCATCCTGAATGGCAAAACGGAATACCGCAATTCATACACCGGGCAGCTTGTTGATTCAGCTTTTCTTCCGGAAACATTCCTACAAATTCATTATAGTTCTGTATCCTTATTTCCGGAGATTCTTTTGCAGGAAGTTCTCTTCCGTATTCTTTAAAACCTGTCACTTTTCCCATATTCTCAATTTACTGATTGATATTGTGCATGATGTAAAACTTTCTTGTATTCTTTAGGGAAGACTTTAACAAATTTCCCTGCTTCGTCTGCCCAGTTACCTGTTAAGTACTGAGCTACTTTACTTTGGGTAAGTTGTGTGTGCTTACGTAAAAGTGTTAAGATATGCTCTTCGTCTTCTGTTGTAAGCGGATCCAAGTCAACCATCTCTTTATTGCAGTTTTCTTTGAAAGTACCGTCAACATCATAAACCCAGGCAATACCGCCGCTCATTCCTGCCGCAAAATTTTTACCTGTTTTACCTAAAATAAGAGCACGGCCACCGGTCATGTATTCGCATCCATGATCACCAACACCTTCTACTACGGCCGTAGCACCCGAATTACGAACTGCAAAACGCTCACCTGCCTGTCCTCTTACAAAAAGTTCTCCTGATGTAGCACCATACATAGCCACGTTTCCGATAATTATATTATCTTCAGGAACAAGCGGACTTTCTGCAGCAGGATAAATCGCCAACTGCGCTCCTGATAATCCTTTACCCACATAATCGTTTGCTTCACCTTCCAACTCAAAGGAAATACCTTTAGCACAAAACGCTCCAAAACTTTGCCCCGCAGAACCCTTAAACTTAAAGTTGATGGTATTATCGGGTAAACCTGCTGATTGATAGCGTTTCGATATTTCATTGGAAAGCAATGTTCCTAAGGTACGATCAGTATTTTTAACTGAAAACGTTCCGAATACAGGAGTTTTACTTTCCAGCGCAGGTTGTGCATGTTCAACAAGTTTCCAGTCGAGGATGGTATCTAAACCATGATCCTGCTTTTCGCTGTTGTATAAGGTTGATCCGTTATTGGTAACCGGGTATAGGATACCTGAAAGATCAACTTTTTTAGCTTTCCAGTGGTCAATTCCTTCTTTTACTTTTAAAAATTGGGCACGTCCTACCATTTCATTGATAGTACGGAAACCAAGATCAGCCATTATTTCTCTTAACTCTTCTGCAAGAAAATGGAAAAGATTAACAATGTGCTCAGGTTTTCCGCTAAACAATTTACGTAATTCAGGATCCTGAGTAGCAACACCTACAGGACATGTATTCAGATGGCATTTACGCATCATGATACAACCGCCTGCAACAAGGGCTGCAGTAGCTACGCCCCATTCTTCAGCTCCCAGTAAGGTAGCAATCGCTATATCCCGGCCGGTTTTTAACTGGCCATCTGCTTGTAATACAACCCTGCTTCTCAGCTTGTTGCGAACAAGTGTCTGATGGGATTCTGCAAGTCCAAGCTCCCATGGTAAGCCGGCATGTTTTATAGAACTTATTGGAGAAGCTCCCGTTCCGCCATCATACCCTGCAATTAAAATAACATCGGCATGCGCTTTGGCCACACCGGCAGAAATTGTTCCAACTCCTGCTTTTGATACCAGTTTCACGTTGATGCGGGCGTCCCTGTTAGCATTCTTTAAGTCGAATATTAACTGAGCCAGATCTTCTATCGAATAAATGTCGTGGTGCGGAGGAGGCGAAATCAAACCTACACCCGGAGTTGAGTGACGAACCTTTGCAATCCATGAATCAACTTTATCTCCCGGCAACTGGCCACCTTCTCCAGGTTTCGCTCCCTGAGCCATCTTTATCTGAAGCTCGTCTGCATTAGTTAAGTAATAAGAAGTTACCCCAAAACGTCCGGAAGCAACCTGTTTAATAGCCGAACGCATGGAATCGCCGTTGGGAAGCCTCTCGTAACGAATTTCATCTTCACCACCTTCACCGGTATTACTTTTGGCACCAATGCGGTTCATCGCGATAGCTAGTGTACTGTGAGCTTCGTGCGAAATAGAGCCAAAAGACATAGCGCCGGTAGCAAAACGCTTCATTATATTTTCAGCCGGCTCTACCTCATCAAGCGAAATTGGTTCACGATGATGGGCAAAATCCAACAAGCCACGTAATGTAAACTTTTTATCATCCTGATTATTAATCAGCTTTGCATAATTTTTATAAACAGAATAATCGTTGGTACGTGTAGCATGCTGAAGCAAATGAACGGTTTGGGGATTAAACAAATGCGCCTCTCCTCTTCGTTTCCATTGATAAATTCCACCTTCTGGTAGCAATTCTACTTCTGCTTTTGAATCGCCAAAACCATTGTAGTGTTTGAAAAGGGTTTCTCTTGCGATTTCATCCAAGCCCAGGCCTCCGATACGTGAAACTGCACCCGAAAAATATTTATCTACTACTTCCGAATTAATTCCTAAAATCTCAAATATCTGCGAACCGTGATAGGACTGCAATGTTGAAATTCCCATTTTAGAGAAAATCTTAAGCAAACCGTCATTTACCGCCTTCACATAATTTTTAGACAAATATTTATATTCAAGAGAAGTTTCTAATTTACCCTCCTCTTTCATTGTCTGAATAGTTGCCAGCGCCAGATACGGATTGATTGCAGTTGCCCCAAAGGCAAGTAAACAGGCAAAGTGATGTACTTCCCACGCATCTCCCGCTTCTACTACAATTCCTACAGCACCCCGGTATCCTTTTCTAACCAGGTGATGATGTACTGCAGAAACAGCTAAAAGTGAAGGAATTGCAGCATGTTCTGAATCTATTGCACGATCTGATAAAATCAACACTTCAAATCCGTCGTTAACAGCATCCTCGGCATAACGGCAAAGTCTGTCGAGTCCATTTTTTAAGGATCCGGCCTGACCATCAGCTTTAAAATATGTTTGAAGCGTTTTGGCATGGAACATCCCTGTATCAATACTGCGCAGCTTTTCTAACTCAATATTGGTAAGAATAGGCTGATCCAGTGCAACACAATGTGCATGCATTTTGTCTTCATCCAGAACATTACCATTGCTTCCTATAAAAGTTGCAAGGCTCATTACCAGACGCTCACGGATGGGGTCGATAGGCGGATTGGTAACCTGTGCAAAATATTGTTTAAAATAACTGGATAAATGCTGAGGGCGATCTGACAGGACTGCCAGAGGCACATCTGTACCCATTGATCCTATCGGTTCCTTTCCATCAAGCGCCATTGATTTAATAATCACATCCACATCTTCGCGGCTGTAACCAAAAACCTGCTGATACCGGAAAACTGAATCTGCAGAAAGATTAGTAAAGGCAAGCCGTGGTTCAGGAAGTTCATTCATCCTGATCTTATAGTTTTCCAGCCACTGGCCGTATGGCGATTGTGAAGCAACTTTTGTCTTTATCTCTTCGTCGGTAATTATTTTTCCTTCTTCAATATCAACAAGGAACATTTTACCCGGTTGTAACCTTCCCTTTTTAATAATCTTATCTTCAGGAATTGGCAAGGCGCCAGCTTCGGAAGCAACAATCACCCGGTCGTCGCTTGTAACAGCATATCTTAAAGGACGTAAGCCGTTCCGATCTAATATCGCACCGATTATTTTTCCGTCTGTAAAGTTTAACGCTGCCGGTCCGTCCCAAGGTTCCATCATGGTAGCATGAAACTCATAAAATGCTTTCTTTAACGGATCCATCTGCTCGTTACCATCCCAGGCTTCCGGAACAAGCATCATCATAACATGAGGCAATGAACGTCCGGAGTGCATCAGCACTTCAACCACGTTATCAAGACATGCAGAATCTGATTGATTGTTATCGATAACCGGCAAAATTATCTCCATTTCCTCTTTTGAGAAATAAGGAGATGCGTACGAACGTAAACCGGAGTAAAACCAGTTGAGATTTCCTGTTAATGTATTAATCTCTCCGTTATGCGCTATCACCCGAAACGGCTGAGCCAGTTTCCATGAAGGGAATGTATTGGTAGAGAAACGTGAATGTACCATTCCAAAAGCAGAGGTAACACGTTCGTCTGAAAGATCGGTGTAATAATTTCGTACCTGATAAGTAGTAAGCTGACCTTTATAAACAATTACTTTGCAGGAAAAAGAAGCAATATAAAATAAATCAGTGGCATCAGATGCCATTTCATTGATATTTTTTGTAATTAAGCGCCTTAAGACGAATAATTTACGCTCAAAATCCTCTTCGCTTGCTATATGTAAGGGCCTGTTAACAAAAACCTGTTCAACGTGAGGCTCCATTGACAGAGCGGTTTCACCTATTCCAACAGGCCTTACCGGAACCTTTCTGAATCCCATGATTTCTAAGCCCAACTTCTCGGCAGCTGCTGTAATTGCCGAACGGCAAGCTTCCCGTGCTCCGATTTCTTTAGGAAAGAAAACCATACCAACACCATAATGGCCAGGCTCTGTAAGGCGAATATTTAAAGAAATACATTCCTCCATGAAAAACTCATGCGGAATCTGCATTAATATGCCGGCCCCGTCGCCACTTTCAGGATCGCAACCACAGGCGCCTCTGTGTTCCATATTTTCCAGCGTCATCAACGCATCAGTAATAATCTGATGAGATTTATGCCCGTATATATTTGTAATGAACCCTACACCGCAGGAATCATGTTCAAATTCGGGACGATACAACCCTTGCTGGTCACAATCAGTTTGCTTCACGTTATCAGTTTGCTTCATCGAATGATATTATGTAATTAATATAAAGTAGCCAACCACGAAAATACGAATTTCATGCAAGAGTTTAAATAAATCTAATAATTTTTAAATTTTCTTCAATAGAAGATAAACAAGAAGAGCAAAAATTAAACTTTTTACAAAAAAGTGCGACAGTTATTGAAAATATTAAAATATCATCTTTCTCAATAAAGCGTCCTTAATATTTCTCTTTAGAAAAGAATATATCCACTAAGAGGCCTGAGAAAGTGATAAATTTTAAAAAGGATTTTTTGAATGACATTAATTCAGAAAAATTTCTATTTTTGCGGCGGGTTAGTCTTCTACGACCAGCTCCTCTTGAACTCCCCCAGGGTGGGAACGCAGCAAGGGTAGAGGGTTGTAGCGGTGCGATAGAAGGTGCTAGCCCATTTTTTTCTTTTCTATATCCTATACCGGATTTTATTTTTCAAATCACTCGACTATCTGTAATAATAGCTAATTTTGAACTTTTAACATTAAAATCAATACTCATAATACTCAATGAAATTTTTTATCGATACGGCTAACCTGTCACAAATTAAGGAAGCACATGATCTCGGCGTTCTGGATGGAGTAACTACCAACCCAAGTTTAATGGCCAAAGAAGGAATTACAGGATATGATAATGTAATTAATCATTATAAATCAATTTGTGAAATAACAGACGGCGATGTAAGTGCCGAAGTTATTGCTACAGAATACAATGAAATCATCCGCGAAGGCGAAGAACTGGCAAAGCTTCATGAAAAGATCGTGGTAAAAGTGCCTATGATAAAAGACGGAGTAAAAGCAATCAAGTATTTTTCTTCAAAAGGTATTCGTACTAATTGCACGCTTGTATTTTCTGCCGGACAGGCCTTACTTGCCGCAAAGGCCGGAGCTACCTACGTTTCTCCTTTCATTGGCCGTTTGGATGATATTTCAACAGACGGACTGACATTAATAGAAGATATCCGGTTAATATTTGACAACTACGGATACACTACTCAGATTCTGGCAGCATCCGTTCGTCATCCTATGCACATTATTGACTGCGCAAAAATCGGTGCTGATGTAATTACCGCTCCGCTGTCTGCAATTACTGCTTTATTAAAGCATCCGCTTACAGACAACGGCCTTGCCCAGTTTTTAGCTGATCATGCTAAAGCAGCAGGTAAATAAGTTTTTCAATAAAATTGAAAGAAAGCTATCCCGAAAGATAGCTTTCTTTGTTTTGGGAAATATTCAAAGAAAAAGAACAAATAACCTTTAGAAAAGTCTATTCTGAAATGGATTCAAAAATATTCGACCTGATAATTATTGGTGGCGGACCAATTGGCCTTGCCTGCGGAATTGAAGCGCAAAAAGCGGGACTCTCCTATCTCATACTTGAAAAAGGCTGCCTGGTTAATTCTTTATATAATTATCCTTTAAACATGACCTTTTTCTCCACATCAGAAAAGCTGGAAATTGGAAACGTTCCTTTTGTTTCAAACAATCCCAAACCGGTACGTTCTGAAGCACTTGAATATTACCGCCGGGTAGCTTTTACCTATAATTTGAACCTTCAGCTATTTGAAGAAGTTAAAAACGTACTAAAACAGGATGCGGTTTTCCAGATTAAAACTTCTAAGAGTGTTTATCATTCTAAAAATATAATTATCGCCACCGGCTTTTATGATATTGCGAATAAAATGAACGTACCCGGAGAAGACCTGCCTAAAGTGAAACATTATTATAAAGACCCTCATTTTTATTCATATCAGAATGTGATTGTTGTAGGCGCAAATAACTCTGCCGTTGACGCCGCCTTGGAGACTTACCGAAAGGGAGCAAAAGTCAGCATGGTGATCCGCGAAAGCGAAATAGGTGAACGAGTAAAATACTGGGTTCGTCCGGATATTGTTAACAGGATAAAAGAAGGCAGCATTAAAGGATATTTCAATTCCCGGATAGTTGAAATACGTGAGACGGAAGTTGATATTGAAACGCCTGAAGGATTACTAACTCTTCCGAACGATTATGTGTTGGCTATGACCGGATATAAGCCCAACTTTGATTTCTTAGCAAACGCCGGGATTAATCTTTCATTAGATGAAAAGCTGCATCCGGAATACAATGAAGAAACTATGGAAACCAATCAGCAGGGAATATATCTGGCAGGGGTAGTTTGCGGAGGAATGGATACCCATGTTTGGTTTATTGAAAACTCTCGGGTACATGCAAATAAAATAATAAGCCATATTTTATCGCGAATGCCGGTTGCATTTTAAAACATCCTTTCATTCAAAATAAAACTTTATTAACGGTTTTCTTGTCTTAAATCAAAACAGGTTTATTATGAGATCCTTTAAAACAAACTTTCCAATAGATGGAGTTCCTACTTTTGTAACGGTTATTCAGATGGAAGACGGAAGTTTTTCTGTTGAACTGGAAAGTACCGGAATGGACGAAGACAAAGATCCGAAAAAAGAAACTGTTGCAGCTATGCGTACCCCAGACCTCCTGGTTCAGCATACCAAAAACGGAACCTGGATAATTCTAGATCAGGGAACATTCGACCTGAATAATGAAGATTTGCAGGCTTTGGGAAGAGCTATAGAAAACAACTCACCAAACCTGATTTAGGCTTCTTTTTCGTGGGCACATTAATCTGTTTTTTACAAAACCCTTTGCAATATGTGTAGTTAGTATTAGAGGAGATGTCTATAAAAACTCTAACAAAAAACTACTATCTATGGAAACAAAAGGTCAGACAGCCCTCATTACAGGCGCTACCAGCGGGATAGGATATGAATTAACAAAGCTTTTCGCCCAGGATAAATTCAACCTGATATTGGTTGCAAGAAATGAACAGCGCTTAAATGAAATTGCCGCAGAATTAAAAAGCACATACCAGATAAATGTAACCGTTATTCCGAAGGACCTGGCAAATGATTCGGGCGCATTGGAAGTTTATGAAGAAACAAAACGGCAGGGCCTTACAGTTAATATTTTAGTTAATGATGCAGGTGTAGGTGAACGTGGAAAATTCACCGAAACGGACTTTCAGAAAGAACTGGAAATCATTCATCTCAACATCATTTCGTTAACTCATCTTACCAAACTCTTTCTCAAAGAAATGGTTAGCCGCAATGAAGGAAGGATTTTACAACTGGCTTCTGTTGCATCGTATCAGCCTACTCCCCTTTTAGCTGTTTATGCAGCTACCAAAGCATACGTACTCTCTTTAACCGATGCATTAATTCATGAGCTGAAAGATACCGGTGTTACCATGACAGCCTTAATTCCGGCCCCTACCGATACCGATTTCTTCAATAAGGCTCATGCAGAAAATACGGTTGCCGCACATAAAGCAGACGACCCGGCAATGGTTGCAAAAGAAGGTTATGAAGCCCTGCTCAAAGGAGAACATCATGCAACCGCAAGCGCTTCCGTGCTGGCTCAGGTTGCAATGAGTACCACACTGCCAAACGAAGCCGTATCTGCTATGGCTGAAAAGTACATGAAAGAAGATAAAAAATAAGTTTAATTTAATTAGTTTACTATGGCCAAAAATAAAAATGGAACTTTTGTTCCACCGAAAGGAAGACCATCTGGTTCAGCTAAAGACACAGCTGGTTTACGCAATGCTTTTGCTGTAAATGATTTAAAAACTGACGAGGAACTTTCTGAAAAATATACCGACGGACCAGATGAACCTTCAGCTAACGTGCCTTTAAGACATAAAAACAGAAATGTAAATAAAGGTGAAGAAAATAACGACGTTGAGAGCAACAGACAACTTTAGCTACGTGATTTATGGATATATTATCAAAAGAAGAATTTATTGGTCTGGCAAATTATCAGGGGAAAAATTGCATCTCGATTTTCATCCCTACACACAGTTCGGGCAATGAAGTGAACGAACGCTATGATGTAATTGTATTTAAAAACAATTTGCAGGCAGTTAAAGCCGACCTAACTGCGAAAGAAGTGGATTCGCGAGAGATTGATGCGATGCTTAAACCAGGTTTTGAATTGCTTAAAGACGATGAATTCTGGAATAATCAGCTGGAAGGGCTGGCAGCATTTTTTTCGGAAGGCTTTTTCAATATCATCAAAATTCCATTTAAAGTAAAAGAAGAGCGTATTTTAAACAGCCGGTTTTATTTGAGTCCGCTGTTACCTTTGATATCTAAACGTCATCGGTTTTATTTACTCGTATTAAGTAAGAACGATGCAAAGTTGTACGAAGGTGACCAGTTTGAAATGAAAAAGCTGGAAGTTGAAGGATTGCCGGACGGAATGAATGATGTTATTGCTTTTGAACAGAAAGATAAACGACAACTTTTCAGAAAAGGAGGAACTGCACCGGGTGCTGACGCCAGTTACCACGGGCACGGAACAGGTTTAGCAGAAGAAAATGAATACATCCTTCAATATTTTAAAGAAGTTGACCAAACACTCTGGACAGAAGTCCTTCACAACGAACATGTCCCGCTTTTGTTAGCTGCGGTTGAATACGAAATAGGATTTTATAAGCAGATTTCAAATTACAAGCATATTGCCGATGTGAACCTTACCGGTAATTTTGAACACGAGGACAGAAACACCCTGTACGCGAAAGCAAAAGAAAAAATTACCCCTTATTTTAAAGAATACACCAATGCTGCATTAAAGAATTTCTACGACAATTCAGTTACAGGATTGAGTTCATCCATTCCTTCTGAAGTAATTCCTGCTGCCTATTACGCCCAGATATCTGACCTGTTCGTTCAAAAGGATCAGCATGTATGGGGTTCTTTTAACGAAGCAGATAATGTGCTGGTAATACACCAGGAAAAACGACCCGGAGATGAATGCCTGATAAATAATGCCATCATAAAAACGCTGGTAAATGGCGGAGAAGTTCATGTACTTGAAAAAGAAAAAATGCCAACGGATAGCCCGATAGCTGCATTTTTGCGCTTTTCTCTGTAATAGTATCAGGAGGTTGTTTAAAACTATCGTTCTTTTAATATTGAACAGTTTTTAAACAACCTCTTCCTTTTTTTAATATTAAGGAGTAACGGTAAATTTAATCCTGGTAAATGAAATATCTGAAGGTGTAGATGCTCCGCCTGAACCTCTCATGCTTTTTATCTCTACTTCATCTGCACCAACGAAATCTATAGAAGGAATATAAACGTAATATATAGCGTTTGAATTAACATCTCTGCTTAGTTCACTTTTTGAGGCATGCAAAGGGGGATTACTTACAATTGCTCCGTCTTCATAACCAAAAAAACTTAATTCCACCCGGTATTCCTGATTGGCCTTAATAGCAACGGATTTAACAGTAATGACTTTATCCGTTTTCTTGCCTGCATCATCTTTTTTGCAAGAGTGGATAAGGACACTCAACGGCAATAACAGCATGAATAATAATTTCATAAATAATTAGTTTTCATACTATTACGAGCATTATAAAAAAACGAAAAACTCGTATTAAACTTTATAAAAAACTTTCAACTGCCAGGCGGTAGCTTTCCAAACCGAATCCGGTAATTATTCCTTTACAGTTTTTAGCCATCATGGAATGATGCCTGTATTCTTCCCTGGCATAAACATTGGAGATATGCACTTCTACCACCGGGGTTTTTATTGCTGCAATGGCGTCGCTTACTGCAATAGAGGTATGCGTATAAGCTCCTGCATTCAAAACTATTCCGTCATAGGTAAACCCGATTTCATGCAATTTATTAATAATTTCCCCTTCAACATTACTTTGAAAATAATCCAGTTGAATAGCCGGATAGCTACCTTTCAGTTTTTCTAAATAACTTTCAAAACCGGCGTCTCCGTAAATAGATTTTTCACGAATACCGAGAAGGTTTAAATTAGGTCCGTTTATTAATTGTATTTTCATCCTTTCAAACTTAAAAGTAAAAATTGGATTGGCAAACAGCACTTAAAGGATTCAAATCCTATTTACAGGTAGAATGCGCTCTCTCTGCAAATACAATTGAAGCTTATCTGAGAGATGCAGGAAGGCTTTTTGAATTTGCGGAAACGTTGCCCGATCAGCCTTCTGCCGGAAAAATAACGACCGAAGATTTAAAAGCCTTCTTGAAATGGATCAATGAACTTGGAATGCTTCCCCCCACACAAGCCCGGGTATTATCAGGTTTAAAAGCCTTTTTCAAATACCTACTGCTTGAAAAATGTATCAACTATGATCCTGCCGAATTACTTGAAAGCCCTCGTTTAAGCAGAAAACTTCCCGATACGTTAAGCATTTATGAAATTAATTCGCTTATTGATGCTATAGATCTTTCTAAAGCCGAAGGCATGCGTAATAAAGCGATGTTAGAGGTTCTGTATAGCTGCGGCTTACGTGTTTCAGAGCTTATAGGATTAAAGATTTCTAACCTTTACCTGGATATTGAATTTATCAAAATACTTGGAAAGGGAAATAAAGAGCGACTGGTTCCCATTGGTTCTGCTGCTGTAAAATATCTGCAGATCTATCTGGAGGAAATACGTGTTCATATAAAGATTAAGCCGGGCAAAGAAGATTTTGTCTTTTTAAATAAAAGAGGCTCTCCTCTATCAAGAGTAATGGTTTTTCTTATAATCAAAGATCTTTCAGATAGAACCGGATTGAAGAAAACAATCAGTCCGCACACATTTCGCCATTCATTTGCCACACATCTTATTGAAGGAGGAGCAGACTTAAGAGCCGTACAGGAAATGCTTGGACACGAAAGCATTACTACTACAGAAATTTATACCCATTTAGACAGGGATTATTTAAAAGACACCATTATTCAATATCATCCCAGAAGCTAACCCCAAAGAATTATTACAACGGAGCCTAACAGCATAAAAAAAGATCCGATGAGTTTTTTACGGATTTCTTTCTCCTGAAATATTTTATGGCCCAATAGTACGCTTGCAATTGCCGATAGCTGAAACAGTGATAATGCATAGCCTACATCTATGTATTGATAAATATAATTGGTTCCAAACTGAATGGCCGCAATAAATAAAGCGACGTACAGGTATCTGGTAATATCTCTTCTTCCTATATAAGAGGTACCTGTTTTTTTAACTTTTGACAGGTTTAATAAAAGAAGAACCAGACAAAAGAACGTGCCGGAGCAGGATAGAATAACAAAGGCAATTGTAAAGGATGAATACTCTATAATCTTTTTAATAAAAACTGCTTCTATGGCGGCTAAAACCATTCCCCAGATGCGAAACTGAATTTCTTTCCGGAAGAAAATAGCAGTAGAAAATTTTTCGCCTTTGGTATCCAATACATAGTAACTGCCGTAAATTATCATCGCTATACCCATCACGCCATACATATTGGGTATTTCATGCAGAATAATGATCCCGAAAATTATTCCAATAATGGACTTATATGCGTTTAACGGGCCAATTACAGATAAGTCTCCGCTCTCTAAAGCCGAAATATAAAACCAGTCGCCCAAAGCACCTAAAAGTCCAACTAAACCTGCATATACCCAGAACTCTGCCGGAAAGACATGCCAGTCAACTTCAAAAATGAAAACAATAGAAATTACACTTAATATCAGGTAAGTAATAAAATTAAGCAACAGAGGTGGATGCCTGTTCAAAATAAGCTGCTTTTGAAAAACGTTAACTAAGGGGTTAAGAAATATTCTTAATAAAACAGCAAAAACAACGATAACGAGCGGTGACAATTCTTATTCAGTATACCGGATAAACTTAATAAAACATTTCCACTTGTCATTAAATTAAAGAGAGGCTTTAATCATTCTGTCTTTTCCTGTCATGTCCTGCCTTAATTCTACATTTTTAAAACCTTTTTCCTGAAGCAATAAAACCGTTTCTTTTCCAAATTTTTCGTTAATCTCAAAGAAAAGCAGGCCTTTTTCAGCAAGATTCTCTTTTGCAAAATTTGCAATACAGCGGTAAAATAATAAAGGATCCTCTCCTTCTACAAATAATGCGGATTGCGGTTCATAATCAATCACATTTTTATGCATATCTTTCTTTTCCTGGGTTGTAATGTAAGGAGGATTACTTACTATTACGTCTAAAACCAAGGCCTTAAGATCAGGATTTGAAAGAATATCAGCATGAATGAATTTAACCTCCGTTTGGTTCATTACGGCATTTTGTATTGCCATTTCCAATGCAGCCGAAGATATATCAAGACCGTACACTGTAGCTTCAGGTAAGTTTTTTTTCAATGCAACAGGAATACAACCGCTTCCCGTTCCTATATCAAGTAAGCTGCCCGTTTGTATATTTTGATCTTTTACTTCCGTTAACACCCAATCCACTAATTCCTCCGTTTCCGGACGTGGAATCAACACCGAAGGATCAACTTTGAACCTGAGTCCGTAAAAATAAGTTTCACCGATGCAGTACTGTACGGGTTTACCTGTTTCCAGTTCGTCAAGAATCATTCCGATCGATGTTTCTTCCATTGGAGTAAGATTTTTATTCTTTGCAAGAAGAAGCTGTTTTTTTGATACACGACAAATATGTTCCAACGAATAATAAGCTATATTACGGGCTTCGTCTTCGCCATACAGCGATAGTAAACGCTGATTAAAAATCTTTTCTGCTTCAGCAATGGTCATAATAAACAAAGAAAGTAAAAAAGTACTTTTGTGAATGCAGGCACACGAAAAATATATGCAGCGGTGCATTGACCTTGCACTTTTAGCAAAGGGAAATGTGAGCCCCAACCCAATGGTTGGAGCTGTGGTTGTGCATAACGGAGAAATAATCGGCGAAGGCTATCATCAACGTTTTGGCGACGCCCATGCAGAAGTAAATGCAATAAATAAGGTGTTAGCACATTACGCAAATGCTGCAGAGTTATTAAAACAATCCACACTGTATGTTAGTCTGGAGCCCTGTGCACATTTCGGTAAAACACCTCCTTGTTCTGAACTGATCATCCGACATGAAATTCCGAGAGTTGTAATAGGTTGTGCAGACCCTTTTCCGGAAGTTGATGGAAAAGGAATTGGAAAGTTAAGGGACAAAGGAATTGATGTTACCGTGGGAGTTTTAAAAAATGACTGTGAGAATCTGAACAAACGATTCTTTACACATGTGAAAAAACAACGTCCATACCTCATTTTAAAATGGGCACAGACGGCAGATGGTTTTTTCGCACCAGAAAACGGTTTAAAAAAATGGATCAGTTCACCCCTTTCAAAAAAGCTGGTGCACCAATGGAGAAGTGAGGAAGATGCAGTTTTAGTTGGCAAAAATACCGCTTTAATAGATAACCCGCAGCTAAACGTCCGTGAAATTGCAGGGAGAAACCCTCTTAGAATTGTAATTGATCGAAACCTCGAATTGCCTTTTCATCTCCATTTATTTGATCAGTCGCAGGAAACTATTGTGTTTAATTCTGTAAAAACAACTATTGAAGATAAAATAAAATACCTCGAAATTGAAGACTTTGACAATTACCTACCCCAATTAATATCTTATCAGCTATTTCTGATGGACATTCAGTCTGTTATTATTGAAGGCGGAAAAAAAACACTGGATCTGTTCTTAAAGGCAGGGTTATGGGATGAAGCCCGTGTTTTTATCAGCAAGGACCGGTGGAGCTCAGGTATACATGCCCCTCTGATGTCAAATAAAGCTACTGAAATTATGGAAGCTGGTTCTGATTCGCTGAGTATTTTTTTAAATAAAAACTAAAAAAAACGGAACCTTCTGATCCTGCTTCCGTAGAAAAATGCTCCAAGAGAAAATTTCTAGAAAATATTACATAGATTAATTAAGTTTCCAAACAAAAATTCGAAAGCCTTCCTGAACCGGGAAGGCTTTTTTAATTTGCAGCAAAATTTAAGAACCTCCGGATGTTGTTTCAGGATACTTTTAAAACACTATTAAAACCCGCTGAAGGAACCTTTAGGGATAAAGGCAGCAAGTTTATAGCTTATGCAATACCGATAAAAGCGGAAAATGAAGTTAAAGGTATCATTACTGATTTAAAAGCCGAGCATCCAAAAGCACGCCATCATTGCTGGGCGATGAGGTTGACACAAGACCGTACAGTATTTAAATTAAACGACGACGATGAACCTTCCGGTTCCGCGGGCCGCCCCATCCTGAACACATTGCTTTCTTTTGATGTAACTAACATACTGGTTGTTGTGGTGCGCTATTTTGGCGGCACTCTTCTTGGAATTCCGGGACTGATAAATGCTTATAAAACGGCAACCACCGAAGCTCTTAAAACAGCGGAAATAATTGAAAAAACGCTGCAGGATTACTATCTCTTACATTTTGATTATTTAAACATGAATGAAGTAATGAGGATAGTAAAAGAAAACCGCCTTGAGATAATCCAGCAGGATTTTGGTAATTCCTGCACTATGCAGATTGCTATAAATAAAATACAGGTGAATAATGTAATTGAAAAACTGGAAAAGGTTGATTCAATAAAAATTAAATACATAGAAAGTAAATAATTTTTCTCTTCTCGCTGTTACATCTTCCTTTTTATTCACGTATAGCCTTAAAAAACAACGGAAAATCTATTGGTTTTTTAAATAATTATAATAAATTTAATCTGTAATTAATCTCAGTTATGAAAAAGGCGGGAAAAATCCTTGTATTTATCTTTATTTCCATATTTATTATCGTGGGAGCGCTTGTAAGCTATGTAAAGTTTGCTCTTCCGAATGTTGGCAAAGCTCCTGATTTGAAAGTTGAACTCACTCCTGCTCGAATTGAGCGGGGAAAATATCTTGCCAACCATGTAACCGTGTGTATAGATTGCCATTCAAAAAGAGACTGGACAAAACTTGGAGGGCCCTTGGATCCTCAAACAACAGGTTCGGGCGGCGAAAAATTTGATAGTAATGTAGGTTTCCCCGGAGAAGTTTATTCTGCCAATATCACACCCTTCAACTTAAAAAACTGGACGGACGGAGAAATTTTCAGGGCAATAACAACAGGTGTAAAAAAAGACGGCTCGGCTATATTTCCAATAATGCCCTATAACTCGTACAGGCAAATGGATAAAGAAGACATTTACTCGATTATCGCCTATATCCGAACCTTGCCTGAACGAAAAAGCACCTTTCCGGAACGTAAACTTGATTTCCCGTTGAACTTTATTGTAAATACTATACCCACAAAAGCAGATTTAAAACCAATTCCAAACGAAAAGGACCAGTTGGCTTACGGAGCTTATATTTTAAATGCTGCTGCCTGCAAAGAATGCCATACTAAAGCAGAAAATGGTAACCCGGTAGAAGGGATGGAACTTGCGGGAGGAAGAGACTTCCAGCTTCCCAGCGGAACGGTATTTTCTGCAAACCTCACTCCCGATCCAGAAACCGGCATTGGAAAATGGACCCGTGAACAGTTTGTTGCAAAATTTCAAATGTTTGCTGATAGTTCTTATCGCCCGGCAAATGTAGGAGCTCACGATTTTCAAACCATTATGCCCTGGGGCATGTACGGAGGTATGAAAAAAAGCGATCTGGAAGCTATTTATGCTTACCTGAAAACGGTTAAACCTGTAAAAAACGAGGTTACCAGGTTTGTAACCAGCAAAGAACTTGCCGCTGTTAAATAAAAAAAACTCGTACTGCAGACAGGATTTGGAACCCTGGCTGCGGTACCTATAAATCTTCTACGAGGTAAAGATATTTCTGCAAAGCTTCTTTTTTCCTGCTATCAAGATTATAACTTATCTTGTTTAATAAATAATCTTCAAAATCAAAGTCAGCACGCGGGGAAATTTCAGCTATTACCTCTTTTCTGTGATCAAGGCCAAATTTCAGAGCCGCATTAAATTCTGAGATAAATTCTTCAGAAACAGGTTTATTAGAAGCCCAAACTGCAAAAACAAAAGGCAAACCGGTAAATTTTTGCCATTCTTCAGCAAGATCATAAACAAAAGGGAATTTATCTTTTTTTCCGAATGTGCGGTCGCCTATTTCTACAAATGCATCAGCTTCCCCTTCAACAATCTGGGGGGCAGTGTGCCAGTAGTTTTTAAGAAGAACTTTTGCAAGGTTGTTTGAGGTTCTGGACTGGCGATCCAACTGCAGCGTTTCTATTTCAGTAACCGGAAGCTTGCTAAATATAAAAACAGAATTTACAGCACCCACAGCGCCAATACAATAATCAGAAATAATATAATGATTTGGGATATGGAGTAGAGCTGCCACTGGAACTATTCCTATATCAACTTTATCTTCAATTAATTTTTGAGCGCATTCGGCAGGAATATCAAAATTCAGATCAATTTTTTCAGCAATACCAGAATGCTGTAATCCATAAACAAAAGGTTTTGTATTGGTATATGAGATTGCGGAAACGCGATATTTATTCACAGGGAATCAGTTACAGTAGACAAAATGATCGGTATTGTTGAAATCAACTATGGTGAACCTCGTACCATCGTATTGAACTTTATACAGCGTAGTATTTGTATGAGGAAATTTTTCCATCTCGTATAATGGACAGTCGGTTAGTAAACATAAAAAGAGGCGCATCGCCCGTCCATGCATACAAATCAGGATGTTTTCATCTTCATTTTCTTCAATGAGCTTCTCCAGAACCTCCAGCTGGCGCTCCTTTACCTCGAGCGGACTTTCGCCATTTTCAAACTTAAGATGCAATTCTCCTGCACTCCAGTTTTGCATCATGTTATCATAGGCACTCTTTACATCTTCGGTACTCTCCTGCCCTTCAAAAACGCCCCACGCCATTTCATCCAGTCCTGAATATTGGGTCCAGGATATTCCTGCGTCTATAAAATGTTTAACTGTTTGATGGGTGCGTTTTAATGTAGAAGTATATATCTTATCAAAAGGAATATGTCTGTAGGCTTTATAAAAAGCTTCGGCTTGCTTTCTTCCTGTTTCATTTAAATCAGAATCAACTCCTCTTCCCTGAACGACTCCTCTTTTATTCAAATCCGTTTCTCCGTGGCGGATAATGTATAAGGTTTTAAATTTTCGCTCCCCTGACGGGGCAGTATCATCAATTTCCATTTACGTATTTAATCTGTATTAAAATCATCAGGAATTTAACACAGGCAGTTTATAAAACGATTTTTTCTCTTCTTCCGAAAATTGATACTCTGAATAATCTGTCATTACATTATACAAAGTATCTCTTTCAACAGGCTGTCGCCCAACCTGCTTTATTAAATCAACTAATTCTTTGGTACTCATTGCCGGATGCTGTTCTTCAGCACCTGCCATGGAGTAAATTTTGGTGGTATCGTCTAAAGTACCATCTATATCATCTACTCCAAAATTCAACGACAGTTGGGCTGTATTGCGGCTAATCATTGCCCAATATGCTTTTATATGATCGAAATTATCAAGATAGATGCGGGAAATAGCATAATTACGAAGATCTTCAATAACAGAAACTTCCTGTATATGCGACATCTGATTATCCCTGTTCCTGAATTTCAGGGGAATAAAAGTCTGAAAGCCACCGGTTTTATCCTGAAGTTGACGTAACCGTTCCATGTGATCAACACGATGCCAGAATTCTTCTATATGGCCGTATAGCATGGTAGCGTTTGACCTCATGCCTAATTTGTGCCATTCTTCATGAATTTGCAGCCATTGTTCGGCATTACATTTGTCAGCAGCAATTTGTTCCCGTATTTCAGGATGAAAAATTTCAGCTCCTCCACCGGGAATTGACTGTAGGCCGGCTTCTTTCATCAGTTTCATCCCGGTAGCATAATCAATTTTAGCTTTTTTGAAAATGTAATGGTATTCTACCGGTGTAAGCGCTTTTACATGCAGTTCCGGACGATGCTCGTGTATTTTCCTGAACAGCTCGGAATAAAATTTCAAATCATACTGCGGCAGCACTCCTCCTACTATATGCACTTCAGTAACAGGCTGATCATCATACTTTTTCACGACATCAAGCATTTCCTGCATCGTGTACTCCCAGCCCTCAGCCCGCTGCTTTATCAGCCTTGAATATGAACAGAATTTGCAATCATATACACACAGATTGGTCGGTTCAATATGAAAATTCCGGTTAAAATAAGTCCTGTTACCATGACGCTTCTCCCGTATATAATTTGCGAGCGTACCAACAAAAGCAAGTTCAGCTTTTTCGTAAAGTAAAACACCTTCATCAAAAGTTAAACGTTCGTTGCTTTTTACTTTTTCAACTATAGATTTGAGGGAAGGATCGATAGTCGGATTATTCAGAAGTATTTCAAGATTGTGTTCTGCACCCATTCCTTAAACTTTGCACAAAAATAGGATAAAGCTATTAATTGTTCTATCATATTGATGCAAGTTTGAACAGGTAATTTTATAATTGCTAAATTTACAGCCCAGCACTTCATTTATGAAAATTGAAACTATCGCTATCCATGCCGGAAATCATATATCAGAAGATTCCAAAGCAGTTATACAACCCATCACTTTATCCACCACATTTGAACGGGGCGCAGACGGAGGATACCCGGGAGGCTACATGTACACACGGGCTAACAATCCCAACCGATCTTCGCTCGAAAATGTTGTAGCACAACTTGAAGGGGGCGCAGATGCATGTGCTTTTTCTTCAGGAAATGCTGCCGGCGCTGCCGTTTTCCAGGCATTAGAACCTGGAAGCCACGTTATTGCAGCAGACGATATGTATCACGGGCTGAGAAATCTTATTAACACCGCTTACAAAGGAGTTTTAGAAGTGGATTACGCTGATCTTTCAGATATTGAATTGCTAAAATCTCTTATTAAGGATAACACACGCCTTATCTGGATTGAAACCCCTTCCAATCCTTTATTAAAAATAACAGACATTGAGGCCATATGCTCGCGGGTAAAGACAAAAGGAATCAAGGTATGCTGCGACAATACTTTTGCCACTCCTGTTTTTCAACGCCCGCTCGAGCTCGGTGCAGATATTGTAATGCATTCTACAACCAAGTATTTCGGGGGACATAGTGATGTTTTAGGCGGAGCTTTAATAACAAAAGAAAAAGATACGATGTGGGATAAGATCAGAAGTTTGCAGGAACTTTCCGGTGCTGTGCCTTCTCCTTTTGATTGTTATTTAACCGTTCGGGGAATAAAAACATTACCATACCGAATGAAGGGACATGCCTTTAATGCTCAAAAAGCCGTTGAATTTTTGCAGAAACATCCTTTAGTTGAAGAAATATTTTATCCCGGACTGGAAACTCATAAAAATCATTTGGTTGCAGCAAAACAGATGATCGGTTTTGGCGGGATGTTTTCATTTCTGGTGAAAGGTGGTGCAGAAAAAGCAAGAAAAGTAGTTAACTCTACGCAATTATTTACCCAAGCAACCAGCCTGGGAGGTGTTGAAAGCCTGATTGAACATCGTGCTTCTATAGAAGGGCCAAACACGAAAACACCATTAAATTTGCTACGCGTATCAATCGGTTTAGAAAATATTGAAGATTTACTACAGGATTTATCGCAGGCGCTGGAAGCTGAATAAAAATTCTTTTATAAAAGTTAAAAATCTGTTAGCTTTGAAGCGTTGATAGCAATATCAATATTCATCAATATTCCAATTCAGGATTTTGATTTATAAAGAAGTGGCGAGAGAACGGGCTCGTAGACCCACTGGCAACCCTGACGAAACAGAAGGTGCCAATTCCTGTCCGCAGTTGCGGAGTATATAAATTATTAAAACATGAAACAGACAAAGACCCTTCCTCCGTCCGGCAAATTTTCGGACCCGAACCAGCCTCTTTATTTGACATCTCCGCTTTCTTTGTGGTACATGTGTCGGATTTAACATTTTTGGCAATCCTGCCATTTTGCAATCCTAATTAAAATTTTTGTTTATCTGACATCGTACAAAATGAGTTTTGAAGTATATAAATATAAGAAGCAATTCAAGCTGGAAAACGGCAAAAAAATCAAGAACCTGGAAATTGCTTATCATACCTATGGTAAACTTAATTCAAAAAAAGACAATGTAATCTGGGTTTGCCATGCGCTAACCGCAAATTCAGATGTGTTTGACTGGTGGAAAGGTTTATTCGGAGAAAATGGTTTCTTCAATCCGGAAGATCATTTTATTGTTTGTGCCAATGTTTTAGGCTCTGCCTATGGAACCACAAATCCACTAAGTCTCAATCCGTCTACAGGACAACCATATTATCTTTCATTTCCGGCTTATACCGTTCGTGATATTGTCAATGCACAAATCCTGCTGGCAAATCATTTACAAATTGAAAATATCGAACTGCTTATTGGTGGGTCCTTAGGAGGACAACAAGCTGTAGAATGGGCTATAATTGAGCCGGAAAGAATAAAAAAACTGGTTTTGATTGCCACCAATGCTTTTCATTCAGCCTGGGGAATTGCATTTAATGAAAGTCAGCGCCTTGCAATAAGCACTGATCGTACCTTTTATGCGCAAACAAAAGATGGCGGAAAAAAAGGATTGAAAGCCGCACGGAGCATTGCACTCCTTTCATATCGTAGTTATGAAACGTATGAAATAACGCAACAGGAAATATCTGCTGATAAAACCGATGATTTCAGGGCTTCGTCTTATCAGAATTACCAGGGAGAAAAGTTGGTTAACCGCTTTAATGCGTACAGCTACTGGTATTTAAGCAAAGCTATGGACAGCCATAATGTAGGAAGGCAACGGGGATCGGCAAAACAAGCCTTAGAAAAAATTACCGCAAAAACGCTGGTAACAGCTATTTCTTCCGACATTTTATTTCCACCGGAAGAACAAAAATTTCTGGCAAAAAACATCCGTAATTCCCGCTATATTGAAATTAATTCTCTTTATGGCCATGATGGTTTTTTGATTGAAACCGAACTTCTTACCAAAGAAATAGCAAATTTCCTTAATTCTTCTGCATCAGAGGAATCAATGGTAGTTCTTCATAAGATTGCGTGAAAACGATTGTCATTATAAGAAGCGTAGCCTTATTAATTATTCGACTACGCTTTTTCAACAATCTACCCGTTAGTATTTTCTTTCAACAATCTTAAACTCAACTCTTCTGTTCTTTTGGCGACCTGCAGCCGTTTTATTGCTTGCTATGGGAATGGTGCTTCCAAACTCTGTAGCAACTATTCTTTCTTCGTCAATTCCAAGGCTCACTAAAAAGCTTTTTACTTCGTCTGCCCTTCTTTTAGAAAGTTCCAGTTATAAACATACTCACCGATAGCATCTGCGTGTCCCCGTAGTGCCAAAACCTTGTCATTCGTTTTCATTAAGGCGGCAAGCTTAATAAGTTGTGGGCGGTTGTTTTTCCTGATAAGGGATTGATCAAAATCAAATTCAAGATTTTCAGTTACTTCTGCAACTGAAACATTTGAACCAGGTGCTGAGCTATTTGATTTGTTGGGATAATACGCAAATGCAAAAATAGCAGATAAAAACAGTGCGGATAAAACCGGCAGGGCCAATTTCAGAACTTTTGTTTTCATAGTAGTTGTATTAGATACAATTACCTACGAAACAAGATCACAGCCGGATTTCAACAAAGCGATTTTTTATAAAATATGAAAGATGTTAAAATATTATTAGGGTAAATAATGTTTATCAGAATACCACTAAAAATCCGCTTCTTTCTGACTTTTTATCTCCGACATCACTCTCTCCACTATTCTGTCACAATAAATAAGGTTAAATTCAAAAATATCTTCAGGAGAATACATCTTTTCTATTTCAAAGCGCAGCATCTTTTTCGCCCGGGTCAATCTTACTTTAACATTGCTTTCTGTAATGTCAAGTGCATCGGCCGTTTCTAAAACACTTAATCCGTTTAATTCACGCAGGGTAAAAACCATCCTGTAATCGGCAGGAATTTGTTGCAAAGCATTTTCCATTACGCGGCCTAATTCCCTGTTAATAACTGCCCTTTCGCTATTTTCCTGTTTTTGAAACATTGGATTGTCGTTTTCTGAAAACTCATTATCAATAAGTACCTGCTTTGAAAAGCTGAACTTCTGTCTTTTCTGATAGCAATTATTGAGCATAATTCTGGTGAGCCATGTTTTAAAGGCTGAACGGTTCTCAAACTTTGAAAGGTTAAAAAATGCGCTTACATACGTATCCTGTATTAAATCTTCTGTATCCTGATGGTTATACCCATATGCCCTGCCAATTTTATAAAGGGATGAATTGTATCTCCTTATTAAAATTTCGTATGCGGGGATTTCTCCTTCCTTTATCAGCGATACGATTTCAAAATCGGTATATTGTTTAACCTGACTTAGTATTTCCATTTTAATCTTTTTCTAGTCCGATTCTGTCTTTTAAAATTAAATTTCCCCCTATATAATTCCCTGCAATCATGAAAGTTACCAAAAATCCTTTAATTATTATTTCCGGTACTGTATCTGAAACAAGTGCCGGATAATTTTTAATAGAAATGAATGCAAGAACACTATATCCCATAACTACCAGCGTGTTGATACTACCATGAATCAGCACTTTTTTTACAACCGCAGACTTCTGTTCACTGACGTGGATCAGATCGGCTGCACCTGTAATTATTGCAAAGAAACCTGCTAAAACTCCGCCTGCCATTGCACAAAAAGAAGCGTTTGTAAACAAATCACTGCCCAGATAAAAGGCAAGCAGGGAGCATACAAAGTCCATGGGAAAAAGTGCCGAAGGGAAGTGGATAAGCATGATGTGTAAGGGATGTCCGAAAATTTTCATAATCAGGCGAAAGCAAATAGAAGTAATGCTACAAATCCGACAATTGCCAGCAAAGCATGAACAAACGCTACTGATAAGGGACTGGCTTTTTTCTGCAAGTCGCGGATAAACATATAAAAGCCACCCAAAGCGGCGATGACAAACAGAATAATACTAACCTTAGGAAAGTCATCCGGATGCTGAGCCGCATATACAATTAGTAACACAAGTGCTACAGCTGCTACCAGTCCATGCGAATAAATAACTCCTTTAGATGCCTCTTTTTTTGTAAGCCACTTAACTAAAATACTTAATCCGAGCACTGCAGAAACTGCGAATAATACAATAGAAAAATTTATCATGTCCATTTATGTTATTTAAAGAATTAGAGAGGGTGAGAATAAAAAGGGTTACAATTCTGAGCAACTAGAATTTAAAATATACTGACAGTGCCAATATATTTTCTATATTTATATAAGCTATCTAAAAAAACTTCTACCACCTGTAACAATTTCTTTATGGGTTCTAAAACTTCTGCTACCGAATCAGACAGTGTTCTGATAGAACGTGAAAGGCAAAAACCAAACGCCAGTTAATGCTCTATCTTTTGATGGGAATAATTTCATGCATGGGCCTTATACTCGTATTCAGAGGAACGGATGGCACCCGCAAGGTAGATATTGATATCACTAAAGGAAAATTTGCTTTCAGTGTAGACAAACCGATTGTAGAACAGGTAAATCAATCTACTGTAAGCACTACTGTACGGGGAGAAAAAGTAGATTTTACGACCGGTGTAATCGAACCTAAGGTAATTGACCAGATACAAAAGGAAAATATTACTATTAGCCCCGAAAGCTTTACCGGAAAAAATTTAATAAATAAGGAAGCTGGCTTTGTATTAACTGTAGAGCATCCCGAGCGTTACCGGCTTTCTTATAGTGCAGAAGGACTCACAAATTCATACATTCCTATAAATACCATTACCAGCAGTTATGGAAACGTTAATGTAAACCGCTCAGAATCAACTCCCGGTTATGATTTTCCTACCCAGGTTGAAGCAGGACTGCAATTAATTCTGAATGCCGGATATATAAACAGCCTGCCTGAAATTCATTATGATCAATCAAAAACTACTGCCTTTTTAACTTACAACAACCAGCAACCGGCGGTATCAGCTATCAGAAAGTCACACTGAAAAATGGGCTTGTATACATTGCTTCGGCAAATTACAATGCTGTTCTTACTCCCGAGCAGGAAAAAAACGACCTTATTAACATGGTAGCTTCTTTAACAGTTATCCGAGATTAAAATCGTAACTTTTATTTTTTACTTTCAGCTACCGCGACTTTCGAATCGGCGGTACCATAATATAAAAGCCACCTGTTTTTAAAATAAACAAGCCCTTCTATAAACACAGTACCTGCCGTGTATTGGCCTGTTATCTCGTACTGCTTTTCCGGTTTTATAAAATAAACGTCTGACCTGTCGAGCAGTTTAGCAGGATCTTTAGGGTCAAGTAAAGCCTGTCCGGCAGAATAAGTATTAACAGGAAGATCGGGATCGCCATCATTTTCTGCATTTTTGCCGTTATACAAAAAAACAATTCCTTTATCAGTTACAACTGCAGGAGGGCCGGGCTCAACCAATCCGCTGTCAAATTTCCCCTTCCGCATGGTAAAAACCTTCAATAACTCGCCATTCTGATCCAGCACGGGAGTCCAGTTTACCAGATCTGTAGATGTGGCAAGATTTATTGTTGCCTCATTCCAGTACATCCAGTATTTTCCATTTATTTTTTTAGCAAGGAACTTTCCTCCTTTCAGTTCGCATATAACAGATGCTGATTTTGACCATATTTCTTTAAACTTTCCACCATATGCTTTCTCAAAAGCTGAACCATGTTTTGTCCAGTGTATCAGGTCTTTAGAAGTTGCTACTCCTATCCTTGCAAGTTTTCTATCCCACATGGTATAAGTCATTACAAAAGTTCCATCGGCAGACTGTACTACCCTCGGATCTTCACAACCTCCATCCCATTCGTACTTTTTAGAAATGTCATTAGCGGGATATACCACAGGGTGAGGATAACGTTTAAAATTCTTTCCATCCTCACTAACAGCAAGGCCTATCCTGGATGTATGGCCTCCTATCCCCGTACCGGTAGAATCTTCTGCACGATACAGAAGATATACTTTATTGTCTTTAACAACTGCTGCGGGATTAAAAACATGCATTGCCTCCCACGCTACGTTGGTATTACGCATAGGATCTCGAAAAACAGTATTTTGTGCAGGCCGAAGAATCGGATTTACTTCATCAATTTTATAAAAAGGCCCTAACATCCAATCTTTCAACTGACTTTCCTGGCCTTTAGAAGACAATGCAGCCAACAGTGCAGAACAAAACAAGAAAACTTTTTTCATATGGTAAGTCTTAGCATTCTCTAATTTATGATTTTTTTGTTTAGGTGTTTCAGTAAGAAATGTGGATTTTTTATCCTTCTGCTTTCCTTTTTCTTTATTAAAGAGAGAAGTCATAACTGCATAAAAAAAACCGCCACCTAAACAGATGACGGTTATTATCTTTTAAGATCAGCTACTATTTCTGTTCGGCCGACTCCGTCTTTTCGCTTTCCATCTTTTTCATTAATTCTTCCTGTTTCTCTCCCAAAGTCTCCATTTTCTTTTCAAAATCTGAATTTTTCCATTTCTCTGCCAGTTCCTGGCTTTTCTTATCCAGTTCGGTTTGCTTTTTCTGCCATTCGCTGTCAAACTTTTTCTGAAATTCTTCAGCTTTTTTCTGAAATTCCAATTGTTTTTTCTGCCATTCAGGATTATTAAATTTCTTCTGAAACTCTTCAGCTTTTAAACTAAACTCTTTCTGATGTTTCTTCCATTCATCGGTGTTTAAAGCTTTCTTGCTCCACTCCTGTGCTTTTTGCTGAAACTCCGCCTGCATTTTCTTCCATTCGGGATTGTCATAAAACTTACGCATTTCTTCTGCATTCTTTTGTATCTCAGACTGGAGCTGTTTCCACTCCTGACTATCAAAATGCTTTTTCATTGCCACAGCATTTTTTTGTATTTCCTGCTGCTGTTTTTTCCATTCATCACTTGCAAAAAACTTCTTTTGTTCTTCTGCAACTTTTTTCATGGCTTCGGCATTTTTCTGAATTTCTTTCTGCAGATCTTTCCATTCTTTACTGTTGTAAAAAGCATTGGAAGTATCTTGAACAACAATCCTGTTATCCTTATCTGTCTCTATAGTTTTACTGTCTTTTTTGACAACCTTATGAGTAGTATCAGTTCTGTTTACCTGTATTGCCTTTACCGTATTTTCAATTGTTTTAACAGTATCTTGTTGAGGAAAAGCTAAAGTTTTCTTCTCTTTTAGTGTAGGAATAGCCCATGCAAGAGATATTCCAACGCTAACAATTGCAGCAAGTGCAATAAAGCCATGTGTGGGAGACGTTTTTAATTTATTCATAATAGTTAATCGTTTAATTCGGGTTAATAGCGGGTATTTATCTGCTCCTTTTGCAGCCATTGCAAATACATTATCGTTGCGGTTTTCTTCAAGAATCAACAGTGCTTTTGCATAGCTAACTGCGTCCTCTGTATTTATAAGTACACTTTCATCGCAGCAGTATTCTCTTTGCCTTTCAATTTCTTTTGAGATAAGCCAGACACAAGGATTGAAAAACAAGGCCGTTTCCATGAGCCGCTGAAAGATGTTAAACAGGTAATCGTTCCGTTTTATATGCGCCAGCTCGTGGAGCAGAATAGCTTCAACCTGCCCGACACTTAACCTGTTCAACATAGCAACGGGAACAATAATTGCGGGTTTTAAAAAGCCAACGGTAAAGGGGACTGCAATATTCCTGGAAACATAGAGGGTTATTTCTTTAAAAACTTTCGCTTTTTCTCTGAGCCGTTTAACCCTTTTAAGCCAGTCTTCATCTTCAAACAGAATTTCATTCCTTTTAATTTGAAGAATATCAAGCCAACCAGAAGTAAAACGGCTTATTTGAAAGGCCATACCAACAAAATACAGTACGGCAATTAATCTGGCATTTTGTTGCTGCCACAGGAGCAGATTCTCCAGCAGGCTTTTACTGTTTGAAGAAACGGAATAACTTATATTCACGCTATTAGAGATAATATCTGTTTTACTATAATATAAGGAAGCGAGTGATAGAACAAAAAGCCCGAAACTAAGCGTTAGCGAAGAATATAAAATCCAATACTTTGTGTTGGCAGATAAAGATGATATTACCTTAAACAGGAATTTAATAAATCCTAAGATCACCAGTGTCTGCATACAAGACAGAAATATGGTTTCGCTTAACGCTGAAATAAAAGCGGATGTATTCATGATGCTATTTATTTTGATCCAATTCGTCGAGGTATTTTCTGATCATTTCTATTTCCTCTTTCGAAGACTTCTGGTTATTCAGTGCCTGCATAACCAATTGGGCTGAAGAACCGTTAAAAACAGAATCGATCATTTTATTCAGCATATTTCGCTGTGCATCTTTCCTGCTGATAAGCGGCTTAAAAATGTGAGTACGTGTACTGCTGTCACGTTCCAGCATTCCTTTGTCATACATTATTTGCATCAATTTCAAAGTCGTGGTGTATCCCACTTCTTTTCCTTTTGACCTGGATAAGCTTTCATTCACTTCCCGTACGGTTGCAGAACCAAGCTGCCACAGCACCTGTAATATTTCCAGTTCGCTTTCTGTTGGTTTAATATTCATATACGAATGTTTTCGTAAACAATTATACGAAAGATTTCGTAACAACAAAAAATATTTAACATTTTTTTTAAGGCAAGAAATTAACCTCTTTCTAACCCTCTAATTTTAATTAAGTAATTAGTTATAAAAATCCTCAATTTTATTCTAAAATCTTTAAAAGAAATTCCTTCTCACATTTGTTCTCAAAAGTAAAAAAGGCAATTACAGAGAATTTCTATCGTTATTAAGAAGTGAGTTTAAGAATAAGATTGGTATTTGTTATTTTATTTTTTTGTTGGGGAGCATACGCTCAGCAAAAGGAAAAAAGCTTGTCCATAAGCTGTTACGTAAATCCTGAATTATATCTTAAAGCCGGAATAATCGCTTATGTAAGCGATAAAGCTGCACATACCTATTGCAAAGGAAGCTATGTAACCTTATACAATGGGAGCAGCAATTCCGTATTTTACAGATTCAGTAAGTCCGGTAACTGGAGAGAAGTGCAATCGAAACAACGTGTTATAATTCCTGCCCGTTCTACACATTCTGCCAAAACACAACTCTCGGTAGTTTCTCTGAGCATTAGGTACACAGAAGAAATCAGCGGCGATGTTGGGAGCAAAATCAGTTCTATTGCAAAGATGAATGCACAATCGGATAAGGCCAAAGCAAAGGGGCCGGCCGGAGTTATTGCATTTCCCGGTGAAAACAATACGCCAGGCGCCTCAAAAGGTACTACGTCAAAAACTATTCCTGCGCCTATAGCAAAAAGCAAATCAAAAGCTGCAGTAATTCAGCACAAACCACTCCAAAAAAGGCCGGAAAAACCAGCAGCAAAAAAAGAAGAATTTATAGAAGAAGAAGTAGAACCAACTTCACCCCGTTGTTTTCTTGCTGCAGACACAGCCTATTTCACTTTCTATTACATTAAGTTAAGAGATACCGTTTTATACTCAGATCCCTTCCCTGTTGAACGGTATGACAATCAAGAATCAGGTAAAAAATTGCTTTCAGAAGCATGGGGCTGCTTAAGTACTAAACTAATTGAACGCTTTGGCGAAGACACATACAACAATTGGCTTAATGACGTTGATCATGACCTGATGATTGGCTTAAACCATCTGCGCAACCCGCAATTTTCCTCGTCGGCGATTTTCCTGGATTATCCCTATACACATTCCTTTAGCGAAGCTAAAGCGGAGATGAGAAACTGGATGGAATTCGACAAAAAGAAAAGTCCGGGGATACAATTTGTAAAAATTGCTTTTCCTTAAGCTGCTCTCATCTTTGTCTTAACTGCTATTCAAACCAAAACGAAATTGTATTGGTTCTAATTTAGCTTCTGTATCTTTTTCAGGAGCCTAAGCAATTTATGAGAACTACAAAAAAATCAAATACAGCTCCTGCGGCAACCTTGGTAAATGAAACTGGAGTTATGCCTCAGGATTTAAAACCGATGCTTGCCACCCTGGTTGATAAAGCTTTTGATGAAGAAGGATGGATATATGAAATAAAATGGGACGGTTACCGGGCTATGGCCTATATAAAAAATGGAACTGTTGAATTAAAATCGAGAAATAATAACTCGTTCAACGAAAAGTTCTACCCAATAAGGCAACAGTTGGAACAATGGAATACAGAGGCAGTTGTTGATGGTGAAATTACCGTACTAAACGAAAAAGGAATTGCTGACTTCTCTGCATTGCAAACCTGGAGAAGCGAAGCAGACGGAGAGTTATTTTTTTATCTTTTTGATATAATATGGTATAAAGGCCGGAATTTAATGGAGCGACCTTTAAAAGAAAGGCGTGAATTATTGGAAAGTATCATCCCTGACGAAGGAAATATTAAACTGAGTAAATCTTTTGATGCCAAAGGAACTGATTTCTTCAAGGTAGCTGAGAAAATGGGATTGGAAGGAATCATTGCAAAAAAAATTGATAGTTTTTATTTTCCCGATACTAGATCAAAAGAATGGTTAAAAATCAAAACTGAAAAACACCAGGAATTGATAATTGGCGGTTATACCAAAAATGAAAATACCTCCCGACAGTTTAGTGCTTTGCTTTTAGGAATTTTTGAAAACAATGAATTTAAACATGTATGCCCGGTAGGAACAGGTTTCTCTGACAAATTGCAGACAGAAATACTTGAAAAACTAAAGCCCTTAATTATTCCTGAATGTCCTTTTAATCGCGTGCCGGAATATAACAAACCTTCCAGGTTTCGGCCAAACCCTCCTAAAGCAACGGTAACATGGGTTAAACCCGAAGTTGTTGTAGAAATAAGTTACCGAGAACTTACGAAAGACGGTGCGGTTCGGCATCCTTCATTTAAAGGTTTACGTGAAGACAAAAATGCGAAGGAAGTAGTCCGTGAGAAACCTGCCGACACAAATGAAGTTATAGACGAAGCTGAAGCGCTGCATCAGAAAAAGGTAATCAGCAGACCTGGAAAAAAGATAAGAAAATCGCTTTTAAACCCTGGGGATGAAACACAAGTGCGTGAGGTAAACGGCCACGAACTGAAGTTTACAAATTTGAGTAAGATATTCTGGCCGGATGAAAAAATAAGCAAGCGGGATATGCTAAATTATTATTACCAGGTGGCCCCATATATGCTGCCTTATTTAGTGGAAAGGCCGCAAACCCTGAACCGCTTTCCGAATGGAATTTATAAAAACAGCTTTTACCAGAAAGATGTTACCGGTAAAGTCCCTTCCTGGATAGAGACTTTCAGGTATTACAGCGAAGCCGACCAGCGATATAAAAATTTCATGGTCTGCACAAATGAAGCAAGCCTCCTGTACATTGCATCATTAGGCTGCATTGAGATCAATCCCTGGAGCAGCCGCTGTGAATCTCCGGACAATCCCGATTGGTGTATTATTGATCTCGATCCTGATAAAAATCCGTTTGAACAAGTTATTGAAACTGCCCAAATTACTAAACGGATTTTAGATGAGTCTAAGATTACATCCTATTGTAAAACATCCGGTTCTACAGGCTTGCATATTTATATACCCTTAGCAGCAAAATACACGTACGAGCAGTCAAAAGAATTTGGTCGGTTAGTTGCCAAAATCGTCCATTCACAATTGCCGGATTATACCAGTATTGAACGTTTAACTGAAAAAAGAAAGGGGAAGCTGTATATAGATTTTTTGCAAAACCGCCCTCAGGCAACCGTTGCAGCACCGTATTCTTTACGGCCCAAACCCGGCGCAACAGTTTCTATGCCATTACATTGGGACGAAGTGAAGATCGGGTTGCAAATGAAAGACTTTACTATTTTTAATGCGATGAGCCGGATAAAAGAGCAGGGAGATATTTTTAAGCCTGTACTTGGAAAAGGAATTAATATGGAACAGGCAATAAAAAAACTCGAGGGATTATTACAGCAATAAAAAAGCCTGTCGAAGAATCTGTAATGGATATAGAACAAAATTCTTCAACAGGCTCAGGAAATTTAAATATAAAGGAAAGACTTTACTATCCTTCTTTAAATCCGTATTTCGCTAAAACATCGGCAGGTACTCCCTCCCATTTGCCGGGTGAATTTCCTTTGTAGCCGATATCGTTTATACCCATTTTAGTGGTATAAAATCCCGAAGCGGTTAAATTGCGCATCCTATTGAAAAAAGCAACGCCCTGCTGCATTTCAGGTTTTGCTTTCATCGGATAAGCAATGTCATCCACTATTTCAATCTGCTGATCGGCTGTGCTGTCTTTAAAAGTCTTACCGAAACGATTAAGCGCCTGCAGATCCAGCCATCTTAACCCGCCCCGCATCGGAACCTGATGGTCAGGTATATCCTTTACAATAAATTCTATAAACTCCGGAACCTTCGCATCAGACGCACTTCCTGATACTTCATCTTTTGGAATAATAATATCAGCAAGTACAGTAATGGTTGCCATCTCGTGCTCTGTAAAAAAGGTTTCCTCCCGTAATTTTTTAAGGCGTTCTATCTCAAAGTCTTCACGTCCCGTTGTATCTGAAGTATCATTACCGGCTACAGCAGCAGTTTTGTTATCAGTTTTACACGCCTCCAGCAGTACTCCTGTACTCAGCGTTGTTAAGCCTATAAATTTTAACGATTCTCTTCTGTTCATGACCTAAACATTTTGTTTCTTACGTTGATTGATAATATACTCGGAGGTACGCATGGATAATGCGAGAATAGTCCATGTAGGATTTTTATCTCCCTGCTGCACAAACGGGGCTCCGTCAACTACGAACAGATTTTCGCAATCGTGCGCCTGGCACCATTTATTTAAGGCTGAAGTGCCGGGATCGTTACCCATCCGCACCGTACCTACTTCGTGAATAATCTCGCCGGGTTTTAAAAGTCCGTAATTTGTTTCAGGCCCCTGTACCTGCGAGGTAATAACAGCACCCATTCCATGCATTATTTCTTTAAAAGTTTCCTGCATGTGTTTTGCCTGTTTTATTTCGGCATCACTCCATTTATAATGGAAGCGCAATACAGGGATACCGTATTTATCTACCACGTTCGGATCGATTTCACAATAGTTTGATTCTCTTGCAATTGCCATTCCACGACCGGCCATACCAACCTGTGTGCCATAAAAACGGCGGTAATCATCCTTCAGCGCTTTACCATAACCACCTGCATCTTTCGTTTTTCCATTACGATCAGGAACCATTCCGTTAATAAACGGAACACCTCCACCAAATCCATAAGAAGGCATTCCCATTCCTCCCCAGTATTCGATGTGGTACCCTCTCGGGAAATCGAGCCTCTTATTATCCAGCCACCAGGGAGAGTAAATGTGCACACTTCCTACCCCATCTTCATTATACCGTTTCCGATCCATCAGTTGCGGTAAAAAGCCGGACATACCTGCGCCGGTAGAGTCGTGTAAATATTTTCCTACAATACCACTGCTGTTTGCCAGTCCGTTTGGATGATTGTTTGACTTAGAATTAAGCAGGATACGGGCAGATTCGGCAGCACTTGCAGCAAGGATAACAATTCCACCGTTTACCTGGTATTCCTGCATATCCTTTTTGTTTACATAAGATACTCCTACAGCCTTTCCATCTTTTCCGGTAATTACTTCACGCACCATTGCGTTTGATATTACTTCGAGATTACCTGTCTTTAAAGCGGGAATTACCAGCGCAGAAGATGAAGAGAAATCAGCATAGATCTTACAGCTGCGGTTACATTGCCCGCAGAAAAAGCAGGCATGCCGATCGTTGTTTCCGGGCAGGGCTTCGGTAAGTACAGATCCTCTTCCCGGAATAACTTTTACTCCGGCCTTCTTTGCACCTTCTTTAATAAAAAGTTCATTTAAACGGGGTTTTGGCGGTGGAAGAAAGATTCCATCCGGCTCGCTTTCTATTCCTTCGACAGTACCGTACACACCAATTAAACGGTCTACCTTATCGTAATAAGGTTTTACATCTTCGTAGCTGATCGGCCAGTCATCGGTAGCTCCGTCATAACTTTTCCCTTTAAAATCTGTAGGGCCCATCCTTAAAGAAATTCTTCCCCAGTGGTTAGTCCTTCCGCCCAGCATTCGCGACCTGAACCATTCAAATTCTGTCTTGTCTTTTCGTGTATAAGGTTCTCCGTCTATTTCCCAGCCTCCGAAAGCTGCGTCAAAATCACCAAAAGGCCTTACGGTTGAAGCTCCCCTTCTTGGAGATTCCCACGACCATTTTAGCTGTAAAGAATCCTTAGCAGGATCAAAAAAAGGACCGGCTTCCAGCATCAATACTTTAACACCCGCCTTGGCAAGTGTATATCCTGCCATTCCTCCGCCTGCACCTGAGCCCACGATGATCACATCGTACTTTTTAGGGGATTTTTTTATTTGAAAATCACTCATATTGGGTTAATAATAGGTCTGTTATCACTGATTAAATTTAAAGGAATTTTTTCCAGTTCAATAATGATAACAAATTGTTATACATCGTTATTTTTTAATATTACTGTTAGAGAATGAATAAGGGAAACTTTCTGGTTTTATGCCACGTTGTTTATTTGGATTTGATGACATCCTGAAATCAATAGTTGCCCCTTTCATTAAGGATGAATGGCTCAGCCAGTTTTTTGTATAGTCTGCTCCGTTCAGCTTCATATCCTGAATATACCTGTTCTCCTCACTATTATCTGTAGAATTGATTATGATCTGTTTTCCGTTTTCCAATTTAATAGTAACCTTTTTAAATAAAGGGGCTCCAATTACATACTGATCGGTAGCCGGCGTAACCGGATAAAATCCCATAGAAGAAAAAACATACCAGGCAGAAGTTTGACCGTTATCTTCATCTCCGCAATATCCATCAGGCGTTGCTTTATACAAACGGTTCAAAACCTCCCGAACCCAGTATTGCGCTTTCCATGGTTCTCCTGCATAATTATATAAATAGATCATGTGCTGGATAGGCTGATTTCCATGCGCATACTGTCCCATGTTTGCAATTTGCATTTCACGAATTTCATGAATAACTGAATTATAATAACTCTCATCGAATATGGGAGGAAGGGCAAATACCGAATCTAGTTTATTTACAAATTGTTCACGTCCACCCATTAAATTAATTAGTCCCTGCACGTCATGAAAAACCGACCACGTATAATGCCAGCTATTTCCTTCGGTAAAGGCATCGCCCCATTTAAACGGATTAAAAGGCGACATGAATTTTCCGTCTTTATTTTTACCACGCATCAGGCCTGTACTTTTATCAAACAGGTTGCGGTAGTTCTGGCTGCGGCGTGCATATAAATCCAGTTCTTTCTTCGGTTTGTTTAATGCCTTTCCTAACTGGTAAATAGCAAAATCATCGTATGCATATTCAAGCGTTCTTGCTGCATTTTCATTGATTTTTACGTCGTAAGGTACATATCCTAAGGAATTATAATATTGTACTCCCCTTCTTCCTACCGCATCTATAGGGCCTTCGTTATTAGCACCATGCTTAAGCGCCTCGTACAGTTTTTCAATATCGTATCCACGCATTCCCTTTATGTAGGCATCAGCTACAACAGAGGCCGAATTATTGCCGATCATGACATTTGAATACCCGGGGCTGGACCATTCCGGCAGCCATCCTCCTTCTTTATAATCGTTAATAAGTCCTTCCTGCATTTCTTTGTTAATGGAAGGATAAACAAGATTTAAGAAAGGATATAAGGCACGGAATGTATCCCAAAAACCGGTGCCTGCAAACATATAACCCGGTAAAACTTTACCATTATACGGGCTCCAGTGAACAATCTGGTTGTTTTTATCAAGTTCATAAAGTTTATTGGGAAAAAACAGCGTCCGGTAAAGGCATGAATAAAAAGTCCGTAACTGATCGATACTTCCTCCTTCTGCCTTAACACGGCTTAAGCGCTCAGACCAGATTTCTTTTGCCTTACTTTTTGTTTGCTCAAAGCTGTCGTTTGCCAGCTCCCGTTCAAGGTTTAGAAGGGCCTGATCATGACTTATAAAAGAAGAAGCTACTTTTAAATTAACCTGTTCTCCTTTTTTGGTTTTAAATCCGATAACCGCCCCGGTATGATTTGATTCAAGCTCTTGTTTTCCAGGATAAAATTTCGCACCATCCCAAGCTCCGTTAATTGTAAAATCTTTATCAAACTGTACCACGAAGTAGTTCTTAAAATTTTTCAAGTCGCCACTTGCGTATTTTGTGCTGTACCCGATGACCATTCTTTTTTCAGGGATGATCTTTACGTACGACCCTTTATCAAAAGCATCTATAATTACATACGCACTGTCTGTTTTAGGATAAGTCAGCCGGAATTGAGCAGCACGTTCTGTTGGCGTAATTTCTGCCGTCACATCGTGATCGGCCAGGTAAACGCTGTAATAATAAGGCTTAGCTATTTCGGCTTTGTGTGAAAACCAGCTTGCCCTTTCATCCTGATTTATTTTCAGCTTTCCTGTTACCGGCATTATCGCAAACTGCCCGTAATCGTTCATCCACGGAGACGGCTGGTGCGTTTGCTTAAACCCCCTGATCTTATCTGCATTGTACGTATAAGCCCAACCATCACCCATTTTACCCGTTTGGGGTGTCCAGAAATTCATGCCCCACGGCACAGCTATCGCAGGATAGGTATTTCCGTTAGAAAGAGAAGGTTTTGAATCGGAACCCATTAAAGGATTAACAAGTTCCACAGGTTCAAAAGACTGTAAATTCTGTCCAAATACATTTACACTAAAAAATAAAAGCAGGAAAGCAAAAATTCTATTCATCGAACAATAAGGTATACAAGAAAATAATAACGGTTTATTATATAAAGAACGACCAAATTAAGGGTATTTTCTATAATTAAAGATTTGTAACGTATATTTTAGAAATAAGGCTCCCCATAATTGAGGGAAGCCTTATTAGGAAACCTGTTCAATATCCAGGATTTTGCGGAGTAAGATTTGGATTGTTCTTCATCTCGTTGGTTGGCAGCGGAAACAATAAATGCTTTTCCGCTAGTACCGGACCATAACTGAATGCATGACCAACAAAATCATCAAAATTATTAGTTGACTCGTTGTAAACTTTTCTCAAACGGATCATATCAAACCAGGTTAAATTATTGTAGCAGAGCTCATGCCAGCGTTCGCGCCATACTGCTTCACGAAAAGCCGTCTGGCTTAAACCTGACAATGCAGGTAAAGAAGCCCGGGCTCTAATATCATTTAACGCTTTATATGCAATATTATTAGGTGCTCCATCAGCTTCATTTTGTGCTTCAGCATACATTAAAAGTAAGTCCGAATAAAGAAGGTTAGGAATATTTAAATCACTGCGGGCACTACCAGGAGAACCTAATGTTCCGTGAGCAGGGATATCAAATAATTTATAGATATAAGGTTTATTCAGATCTTTTAAGGGTCCGCTTCCACCATCATAATATTTGGTATAGAAGAATTGCTGCTCCTGCACCCGTTTATCTCCTGCTTCAAAGGAATTGTAAAACGACACCGTTGGTACAGTGCTTCCCACTTCTGTACTGAAAGCTGATACATCTTTAAAATTAGGCAATAAAACCGACTGTAAGCCATTATTATCGGCTACAGAAGCTAAATATTGGATTTCAAAGATATGCTCACCTTTATTCTCTTGGGCCAAACTATGAAGATCACTGTAAGACGGAAAAAGAAAATAAGCGCCGCTACTGATTACTTCATTCGCTTTATCGGCAGCAAGCTTATAATATTGCTGGCCAAGATTTAAAGGATTGCCGGCCATAGTAAGATACACTTTTGCAAGTAACGTCTTTACAGCCCCTAACGAAGCTCTTCCTGAGTTATCAGCCATTGGCAAACCTGAAGCTTCTGCTGCAGTAAGATCTGCTACAATCTGGCTGTACACCTCTTCTGTTTTTGCACGGGAGGGTTTCAATTCCGGAGAAGTGGCATTAACAGGGGCTGTGAGTAAAGGAACATCACCCCATAATCTTACTAAATAAAAATAAGACCATGCCCGCAAAAATTGTGCTTCGCCCAGTATTTTTTTCTTTTCCGCTTCATCCATGGGGTTAATACCGGGAACTTTTTCCAGAACCAGATTGGTTTGTGCTATCACGCTGTAAAGGCCATTCCACCAGTTGTTAAGATGAACGTTATCTCCGTTATACACCAACGACTGGAGATTATTTAAATCTGTATTCTGGCCTGTTTCTGTACTGGCCGTACCGGTTACCATCTCTAACATGGAGTAATTCTGGGAAAAAATACCGGCCCCGCCACCAATAAAGCGGGTTTGAGCATACGCGGCGGCAATAGCTGCTGTAGCATGTTCCGGTAAAGTATAATAACTTTCGGGACCGAGATTAGAGGGGTCCTGTTCTTCTAAAAATGAAGAGCAGGATGTAGCTGACAGTGCTACTGTCAAAATTAATCCGGCAATAATATGTTGATATCGTGATTTCATAATTCAAATATTGTTATGTTAATAACCAGTATTAAAGACCCACGTTCAGCCCTAACAAATACGTAGTGGGTTTAGGATAGTCGAAAAAGGTTTGCCCCTGAGCAAATGAATTAGAATAAGTTGTTACTTCCGGATCATTTCCACTGAATTTGGTATTGAGGAAGAAATTCTGAACCGAACCATAAACACGTAAGCGGCTTACCCGTAATTTCTTGGCTATTGCTGAAGAGAAATTATAGCCCAGTAACAGGTTTTTACCACGAAGAAAAGATCCGTCTTCTACCCAGTGGCTATCCACATTAGTAACATAACCAGCACGTGTATCGCGTATAGCAGCAATCGGGGTATTTTGATTGTCGGGAGTCCAGGCATTTAAAACCGATGCGAAGCTATTAGCAATCCCTACACGATCCTCGCCCGAGTGGTGCGTTTGATTGAGCACATCGTTACCATAAGAGTATTGAAGCTCTAAGGTAAGATCGAAATTTTTGTAGGTGAAATTATTGAAAAAAGAACCATAAGCGTCTGGATTATTATTGCCGATTATTACCCGGTCTGCATCGTTAATAGCATAATCACCGTTTACATCCAGGTATTTAATATCCCCTGGCAAAATTGGCTTTCCACCGCGATAACTTGCGAACTTTGCTGCTTCAGCCGCTTCATCAGTTCCCCAGGTTCCCATGCGTACCAGGCCGTAAAATGACCCTACCGGTTTTCCAACCTGTATAATCCCTGTATTACTTAAAAAGTTAGGGTTTCCGTCAAAAATAGGAGCAGGAGTTGCTAATGACAGTACCTTGTTTCTGTTCATTGAAATATTGAAGGTGCTCTTCCAGGTAAAATTTTCGCTGTTTACATTGACCGTATTAATAGCTAATTCAATTCCTTTATTTTCAAGACTTCCAATATTTTGCTTAATGGTACTATATCCGCTTGAACGAGGCAAAGGAACATCCAGCAGCATATCCGTTGTTTTACGGTAATAAACATCCGCCTCTAGCGAAATTCTGTCTCTAAACAACCCGAGTTCTAAACCGGCATCGTATTGGGTGGTCTTCTCCCATTTCAGGTCAGGATTTGCAAGCCTCGAAGTTCCTACGCCGGTTACCTTTGCATCATTAAAAATTGCTGAATAGCCGGATCCGAGTAATGCCAGGGCAGAATAAGGATCGATTTCAGAGTTACCCGTTACACCCATACTGGTGCGTAATTTAAGATTAGAAATTGTTTCATTATCCTTTAAAAAATCTTCATCGGATACTCTCCAAGCCAGTGCCGCTGAAGGAAAAAAGGCATACTTATGATTTTCACCAAACTTCGAAGAGCCGTCTATCCGGCCGGTTAAAGTAAGGAGGTATTTATTTTGAAGGGAATAATTGATCCGGCCGAAATAAGAATTAAAGGCAAAACGTGAACGATAAGAACTCGACGGATTCTGAACACTACCGGCACCTAAGTTATTATTTCCGAAATAGTCAGTAGAAAAATTCTGCGCATCAGCATCAAATCCAAAAATATTGGTTTCTTGCCAGGATATACCCAATAAACCGGTAAAAGAATGAATATCATTAATCTTTTTATTATAAGTCAAGTAGTTCTCCAAAGACCAATAAGACTCCCTGTTGCTGTTTAGATGTGCCCGGCCTTTTTGGTCTAAAGAAATACTGTGCAGGCTTCTTCCGTTGTATTCATTCCGTCCTCTGCTCACAATGTTCGCACCTAACACCGTACGCATTTCTAAACCCTTTGCGAACTGGATATTAGAATATACATTTCCTAAGGTAGTTTGGGTATTAAGAATATATTTTCTGTCGGTTAATATATGTACGGGATTTGAACCGCCTTCAGCACCTGGATACAGGTAATTATCGCCCCATGAACCGTCTGCAAATTTTACCGGCATAAAAGGGAATGCTTCCGTAATCATTCTTACAGAATTTAATCCGCCTGTTCCTATATCTACCAGGTTCTCTTCCTGATTATTATAGCTGATGTCTCCTCCTACTTTAATCCAGTTTTTCACCTGACTGTCAAAGGTAAACCGACCAGAATACCGTGTTAAGTAAGAGTTCTTAAGCAATCCATTATCATCCCGGTAACCTACAAAAATACCGTAGGTGCTTTTTTCATCACCATTGGTAAAACTTATCTGATGATTTTGCGAAAGTTTTTGCTGAGTCGATTCTTCAAGCCAATCTGTATTATAGAGAGGATTACCGTTACTATCAAAAAGCTTAGGTAAACTTTTTCTTTTTTCCCTGGGATCTATCAAGGATGCGTAGTTACCTGCAGCCCAGCCTTCCGGATCGTAAACCTTAATATTATCATAAGCCAGATTTTCTACCTGCAGATACTCGTTTGCGTCCAGCATTTCAACACGATGAGGACCGATAGTAGGTGTACTGAACTGAACATCGTAATTAATTCTGCCACCCACCCCGGGAGTACCTCTTTTTGTTGTAATGAGTACAACTCCATTTGCACCTCTTGCACCATAAATGGCCGTTGCAGAAGCATCTTTTAAAACCTCTACCGATTCAATATCACTTGGATTGATATAATCGATAGCGTTTGAGTTTTGAGTTTGCGACCCTACAGGAAGCATTACGCCATCTACAACATACAGTGGGTTATTGGAGCTTTTAATGGAACTAAAACCGCGAATACGGATATTTGTCTGACCACCCGGCCTTCCGGAATTGGTATTAACCTGTACTCCGGCCATCCTTCCTGCCAGCTGTTCGTTTAGTGAGCTTGCCGGCCGTTCCTGCAACTGGCTTGATTTAACTGAGCTTACAGCACCTGTTAAGTCGGATTTTAGCTGGGTACCATAACCAATTACAACGACTTCATTCAGTGCCTGCGAATTTTCCAGCAAACGTACATCAATTTGAGTGCGGTTATTAATTGCTACTTCCTGCGTAGTGAAACCAATGAAACTAAACACAAGGGTACCGTTTCCATTACTGGCTGTTATTGAATAGTTACCGTTTACATCAGTTACCGTTCCTACATTGGTCCCTTTTATTTTAACACTTACTCCAGGCAGCGGCTGGCCCTTATTATCAGTAACTGTGCCTTGTATCGTTTGTAATGACAGGGCCTTTGTTCCGTGCACTTCATCCTTTTTTCGCAAAACAATCGTTTGCTGGAAGATCTTGTAAGTAAGAGGCTGATCTTTAAGACACTGGTTCAGGGCTTCCTCTACCAAAACGTTTGCAACGTTAATATTAATCTTTCCGGCGCTGGCAATATCTTTCTTTTCATATAAAAAGTGATAACCTGTTTGCTCTTCAATCAAGCGTAAGATTTTTTCAACAGAAGTGTTCTTTTGCTGAAGAGAAACGATCTGGCTATAACTTTTAGCACTTACGTTTGTAAGGGCCGCAAATATTAGAATGGCAGTAAGCTTCATAGCCAATAGAATTTTGAACAAGGGAGGCCATGAGGTGGGCCTCGATTCAGAATTAAAATTCATAGTTTTGTAATGTTTGGGTGAACAATAGTTTTCAATTTTCCAGATTGGACTCACAGTACCCAGATTTACCGGGAAAGTGCCGCAAACACTTCCCGGTTTTTCTGTCTCTATGCATCAATAGTACAGGTGTGCCTCCTGTATCAGGTAATGGTTGCTGTTTTTTTCATAGTAGTTTTTAGTTTAGTCAGTAGTTATGTTTATTATGTGATTAGTTCATAATGACGATATTTCTGCCCTCAATTCTCGAATTTACGCCCGTGTACTTCAACATATTCAATATTTCTGAAGCGTTTACATTGCGGGAAATGCGGCCTGTAAAACGTTTTTCAGGTATACCTCCACGATAGCTGATATCCACATCGTACCATCTGGAAAGCTGTCGCATAATCTCAGCTATATCGGCATCGTTAAACTGAAACAAACCATTTTTCCAGGCTATTTCGTCATAGATATCTATATTATCCGTTATTTTTACTTCTCCCTTTGAATTTAACAACGCCTGTTCGCCGGGCTTCAAAATGCCTGAAAAAGCTGCATTACTTAGCTGTACCGCTCCTTCCAGCAGAGTTGTTTTCATAACACTTTCATCCTCATAACTTTTTACATTAAAGTGTGTACCCAAAACCCGTACCTCTGCACTGGAAGACTGAACTATAAATGGCATTGCGGGATTTTTTGCAACTTCAAAGTAAGCTTCTCCCTGGAGTTCCACCTGCCTGGAACTACCTTTGAATATACCGGGAAAACGCAGTGAGGTTGCAGCATTCAGCCATACCTTACTTCCATCAGGAAGTACTACCTGGTACTGGCCGCCCCGTGGTGTTACTATTGTATTTAAACCTGCGAATTTATTTGCAAATGCTGTTTTTGCCACCTTGAAGATGAGTTGTCCATCCCTGGTTTTATTTATCTGAACATTTCCCTGATTTGCTATTACTCCATTCTTCTGACTGTCGAGCACAATTGTTTTACCATCTGCTGTCATCAAAATAGCTTTATTACCACCGGGAAGAACGTCCTCTGCAAATGGTTTTTCAGTAATTTTTTGTTTCTCTTTTTTTTCTGTATTAACAAAGAAATACAACCCGATACTTAAAAAAATCAGCACGGCGGCAGCTGCTGCGAGCTTGTACCATAATAACAGACTTACAAACGAGGACCTGTTCCCTGTTTTCAGGATATTATGAAGAATTTTTTTACTTGTATTGCTACTGAATACCCGATCGTCAGCATCCATATTCTCCCATTCAGATTTTAACAATACAGTCAACTCCTCATCTGATAATCCTCTCAATAATTGAAACAACTCCTCTTTCTCCTGAGGTGTAGCAGTTTTATTAGAATAATTAGTAAAAAGATATGCAATCCTGCTTTGTGGATTTTTCATGGATCAGGTTTAATAAATTGGTCAGGAAGAACCTCTTTAACCTAAGACAGAAAGCAGGCGAAAAAGGGGGTATTGTTTTAAGAAAATAATAAAAAAATTAACAGCAGGGCGGTCTTCTTCAGGTTCGACTGCACATACTCGATGATAGAATGAGTAGCTATCTTGAGGTAGCTTTTTACAGTTTCTTTCGAAAGTTGAAGCCGGGAAGCAATTTCAGCGTACTTAAGCCGTTCGTGCCTGCTTAATAGATAAACCGTTTTTTGTTGAGGTGGCAAACGATCAATCGCTTCTTCCAGCAAATAAAGACTAGTGCTTAACTCTTCAGAAAAAACTTCATTTTCATTGTTATTTTCTTCCCATTCCTTTTGAAGCATTCGTTCGCGAACTATCTTTTTCAGGCAATTCAACGTATGATTTTTTGAAACAGTAAAAAGGAATGCTTTGAAATTTTCAACTCCTGTTAGTGTTTCCCGATTAAGCCAAAGCTTCAGAAACACATCCTGAACTAATTCTTCAGCCATTTCCATAGAATCGGTAAGGCGAAAGATATAAGCACCCAACCGCTGATGATAACAATTAAAAAGTTCTTCAAATCCCTGTTCACTTCCTGCCGCAACTCTTTTTAACAGTTCTTTCTCACTATAAAGAGCCAAGTCAGACATAAGTTGATAATTGGTTCAGAAATATAAATAAAAATAATTCAGGGTTTTTATTTATAACAAAAATTAACCAAGCGTTTAATTAACAAGAATAATAGGGTAAAATATGTTTCACAGAAGTTAAAATAAAACCGTTTTCACTTGCAGACTGCCATTCAAACCTTATTCAGCTTTTAATTAACTTTAATTTCTTTTATCTTCCCTTATGCAACTTACAATTTGAAATGTATGCAGAATTATCTCAACAGGGACCGGTTTCTTGAAAGGCTTGAGCAAACGTGCCATTGGGATATTATTATCATCGGTGGAGGCGCAACCGGTCTGGGCACAGCGTTAGATGCTGCCGAAAGAGGATTTTCGGCACTGTTGCTGGAACAGGCTGATTTTGCCAAAGGCACTTCCTCACGCAGTACAAAATTAGTACATGGTGGAGTTCGATATCTCGCCCAAGGAAATATCTCCCTGGTGTACGAAGCCCTTCATGAACGTGGCCTGCTATTTAAAAATGCTCCCCATTTAGTTAAAAAGCAAGCTTTTATTATTCCCTGCTATAGCTGGTTTTCCAGATTAAAATACCTGGCAGGACTTAAAATCTACGACTGGCTGGCGGGAAAATCCAGTTTTGGAAAATCTAAATTTATTTCCAGAGATGATTTGCTTAAAACCACTCCCGAAATTAAATCGTCAGGCTTAAAAGGAGGAGTAGAATATTGGGATGGGCAGTTTGATGATGCCCGTTTAGCCATTGCTATCGCACAAACGGCGGCAGAAAAAGGAGCAACACTCATCAATTACATGAAAGTAACCGGCTTAAGTAAAGCAAGCAACGGCAAAACTAACGGCGTGCGGGTTTTAGACCTGGAGACTGAACGCGAATACGAAGTAAAATCGAAAGTGGTAATCAATGCGACAGGCGTATTTGTTGACGATATTCTGCAATTAGACACTCCAGAACAAAGGCCTTTGGTAAAGCCCAGCCAGGGAATCCATCTTGTACTTAACAAATCGTTCCTTTTTGGTAAAAAAGCGATCATGATTCCAAAAACGGCCGATGGAAGAGTCCTTTTTGCAGTTCCATGGCATAATTTTGTGCTGCTTGGCACAACTGATACTCCTGTTGAATCTCATAGTTTAGACCCTGCTCCCACAGAAAAGGAGATCAACTTTATTTTAGAAACCGCAGGACACTATTTGAGTCCTGCTCCTGCCAAAAAAGATGTATTATCGGTTTTTGCAGGTTTACGTCCATTAGCAGCGCCCCAAAAAGACGCAGGCAATACCAAAGAGATTTCAAGAAGCCATAAGCTGGTGGTTTCCAGATCCGGGTTGATTACCATTACAGGTGGAAAATGGACCACCTACCGAAAAATGGCAGAAGATACAGTCAATAAGGCAATTGAAACTGCAAATTTAAAATATGCTCCCTGTAATACCCGATATTTGAAATTACATGGCTTCAGTACATCTGTACAGGGAGATTCTCACCTGAACATTTACGGCACATATAAAGACCATATAAAAACTTTACTAACGGAGAATCCTGAACTAAACCTAAGGATTCATGAAAAAATGCCTTTTTTACAAGCAGAAGTAATATGGGCTGTTCGCCATGAAATGGCACGCACTGTAGAGGATGTTTTAGCCCGCCGGCTAAGGGTTTTATTTTTAGATGCAAAATCTGCAATAGAAATGGCACCTGCGGTTGCTTCATTAATTGCAAAAGAATTAAATTACCAAAAAGCGTGGGAAGAGGATCAAATTCAAAAATTTGTCAAGTTAGCAAAGCAGTATAGCATAAATACTTTTATTCCTGAATCAGATAAAGTATTTTAGAGAACCAATTAACCTGAAACCGACAATCTGATGGAAAAATATATTCTGTCTTTTGACCAGGGTACTACCAGTTCCCGGGCAATTGTTTTTAATAACAAAGGCGAAATTATATCAATCGCACAACGGGAATTTACACAGATATATCCAAAACCGGGTTGGGTAGAACACGATGCCCGCGAAATATGGTCCACACAGGTAGCGGTAGCAACTGAAGCTATTTTAAAAGCCAACTTAAAGCCTGAAAGCTGTGCGGCCATTGGAATAACCAATCAGAGAGAAACAACGGTGGTGTGGGATCGCGAAACAGGAGAACCGGTTTTCAACGCCATTGTTTGGCAGGACCGGAGAACAGCCGCCGATTGTGACAATTTAAAAGAAAGAGGGCTTGATAAACTAATTCAGGAAAAAACAGGGTTAGTAGTGGATGCTTATTTTTCCGCCACCAAAATACAATGGATACTGGAAAATGTACCCGGAGCAAAAGAAAAGGCAATAGCCGGAAAACTCGCATTCGGCACCATTGATTCATGGCTGATATGGAATCTTACCGGAGGGAAAACACATATCACTGATGTTACCAATGCTTCCAGAACTTTACTCTTCAATATACATTCACTCAGCTGGGATAAGGACTTACTGGATATTTTTGACATTCCTGCAAGCATGCTTCCGGAAGTAAAATCGAGCAGTGAGATATATGGAGAAACTGCAGGCAACCTGTTTGCTGTAAAAATTCCGATCGCGGGAATTGCCGGAGACCAGCAGGCCGCTCTTTTCGGACAGATGTGTACCGAAACGGGCATGGTAAAAAACACTTACGGAACGGGGTGTTTCATGCTGATGAATATCGGATCCAAACCTATTTTATCTAAAAACAACCTGGTAACTACCGTTGCATGGAAAATTGGCGATGAAGTAGCATATGCTTTAGAAGGTAGCATTTTCATTGCCGGCGCAGTTGTTCAATGGTTAAGGGATGAACTGAATATCATATCTAAATCAGGCGAAGTTGAAAAACTTGCAGAAAGAGTACAATCGAGCGAAGGTGTTTACCTTGTTCCGGCATTTGCCGGCTTAGGGGCTCCCCACTGGAACCAGTATGCCCGCGGTACTATTTTCGGTATAACACGAGGGACGAACAAAGCTCATATTGCAAGGGCTGCACTGGAATGCATTGCTTATCAAACTCTCGATGTACTCAGAGCAATGGAAGCAGATGCAGGTATTTCATTTAAAGAATTAAGGGTTGACGGCGGTGCTACAGCAAATTCGCTGCTTATGCAGTTTCAGGCGGACGTATTAAAAACGCGGGTTGTACGGCCACAAGCAACAGAAGTAACCGCCATCGGAGCAGCATACCTGGCCGGGCTGGCCACCGGTTTCTGGAACAGTATTGAAGAGATCAGGGAGCAATGGAAAATTAACAAGTATTTTGAACCTGATAGCACTTTACATATTGATGAAATGATAAAGGGCTGGACTAAAGCAGTTAAAGCTGTAAAAGCCTGGACAGAATTATAATCAAACCATATCAAATATTATGTCAGAATTTAACGCAGAACTTATCGGCACCATGTTCTTAATTCTCCTCGGCAACGGGGTGGTGGCTAACGTAGTTCTTAAAGACACCAAAGGGAATAACAGCGGCTGGATTGTTATTACTACCGGCTGGGCTTTAAGCGTTTTTACTGGGGTAGTAATTGCGGGACCGTATAGCGGAGCGCATTTAAACCCGGCAGTTACTATCGGACTGGCGATAGCAGGAAAATTCAGCTGGGGGAGAGTGCCGGTGTTTGTTCTGGCCCAGCTCATTGGGTCTATGCTTGGAGCCTTTTTAGTCTGGCTTATGTACAAAGATCATTTTCGGATTACTAAAGACCCGGATCTGAAATCTGCAGCATTTTGTACCTCTCCTGCCATTAGAAATACGGTTTCAAATCTTGTTAGCGAAGTTATAGGCACTTTCGTATTGATATTTGTCCTTTTTTATTTTACTAATCCCGAAATGGGGAAAGATAAAACACCGATAGGTTTGGGATCGTTAGGTGCATTGCCTGTAGCATTCCTCGTCTGGGTTATCGGTCTGTCGTTAGGCGGCACTACAGGTTATGCTATAAATCCTGTCAGAGATCTGGGGCCACGAATAATGCATGCCGTTTTACCTATACCCCAAAAGGGAAATTGTAATTGGGGATATTCATGGATACCTGTAGCAGGACCGATTATAGGTGCCTCCATAGCAGCGTTCCTTTACCTTGTATTAAATTAGTTTTTACAGGTTAACCCGTCTGCTTATTCAGGAATAATGGCATTATGCCAATAGCTGGCTGCCCCAAGTATGGCCGCTTCTTCTTTAAGTTTCGACAATTCAACAGGTATAGCATGGAAATTCTCTTTCAGTATTTTCTCAACCTCGGGAAGAAAGCTTTCGTGTGCGTTGGAAATATTTCCACCAAGAACGATCACTTCTGGCTTTGCCATCTCAATAAAACTGATCAGAAACTGGGCAAGATTGCAGGAAAACTCGTGAAAAATATCTTTGAGAAAAGAATAAGAGCCATATAGCTTTATTAATTCCTTTACATCCCCTATTTTCTGTCCGGTTAATTCATGAAACCGTTTGAGGAACCAGCGGGTAGAAATGTAATCCTCAGCAATACTGTCTTTAAAAGGCATACACCATAAGTTACCGTCGGTTGTTATACCGTCAATAAACTTGGATGTACCGAGGCCTGTACCTAAAGTTACTCCTATCGCCTGGTTATATCCTCTTGCCGCACCGCAAAATGCTTCTCCCTGCAAAAAACAGGCAGCGTCATTTACCAATATAATATTATCAGGACTTATAGATAACCTTTCGGCCATTAACCTCTTCACATTCAAGCCATACAACGACTCGTATTTATGATTATCCTTGATATAAGAAATTCCGTTTTCGTAATCAAAAGGGCCGGGCATACCGATAGCAACCTTTCTGTCGGTTATTTCCTGGGGGAAGCTAAGTTCAATTACAGAGCACCAGTCATTAATAATCTCGTCAACACTTCCAGCCGGATCAATGCTTGATCTGCAATAACTGTCAGTCAGCACATTCCTGCTTTCCAAATCAACCAATGCTGCAGTGATGTGCGAGCCACCAATATCAACTCCCGATACTATTGAAGAATTCATTAGAACTAATTGCTATTAAATTAAAGCGCAAAAATGCCAATTTCTTTTTAAAATACACTATAAACGATGATTTTCTAAAAACACTTTTCCAAAAAAGGCGGAACATGCATGGCGGATTGCACGTAGAACACAGTGAAATTTCCGGAGGCCAGGGATGAGAGAACATTTTTCCGCAATTAAACTTTATCATTCAATTTACAATAAGCACATACTCTTTCTGTTCTTATTTACTATCTTCTTTTCCGTAAGAAGCTATCCCCAAAACTATAAAATAACCGAACGAACACGGTTTTACACCGAAGAATTGCCCGGAGATTCGGTAGTTTTAAAAGTATCTAATGAATTTGTGATACCTCTTACACTCAACATTTCATTTACACTGCTGAATTTAGAATCGACAACCCCGCTCCCGCTTACTACAGTTATCCCAGGAAAGGCATTGGGGAAAGTTGTTGCAGCTTTTAAGCGTACAGATAGAAATACAGCTTACAAATGCAGTTATAACTGGAGAATCGTGTACGGTGATTTTTCTCAGACACCTGATCTGAATTTCGCATACAAATATCCGTTCGTAAAAGGTGTAAACTATAAAATCTCCCAAGGACCTAACGGAAACTACAGTCACAAAAACATTATTGCCTATGACTTTGCTATGCCAGAACGAACTCCTGTTTGTGCTGCCAGGGATGGAATTGTAGCACTTGTAAGAACAGATTCTGACAAAGGCGGACCAGACCCCAAATATATTGACGATGCCAACTTTATCACTGTTTATCATACCGATGGCACCTTAGCCAATTATTATCATTTGAGTAAAAACGGTGCAGCTGTAAAAGAAGGTCAATGGATCAAACAAGGGCAGATCATAGGCTATTCAGGAAATACCGGATTTTCAAACGGCCCGCATCTTCATTTTGAAATCACCCGGCCTGATATCAGTTCAGATACCAAACAATGGATAAGCTTTAACTGGGATTCAGGCATTAGCAATACCCTTTCAATGAACGACACAGAAAGTTCAACAAAATAGGTTGCCGGAAATTTTAAAGTTCTAAAATGAGCTGATAGCATGACGCTGTCAGAACCTTCTTCTTGTTTTAAGCAAAAACATACCTCCAATAAACATCAGCAAAACTGAAACACACAAAAGAAAATGGGGATATTGTGGTATTCCTATGGAGAATAAAGCCAGCAATGGCTGAAGAAATAATAACATCAGGTATACTAAAACCATGGCTATATATGCAAATTTCAGCCTGATTCCCGGGATGTAATTTTTAACAAGCTGTTGGATAAGGACAGGGCTTATGCAACCTAAAGTAAGCAGATGGATATAACCAATGATCAGATTACGATTTGAGAAAGTCCATTCGCCTATTGCAGGAAAACAGATAAGTAACTGAAAAAATCCTTTAACCGTAATGGCAAGCACTGCTGCATTAATTAAAAGTGATTTTTTTCTGAAAGAATCTTTAAAATAAAAACAAAGTTTCAGCCAGCTAAGCAGATTTAATATCGCTGTGATAAAAGCCATGACAAAAACCCACACAGAAGGGCCAGACCATAAGGTAAAAAGAACATAAAGCGGAACCGGTGAATAAATAAAAATAGCAAGCCAGGTATTAAACGTATTCTTCTTCTTAAAATCGAAATCTACGTGATGTTGAGCTACTATTCCAAGTACCGCAAGCAGCATCCAGCCATTCATCTGAAAATGCAGATAAAAATAAATAGCATTCTGGTAAACGGGTGTGTCCCTAAAGCCGTTTGCCATAAGAGGTCCCAAAGCAAAAGGGCCTATGGATGAGAGACACAAATACCCGATTGCAGCACGAATAAGTTTTACCGAAAGTGGATTTAGTTTCTCTTTGTAGCTGCTTTTACGTAAAAACCACCAGCTAAACCAGTACGTAACGGCAATAAACAGGGTTGAAAATAAAATGGAAACCAGTTTATATCCCTGTACAGAAAAACTTACAAGCATTCCGAATGAGCAAATAAGCGTAAGTGCTACCATTGGTTTTACCGAAGCACTTAACTTTTCATTTGTAACTGCTTTCGATAAAAGAATAAGCAGGGACAAAAACACCCAGCCCGAAAAAGCAAAGTGGGAATGTGCATGTAAAAGGTTTTGATAGTTAAAGCCCGACAAACCGTATAACTGCATCCAACGGAGTAAAACTCCGGCAAGAGCTAAGAAAATATAATTAATAAAGGGCCAGTAACGATACTTTCCTTCGTCCATTTTATTTAATTGCCAAGCAGCCTCCTGCCCTCTTCAGAGATATTATCGTACGACCATTCGGGCTCCCATACTAAATTCACTTCCGATTCAAATGCGGGAAAATTAAGCTCAAGGCTATTTTTTACAGATTGAAGAATCGCTTCGCCCATGGGGCAATATCGGGAAGACAGGGTCATTGCTATGGTGATGCGATGCGTATTTTCATCTGCCTCAACCTGATAAACCAAACCCAGGTCAACAATATTCACATGCAATTCAGGATCAATAACACTTCTTAAAACTTCCCAGATTTGCACTTCGAGGAAAGAGGATTGTTTTGTAATATCAAACGTTTCCATATTAAACTGTTTTCGCTTTATGCGTAATCACCTTCCAAACATTTATCAGGTAACAAAGCGCCGACAATAACAAGGCCAGAAGCCCGAAATACAGCAGCAAAGATACCTGAGCCATTAGCCCTGCATAAAAAATAATACAAAAAGTAAGGAACAACCAGGTTTGAACTTTCAACAGGGAGTTTTGGAACAGATCGGCAGGTAAAGGCGTTTTAAATTTCCCTGCCAGCTGCTCGTAATGCCTGGCCCAAACAATGAAAGGTATTGTTTTAAAAGTTTGTCCCATTATTATTGAACTGATCCATCCGAGAAAAAGCAAGGTTCCGTAAACGGTACTAAACCTGATGGCTAAGGGATTACCCTTTTGGCTTAAATAAACAATAAAAGGAAGAATAAGGATAGCCAGGCCCAGCAAAACCAGCGACAGAATAGTATTTGTTATAGGCAGATCGATACGTTTACGAATACGGGAACGAAAACATTCTCTTACATATATCAGGTAAAAAACAATTCCTGCAATACCTGCAAGAGCAATGAAATACGTTTTAAAATTCAGTCCGTTGATGTAGGTATCAACAAAAAACAATAAGAGTGCACTATTTATAAAGTAATAACTATAGGTCAATAACTTTGTGCTCTGTTGTTTTGAAACAAGGAACATAGGGATCAGCTTAGAACTTACGCCAATTATCAGCAATAAAAACCAACCCCCAATACCTAAATGCGCATGTAATCTTAAAAAATGGAGATGATCTTTCGGTAAAAATGCAAAACGGAAATTAAATACCAGCAAAGTCCCCAAAATGGCAGTTGATAAAAGCCACAAGGATGATGTAATGATAAAATCCTGCGAGACGGAGTCTTTATTTTTATTCTTCTTAGCCGTAAGAAAAGCATTTATAACAAAAGCTGTAATTGCAGTCAATAAAAACAAACTTCCTGCCTGCATACAAATTCCGGGTTCGAAATTCCAGAAGGAACAAACCAGCAAGATCACTCCCGGCACAAAAAGAATAAAGCTGAACCAGCCTGATTTATAGCTGAAAAGTTCGGTTTCAAGTATTACCGGTAACAACTGGTAGCAGGAACCGAAAATAATCATCGTACCCCAGCCTAAAGCGGCCATATGGGTTATTGCAAGTAAACGCGGATTGAAATAATGTTCATTAAGTGCCGGAACCGAGAAAAGCAGCAGAATGCACAGTGATACAAAAAAAACCGCTGAAAACAGGTAGTGACATATAACCAGCCAGTATCCGGATGTTTTTTGTGCAACTGAACTCATATTTTATAGATAAGCAAATTAACTTCACCTTCCGGGGTATTTTGATATACGCAATCAAACCCGCGTGCGTCAAGCTCCGGAAAGAGAAAAACAGGTTTTTTCTTATGTCTCACAAACAACGCCTCATCTTCCGGAAGATGTTCAAGCTTTTCGAGGATAACAACCATGGGCTGCGGCATGTTTAATTCACGAACGTCAGCATGTTGAATTTTACCTGCAAACTTGCTCAGTTTTTCTTCAAATGCAGGATCCTGGTGTGTTTCAGCTACATTATCCGCTAAAGCGCCATGCACCTGAAATCCTTTTGTAAAATAGCTTATAAAAACATGCGGTTCTGGTTGTTCTGAAAAGTAAGAAAACCCTTTTTTTCCAAGCAGGTTTATCAGCGGCACAGGCTCAAAAGAATTTATCAGTTTCAGGCATTCGCCTGCTTTAAAGTCCTTTACCGTTGCAAGGATCAATTTAAGCGGATCCTGATTCTGGCTTAAAACCGGCCTTACATCCAGTTCGGTTATTTTATCGGCTTTATTTATCAAAAGCTCATCTTCTTTTACTTCTCCCTGTACTGAAAAATCATTCTGCACCTGGAAACCCAGTTTTTTCATGCTATCCAGAAAATCCTCTACCTTACATTTTGCAATTCCGCATGCTTCGGCAATGGTTACCCTCCTTGCCAACAGGGCACGCAAAACGGGATTTTTAAGCTTCCCGAAATTACGGTTAAGCTTTACCAGCGCCTGTATTACTTCATCCTGTTTTACATCAAGCAAAGCTTTTACCTTGGTATTGGCATTAATGAGCATGCTCCCTCCAGAATTCATTTGAAAAATTATCAGTAAAAGGTTGATGATTGTCGTCCAGGTTTTTTCCTATTTCTTCCAGTTGTTCGTCACTCAGCAGATTTTCGATATAAGGAAAAAGCTCCCGCTCCTCAAACCGGATGTGAGCATCCAGCATATCGGCAACTTTTATAAGCACGGCAGCGCTTTTATCTTTTGACTTTAATAAGGCATGAATAGCATTTTCAATCTGCGTGTGTTCATTTATTGTGCGAAGCCTGAAAGCATCGTCTGCCTGAAGATAAATCAGAATAGTTTGTTCTTCCTCTTGAAAATGCGGGAAAAGAGCTTCCCTCGAAAAATAATCAACATATTCCGCTACCGTTTCCGGCAGCGTAAGGTATTTAAGGCCCTGCCTTATTTTCCAGCCTAATAACAAGCCATGATGGTGATCTCTTGACAGATGCAGAAGGTTTACATTCCTTTTCATGATTTCAATATGTTTAAACAAAGGTGAAAAAGGTGCAAACACTCTCACATGACCCTGGTCATATTTTTGTGTGATTCAAAGGCAAAAAGCAGTTCCCTTTTCGTATAAGTAGCCTTTCGGATCTATCAACTTGCCAGTTGTTAATTCTTTTTACAAGAACAATACATCAGCACTTTCAGTTATTAACATAAGAACCAACAGCAACTTTACTGCTATAAAACATTAAAACACATGACCTCTATCATGTTTTTGAAATAATATGACCTCTAATTTTGTATTATAAAAGCAGCGTATGAATACAATGACCACCGTTTCAGAAATTACAAATAAGTTAAAGCAGGATGGTTATACCGTAGATTTCAACCTGAAGGAAAACTGCCTGGAATGTCATGGCAATTATCTTCAAATCTTTCCCGGAGAGTTTATTGTAGACAAAATTTACCGGTTTGAAGGACCTTCAGATCCGGGAGACGAAGCAATTGTTTATGCAATATCATCAAACCAGCACCATATAAAAGGAACTTTAGTTAATGGGTATGGAATATACAGTGATGAAATAGCCGATGAAATGATCAAAGCACTGGAAGAAAAGAAATGACCTCAAGTATCTTTTTAAAATCTGATTACCAAACCAAAAATCACTCTATATGCCAATTAACTTAATTAAAAGCACATTATTGCTATTACTTAGTGCTTCTATCGTAAGCAGCTGTAAACAACGGACTAAGCCGGCAGATGATAATTCTGTTGCAGGTGTTTATACTGCCGAACTGACCGATGCCCCAAACGTTCCGCCTTCACCGGGCTATAAATATCCCGAAAAAGTGGTGGTAAAATTAGAAGTACTTGAAAAAGTTATGCGGCTTGCTGACGGAGTAGAGTATAACTTCTGGACTTTTGGAGGAAAAGTTCCGGGCAAATTTATCAGGATACGAGAAGGAGACGAAGTAGAATTTTACCTGAGCAATCACCCCAATAACAAATTACCACATAATATAGATTTACATGCTGTAACCGGTCCCGGTGGAGGTGCCGAAGCTTCGATGACTGCTCCCGGCCATACTACTCAATTCTCTTTCAAGGCAATCAACCCCGGATTATACGTTTACCACTGCGCTACTGCACCCGTAGGGATGCACATTGGAAACGGGATGTACGGTTTAATCCTGGTAGAGCCTAAAGAAGGACTGCCTCCTGTGGACAAGGAATTTTATATTATGCAGGGCGAGTTTTACACAAAAGAACGCTTTGGAAGGCCTGGTTTAACTTCTTTTGATATGGAAAAAGCACTGGATGAAAAACCGGAATACGTTGTTTTTAATGGTTCTGTTGGTGCAAACATGGGCGATAATGCCATGCAGGTAAAGCAAGGCGAAACCGTAAGATTGTATGTTGGTAACGGTGGCCCAAATTTAGTTTCATCTTTTCACGTAATTGGCGAAATTTTCAACAAAGTACATATAGAAGGCGGTTCGCAGATAAATGAGAATGTAGCAACAACGCTGGTTCCGGCAGGAGGAACTGCCATTGTAGAATTCAAATGTGAAGTACCAGGTTCTCTTACTGTGGTAGATCATTCGGTTTTCAGGGCATTTAATAAAGGGGCTCTCGCCCAGATTAAAGTAACAGGCAAAGGAGATAAAGAAATCTTTACAGGAAAACAAAAAGATCTCGTTTATCAGCCTGAAGGATCAGCAATACAATCTATTACACCAAAACGAAAAGAAGCTCCTATTCCTGAAAGAACGTATGCTGACAGGATGGAAAAAGGCAAGATTTTATATGAAAGCAACTGCGCTGCCTGTCACCAGAAGAATGGCGAAGGTGTATCGAACGCCTTCCCTCCGCTTGCTAATTCTGATTATTTAATGGCACGAAATGATAAAGGTATTGGAATTCCGTTACACGGACTAAGCGGAGTAATAAAAGTAAACGGAAAAGAATACAATGGCGTAATGCCTCAAATGCAGCTGACAGATGATGAAATAGCAAGCGTTTTGACTTATGTACGTAACAGTTGGGGCAACAAAGGCGGGTTAGTGAAGGCAGAGGAAGTGAGTAAAGTAAGAAATGGAAAGTAAGAAAAGATCTTTTGGGTTGTTTTTATTACTTTCTGTAATAGCTATAAGCTCTTTATCAGGCTTTACGGGGGGTAAAAAAACGGCTGCTACTCCTGCGGGAATGGTAAAAATTCCGGCAGGGGTCTACACTCCCTTTTTCCAGAATAAAAGCGACAAACCGGTTTCTGTGGAATCTTTTTACCTGGACTCGAGAGCGGTTACGAATGCAGAATTCCTGGAGTTTGTAAAAGCAAATCCGAAATGGGCGAAATCCAACATTTCTCCGTTGTTTGCAGACAAAGGCTATCTGAAACACTGGGAAGGAGATTTTAATATCGGCAAGCAATACAACCAGATAAAAAACAGCCCTGTAACCAATGTTTCATGGTTTGCTGCTAATGCTTACTGTAAATGGAAAGGTAAAAGACTACCCACACTCGAAGAATGGGAATATGCAGGCAGTGCGAGAATAACAAACGATAATCGCCCGATAAAAGAGATCATTTTGGCCTGGTACAGCAAGCCTACTCCAAGCGTTTTACCTCCGGTTGGCTCTGCTTTTAAAAACAGGTTCAATTTATACGACATGCATGGACTGGTTTGGGAATGGGTATCCGATTTTAACAGCATCGTGATGGAAGGCGATTCAAGGAGTAACAGTGCTATAAACAGGGAGCTTTTTTGTGCATCCGGCTCTTTCGGGGCTGCCGATAAAGAAAACTATGCAGCTTTTATGCGTTTCGCGTTTCGAGGAAGCCTAAAGGCAAAATATACGGTCAACAACCTGGGGTTCAGATGCGCCAAAGACATTAAGTAAACTGAATTTATGCTAAAAAAGAACAATTATCTAAAGGTTTCTCTCATTTTGATAGTCCTGTCGTTTGTTTCTTTATCGTCCTGCACCAACAGCAAAAATCAGGCTGTTGTTAAAGAAAAAAAACAAACAACTTCCACCGAATCTGTTTATCAACTCCCAGGCACATGGCAAAACCAGGAAGGTGATTCTATTCAGCTAGCTGCGCTCCGCGGCAAACTGCCTGTTGTATCCATGATATTTACCCATTGCGGGTACGCATGCCCACGTATTGTTGCCGACATTAAAAACATTGAAAAACAGGTTCCCGCCGATAAGAAAGATAAAGTCGTTTTTGTTCTGGTGTCATTTGATACTGAGCGGGACCAGCCTGCACGCCTGAAAGAATTTGCAAAAGATATGCAGCTGGACAATAATTGGATTCTGTTGCATGGGGATGATGAAGAGGTACGTGAATTATCTATGCTGCTGGATGTGAAATATAAAAAACTACCTGACGGTGCTTTCGCTCATTCAAACATCATCACTTTGCTTGACGAAAACGGAACAATTATAGCACGTGTGGAAGGCCTGGGTACAGAGTCTGAAGAAATCGTATCAAAAATAAAAGCGCTTTAAAACAGATTGCAGCTGATAAATAAGAATGAAACATTGAAATTACCATGAACATTATTGACAACATAAAATTTCAGGAAGATAAACCGGCCGTGCTGCAAATTAAAAATTCCGACAAGCAACAAATCATTGCGATAGGATTGAAAAAGAATCAGGTTTTAAAAAAACACGTGAGTGCTACACCGGCGCTGATTGTGGTTTTGAAGGGTAAAATTTTGTTTGAAATGGAAGGAAATGCAACCGAACTTACAGAAATGGAAACCTTTGATATTCCGCCTACAGTACCACACGAAGTAAGCGGAATAGAAGAAAGCGTATTTTTATTGGTAAAAGATAAACCCTGAAAGACCCTATCACATCAGTTTAACAAGGCATCAATTCTTTTAAAAATATACCCCTTGCTTTTCAAAGTCGCCAAGAGCTCATCCAATTTGTTATAAAATTTGTCGGTACGGCGGGGGTCTGTACCTAGATGAAGTAACAGGATAAAGCCATTCAATCCATTTGGGTCTTTTGCTTCATAATTCAACACAGACTGTAATATTTCCAGTGAACTTAAATACTTGTCTCCCATTTCAGGATAGGCATAATCAGCATTTGAACGGGTACCTGGAGTAAAATTAACTAAGGTCATTCCCTCCTCCTTTGCCCAGTTAACGATTGATGAATTATACCATTCATAAGCCGGAAGGAAGAACCTGGTTTCGCTTTTGCTGATACCGAATTTCTTCATTTCCCTGTAATTTGCCCGCAAATCCTGCTTAAATTGTTTCTCGGAAACAAGCAGACTATCCCTTTTAACCCAATCGGCATACAATAAATGTTTGTCTGAATGTGCTCCCAGGTAATTCCCATCCGTCCGCAGTTCTTTTATTACCCTACTAAATGTTTTATTCCGGTAGAAATTCCCTGTAAGGAAAAACGAAGCCTGAATATTATTTTTCTTCAGCGTTTGTTGTATCACTTCTGCCCCATCACCAAATTCATCCCCCGTAAATACCAAAGCTATTTCCTTGCTGGTTGTATCTCCGCGAATAATAGCACCCTGAGCATCCTTAACTACTTTTTTAATTGCCCTACCTCTGGAGAGTCGCTATCTTGTGCTGCCAATAAATACACCAGTGAAGCCGTGCCATCCATTGTTGGCTCGTTGGTACTGAAATCACCAAAGTCATCGTGATAAACCGCCAGGTCTGACTGAAAATCTGCATATTCATCCGGGTCATGCAATACAATTCCAATCAGATTTTTATAAATATTTCCGTAAACCGGGCCGTCAACGAGGCCTCCGTCAAGCGAGTACCCATTAAGATGTGTGAGAGACGAATGAGGGTCAGCGGGAGTATCGGCATTAGCAGGGAGTCCGTATACCATTCCTGTCCCCCAGGGATTACAGCCAAATAACCAGTCAACACAGGCTTGCTCAAGCTGTATATACGTATCATCGCCGCTTAATTTTCTATACAAATAACATTGAATAGCAAAGGATGTTGTTAAGTTATTAGAACACCATATGAAAGGTACTCCGCGGTAAAAGGCATTATCCTTGGATTTTTTCCATACGCGTTCAATCCCTTCTCTATAAAAGCTGATGAGTTTCGACTTTGTTGCTAAACCGCTCTTTTGGGCGAGCTCATAATGCCCAAAGTTATGAAAAGGATACCACTGGTAGTGTTTAGCAGTGTCGGCGCCCATCCACGGTGTTACCTTTTCATCCTCACTGTATTTTTCAGATTGTTCAAAATAAACTTTTTCTCCCGTAAGCTGATAGAGGGCGGCCGCTCCAAGTTCCATATCATCGGTCCAGTTATCCTCTTCGTAAAAATAAGGAGCTTTGTTAGGCGCTGTTTGTGCTACTCCTGGTTTAGAAAGGCCAAGTTTATATGCAGAAAGGGCTTTTTTTTTAAAATTTTCTGCCTGCGATCTGTCTTTTGATTCATATATCTGAGCGGCAAGGGCAAAAGCACCGGCAAATTTTCCTGCGGTAGATGCAGCTCCCGTTGCCCGGTTTTTATACTTACCCAATCCCTGCGGTTCGCCGGTAATGTAATAAACAGGTCTTCCGTTTCCTTTTCCATAACCATAATCTACCGAGTCTTCTGTTGGTAGCCGAAAACCTGCATGGTCACGGTCATCCGCTAACTGGTTAAACATCCAATCTTCTTTCGGGTGCATTTTCAAAAGCCAGTCCAAACCCCATTTTGCTTCATCCAGCACATCAGCTGTTCCATTGGGGCCTTCCAGTCCGTTGGATAAATATTTGTCAGTAAAACTACCAGGAAAATCGCGATAAGCAGCCAGTAAATGATACGTAGCATTAGCCGAAGTTGTACTATACTGAAGGTAATCTGTAGCATCGTGCCAGCCACCGGAAACATTCAGATGCGTATTCTCCGGAACCGGCCCGTAAATAATATAACCATCTTTTGTATGGCAGGAATCTTTTAAGAAGGGGTTAAAACCGCTTCGCTGCTGACGCATGTAACGCAAGGTAAAATCAGGGGAACCTTTGTAAATATCCTGGGAAATTTCAAACTCCGGCGATTTGATTCCCTCTGCCTGTAAATAAAAACGGCCGTTTTTTTTAAAACCACTAAAATCTAACCGGTAGGTACTGTTAAAAGGGCCGTACTGTCCGTAATCTTTTCCTGCCCTCTTTTTAAAAACAACTTTAAGAGATCTGGCGTCAATCAACTCAAAGTCCTTCAGTCGTTTTTTCCGTTCTTTCGATCCGAAAACTGCAACTTTTACGCCATCTGTTTTATAACCTAACTGGTTTATACGTATCCAGTTCTGACTGTTATCCTGCGATTTCAATGCAGAAGGCAATAAAACGATACAAGTAATAAGAAGAAATTGGTTGCGAAAACGTTTAAAAGTTATCATTGAACATTGGTTAGTAAGCGACGCCGGACAAGCGTCTCTGACTACAAATATATAAATAGAAAGCAGATCGTGAAAGGCGTTTGCAGCTGCTAAAACAGCTCCGAAAACAGGAATATCAGGATAAAAATATAAATTTGCAAGCAAGCATCGCCAAAATAAACCCATGAAGATTTTAAATTATTTCTCTATTCTCCTGTTATCTTTTTGTACACTAACTTCTATCTCACAAATAAAAACTTCAAAGGAAGCTGCTTTTACTCCTTACACGATGAGCAAGGCACCTTTGCGCCAAAACCCATACATAGAGTTGCCTTTAGGTGCGATAAAACCAAAAGGATGGCTGAGAGAAATGCTGATCCGGCAAAAAAACGGAGCTACCGGAAACCTGGATAAACTTTATCCTTTAGTAATGAACGAGCGAAACGGCTGGCTGGGCGGCGACGGTGACCAATGGGAACGGGGACCTTACTGGATTGACGGCCTGCTGCCGCTGGCATATATTTTAGATGACAAAGAGCTGATAGCAAAAACAAAACCATGGGTAGAATGGGCTATAAAAAGTCAGCAGCCTGACGGATATTTCGGCCCTTCTAAAGATTACAGCTACGAACGTGGACTGCAAAGAGACAACAGCCGCGACTGGTGGCCGAAAATGGTAATGCTTAAAATCCTCAAACAATATTATTCGGCTACCGGAGATAAACGTGTAATTAATTTAATGACTAATTACTTTAAGTATCAGCTGAAAGAACTTCCTAAAAATCCGTTGGATCATTGGACTTTCTGGGCTCGTTACCGGGGCGGAGATAATTTAATGATAGTTTACTGGCTTTATAATATTACAGGTGATAAATTTTTACTTGAACTTGGCGACCTGCTTCATAAACAGACCTTCGATTTTACCGGTGCTTTTTTAAACACCGGCATGCTTGCCAAAGAGGGCAGCATTCATTGTGTAAATCTTGCCCAGGGAATAAAAGAACCGTTGATTTATTACCAGCATCACCCTGACCAAAAATATCTGGACGCTACAGAGAAAGGCTTTGAAGACATCCGCAAATATAATGGAATGGCACATGGATTATACGGAGGAGATGAAGCTCTGCATGGCAATAATCCTACACAAGGCTCAGAATTATGCTCGGCCGTTGAAATGATGTTCAGTCTTGAAAAAATGCTGGAGATTACCGGCAACGCAAGCTATGGTGACCGTTTAGAGAAGATCGCTTTCAATGCGCTGCCCGCCCAAATTACTGATGATTTTATGGCACGGCAGTATTTCCAGCAGGCAAATCAGGTTATGATATCGCGGCATATACGCAACTTTGACGTGAACCATGGAGGTACCGACGTGTGTTACGGCCTTCTTTCCGGATACCCCTGCTGTACATCAAACATGCACCAGGGCTGGCCTAAATTTACCCAAAACTTATGGTATGCTACACCAGATAAAGGCCTTGCAGCGTTGATCTATTCACCCAGCGAAGTAACAGCGTATGTGGCAAACGGCACAGAAGTGTCTTTTAAAGAAGAAACCAATTATCCTTTTGAAGAAACAATAAAATTCACCTTCAGCACAAATAAAAAAAACCAACCTGTATCCTTCCCCTTTCATCTCCGTGTTCCGGGATAGTGTAAAAAAGGATCAATAAAAATTAATGGCAAAACACTGCAGGAAGCAAAAGGCAACGAGATTATTAAAATCAACAGGGAATGGAAATCAGGTGATGTAGTTGAACTGGAATTGCCGATGCATATTTTTAAGAATACATGGTATGAAAATTCGGTATCAATTGAAAGAGGACCAATAACTTATGCTCTGAAAATAGGAGAAGAAATTAAAAAGGTTAAAAATGACAAAGATCCTGTTGAATACGGAGATTCTTACTATGAGGTACATCCTACTACTCCATGGAATTACGGCTTAGTTGAAGTACGTGATGATAAATTAGATGAAAACTATAAAATTGAGAAAAAGAAAGCTGTCTCTGACTTTCCCTGGAATATTGGAAACGCTCCCGTACTGATTAAAACAAAGGCAAAGCAAATCCCTTCGTGGCAAATTTATAATGAAATGGCCGGACCAATTCCATACAGTGTTACCTATGGTATTGAAACAGCAAAAGACGAAGAAGAAATTATTTTAGTACCTTATGGATGTACCAACCTCAGAATTTCTCAGTTTCCGGTTGTTGGCGCAAGATAAATATATAAAATACCTGTTACTTCTTTTCTTTAGGGTGTAAGCACAGATAGGCTACGTTCTTTGATCAAAAGCTTGCCTTATAAAGTTAGCGTATTCTTTTCGCCTGCTTTCAGCTCGTAACGCTTGCCTTTCCACAGCAAATAACCGGGTGTTTTTGCCGGCAATTCTATTACTGCTTCCACCTTTCCTTTTTTAACATGATATTGAGCACTTATTTTTCCATCTGGATGTGGAATTTCGCCGGAAACATCTTTCAATTTACCAAGGTGTGGCTCTATCTTCACTATAGAAAAGCCCGGTGCATCGCTGTCGATACCTAAAACAGTTCTGAAAAACTCGATATTTGGATGCGCTCCCCAGGCATGGCAATCTGATCGGGTTCTGTTGATATCGGAAATCTCAGCCCAGGTAGTCATTCCCTGTTTCAGATTTGCTTTCCAGATAGCTAACCAGTTCAAATATTTATTACCCAAGCCGGCTTTTACCAGGGCCTGATTTACATAATATTGAAAATAAATAGTGGCAGATGTCAATGACTTGTCTTTCAGTATCTTTTCAGCCAGTTCTGCGGCTTCAGTTCCGTTAATTGTTCCTGTTAAAATAGCGAGAGAATTTGCATGCTGTGAGAACAGATCCTTCTCAGACCTGTCTGCAATTAATTTCTTGTTTTCGTCCCAGTATTTTGAACGGATAGTCTTCTTGAGTTTTTCTGCTCCAGCAGTGTACTTCTTTGCATATTCCTCCATTCCCAACTTACTTTCAAGCTCGGCGGCAGTTTGATACGCCAGTAAAAGCTGTAAGTCAAGAACAGCAGAATTTCCGTCCTTCCCCAAGGGAGGAACGCCATCGTGCCAGCCTCCGGTAGTTGCCCAATCCGTAAAATTCCAGTAAGGTGTTTTTTTCAAAGAACCGTCTTCCTGCTGGTACCTGCTGAAAAAAGTCAACACCTGCCGTGCTCCCGGAAGTTTATTTTTCACAAATTCAATATCCGGCCTATATTTCCAGTAATCATGCAGCATTCCTATCCACCATAAAGAAAAAGGAGGAATTTCCTGGGCATTTGCGGTAGGATAACGACTCAATGTGATCCCTTCTGCCATTCTTGAATTATCAATCAAAGTAATGGCGTTTCGCATCAGACGGTCATCACCGCTGTTAAATAAGGAAACCAAGGCCTGGATGCGGGTATCACCCACGTATTGCAACTGCTCATAGTATGGGCAATCCATATACGTTTCAGCAGCACAAAGCCGTGCAGTGCGCCATCCGGTTTTTAAAATATCTGTAAGAACGGACTCATCTGAATTAAATTTCGCGGTATACTCAAACGGATAACCTGTAAAAGTTCCATACAAATCGTCTATTACCAGCGGCTCATCTTTTGTTTCAACTTTCAGTTGCAGGTACCTGAACGTACGCCAGGTTAAAGAAGTAAATTCCTGATTCTCTGCGCCATTTGAAATAACACTATCTTCTCTTCCTACAAATCGCTTTCCGCCTACCTCGTTACGGTTCCCTTTTTGGTTTTGCGATTTCCATGTAGACTCCTCTCCTTCATCTATATACAAGGCTTCTGCATAGGATAAGGAAATTCGGGCATCTTTTCCTTTACTGAAAAGAATAGTCGGATACGCATTTGTTAAATAAGACTGATCGAGGAGAATAGTGACGCTGGAATTTGCAGGAATTGTGAAACGTTCCTTTTTTGCAGGGAAACCCGCCGGGAGCTTAACTCCTTCGGTCTTTCTTACGCTGCTTAGTCGTTGCTCAGTAAGTTCCATTTGTGGTATAGGACGCGGCACGAGCATCCAGCCCAAGGTATATTGAAATACTCCCTTTGGCAAACCATTAAACAACTGCTGCGCATTTGTCCAGGTATCATCGTTAAAGTTTTCAGTTTTCCAATTGATGGATGATTGCCTGAAATCAACTTTCTCTGAAGGGCCTGCCGCATAATACGCATTTACCAGGTTTACAGGTAACGGAGAATAACCTTGATCCCGAATTCCTTTCCAGCTTTTATTGGTATTCACTATTTCTTCTGCAGGAGAATTGCCCTGCAAAATAAAAGCAGTACGATATGATATTTGCGCTTCTGTTTTTTCCTCTCCCTCATTCCACACCACTGCTGCTATTAAATTTGAACCTGCTTTCAGGTATGGAGCTATATCAACCGTTTCAAAATTCCAGTGAAAAACGTCTCCCCTCGCCGGACCTAAAGAAGCCAGCTTTCCGTTAACAAACAATTTGTAACGGTTATCGGCAGAAACATGAACAATAAAATCGGTTGGTTTTTGTGCAAGCTGAAAAGTCTTTCTGAAATGATAAACCCCGTAATCATGCGCTGGTTCATTAGGGACAGCAATCCAGAAAGCCTTCCAAGTTTTCTGCAGAATGTCCGGATTTATATTTTGAGCAAGTGTCAAAACAGCGTTTGCCGATAAAAAGAATACTGACAGGAAAAAGATTTGCAGAATTTTCATAATCTGATTTTACTATAAATACTATGAATTTCAGCTTCATTTATACCATACTAAATGATCCGAAAACAATAGCACGGGTTTACATTCGTGCAGTTATAGCACTGTAACCGCATTAAATTACCGGTTTAATTCGGTTAACTCAAATTTCATTTAAAACTTCCTGCTGACAGTAATGAAATAGAACGTTCCAAAAAACTATGCTTTCTGTTTTTTCCCTTTCATCAACTGCCGTGCAAACTTGCCTACAGTAAGCCCCTGAACCAGGATAGAAAAAACCACGGTGGTATAGGTTATTAAAACAAATTCTTCATGATGCATGTCTCTCGGTAATGATAAGGCAAGTGCTACAGAAACACCTCCCCGCAAGCCTCCCCAGGTAAGTATTGCCAGGGTCTTATGGTCAACATCGACAAATGCCTTTAAAAGAAATGCAGGCAGAGAAACTGCGATATACCTGGCAAGCAGAACTAAAACAATACAAACAGTACTTATTAACAATAAAATTCCATAGCTTTTTATCAGGAGCATCTCAAGCCCGATCAGCAGAAATAAAATGGAGTTCAGAATTTCATCAATAAGTTCCCAGAATTTACCAAGGTAATCTTTTGTAACGTCAGACATTGCAATCTCTTTGCCCTTATTGCCGGTTATTATCCCGGCAATAACCACTGCCAGCGGCCCCGAAACATGTAAAGCCCGGGCCATACTGTAACCTGCCATTACAATTGCCAGTGTAATAAAAACTTCTACCTTATAATCATTGATCGTTTTTATTGCCCATAAACCCAGGTATCCCAAAAGAAAACCAAAAAGTATTCCCCCTCCTGCTTCTCTTAAAAATAACCAGCCCACATCGCCTGCAGAAAGTTCCTCTATTCCATTTTGTGCAATCTCTGCTATCCCTATAAAAAGAACCACAGCGATACCGTCGTTAAACAATGATTCACCTGCAATTTTCAATTCAAGAGATTTGGGTATCCTGGCTTCTTTTAATATTCCCAATACGGCAATGGGATCGGTAGGAGAAATTAATGCCCCAAAAAGCAGGCAGTAAATAAAAGGTATTTGAAAATTAAACAGTTGAAAAAGCAGCCAGGTAAAAAATCCAATAATAGCGGTAGAAATTATAATTCCCAGCGAAGAAAGAGTAATAACTGCTATTCTTACTTTTTTTAGCTCGCTGAAATTTATCCGGATGGCACCGGCAAAAAGTAAAAAACTAAGCAGAATATCCAGCATTACTTTTTGAAAGTTGATTGCCGAAACATTCTTTATGATATTAAAATAAAGCCTGGGATATACGTTTCCGCTTAAAACAATCAGAACAGAAAAAATTAAAGTAACAGCCATAATGCCTATGGTAGGCGGCCATTTAATAAATCGTGTGTTTATATAGGCAAAAAGGGCAGAAAGAAAGATAATAAATGAGATAAGTTCATATGCATCCATAAAAATTAAACCGGTTAAGCCTTATTTTTTCTACCCTTCAAGGTTGTAGAACCATACTTCTGCCCTGGCTATGCTTTCCGGCACAGCCTGCTCCGGGTTCCACCCCTCCTCATCTACCAGGAAGTTGGAAATCTCAATGGCTTTTTCGAGGACAGCTGGATTTAGAGAGTCCATTTCTGTAGGAAAGTTTTCAGAAGTATAGATCATTTTATTTAAATACAGAAGTCTAACAAGCAGAAAACAAGAAAAGTTCGTACAGAATTTTTTACAAACAGGTAAATTGAATTTTTAGAAACAATACGTTATAGCCTCTGTTCCAAAAACAGAGATAAGTTACTCAGTTTCTCCAATCTACGCTTCAATACCTGTAAGGCTTCGCTGATGTAGTTTATCTTTTTCTTTCTGTAAAAAACAAATACTATGAGTAAACAAGTTAGCGATTTCGTTATCGACCGAATGAGTGAATGGGGCATTTCACGGATTTTTGGTTACCCCGGTGATGGTATAAACGGACTAATGGGAGCATTAAACCGGGCGGATGGAAAGATTGATTTCATCCAGGTACGCCACGAAGAAATGGCCGCTTTTATGGCCTGCGCCCATGCAAAATTTACCGGAGAAGTTGGCGTTTGCATGGCTACTTCGGGGCCCGGTGCCATCCACCTCCTGAACGGACTCTATGATGCGAAGATGGACCACCAACCGGTAGTTGCCATTGTAGGACAACAAGCACGGGCTGCTTTGGGTGGTAGCTACCAGCAGGAAGTAGATCTGATCAGCCTTTTTAAAGATGTTGCCGGCGAATATGTTCACATGGCTACCGATGCCTCACAGGTAAGACATCTGATTGACAGGGCTTTCCGCATTGCTCAATCAGAACGTGTTGTTACCTGCATTATTCTGCCGAATGACCTTCAGGAAATTGATTACGAGGAACCGGCCCGCCAGCACGGCACCATTCATTCTAGCGTAGGCTACAGTCGGCCCGTGGTAGTTCCTAACACCGCAGACCTGCAACGGGCTGCAGATATTTTAAACAACGGGAAAAAAGTTGCCATGTTAGTAGGTGCTGGTGCTTTCAATGCGGCAGAAGAAGTAATGGAAATTGCCGAACTGCTGGGTGCGGGAGTGGCAAAAGCGCTGCTTGGGAAAGCGGTATTACCCGATGATCTGCCTTATGTTACAGGCTCAATCGGTTTACTGGGAACCAAACCAAGCTGGGACCTGATGACTGAATGTGATACGCTTTTTATGATAGGCTCCAGTTTTCCTTATTCTGAATTCCTTCCTAAAGAAGGGCAGGCAAAAGGAATCCAGATAGATATTGACGGAAAAATGCTGGGCATCCGTTATCCGATGGACGTACACCTGCAGGGTGACAGCAAAGAAACGCTGAAAGCTTTAATACCCCTGTTAAAGCGAAAAGAAGACAGAAGCTGGAGGCAGGAAATAGAGAAAGGCATTGAAGAATGGTGGAAGGTAGTAGAAGCAAGAGCAATGAATTCCGCCACACCCATCAATCCGGAATATGTTTTTTGGGAATTGTCAAAACGCCTGCCTGATAATTGCATCCTTTCTGCCGATTCGGGTTCAACTGCAGCCTGGTTTGCACGCGATTTAAAAATCCGTAAGGGGATGATGGCCTCGTTATCCGGAAACCTTGCCACCATGTGCCCGGGTATGCCTTATACCATCGCTGCTAAATTTGCATATCCTGACAGGGTGCCTATTGGCTTAATTGGTGATGGCGCCATGCAAATGCTGGGTATTAACGGTTTAATTACCGTTGCCAAGTACTGGAAACGGTGGAGTAATCCACAGTTTATAATCCTGGTTTTGAATAATGGCGACCTGAATATGGTTACCTGGGAGCAAAGAGCGATGGTTGGCGATCCGCGATTTGATGCGTCTCAGGATGTTCCTGATTTTCCGTATGCCGAATATGCCCGTATGCTGGGGCTCGAAGGTATTAAAGTTGATAATCCTGAAAATGTTGCATCCGCATTGGATCAGGCAATGGCAGCAAGAAGGCCGGTAGTTATTGAAGCATGCACAGATCCGGCAGTTCCGATGCTTCCGCCACACATCAGCTTTAAACAGTCAGTAAACTTTATGTCCTCGCTTGTAAAAGGAGACAGCGATGCCTGGGATATGGTTAAACAAACGTATAAAGAAGTGGTAGACGGATATTTCCCTGGAAAATGATTCCTGATAGTGGCTCAGCGGTTTTAGAAACAGTAAAGATCCAAAAGCTCCGCACTTCTGCCTACACTGTTCCTACCGATGCACCGGAATCTGATGGTACACTCGAATGGAACAGTACAACCCTGGTACTGGTAGAAGTTGAAGCTGGAAATAATACAGGCATCGGATATACCTACGGCGATGCTTCCATTGCATCCTTTATCCAAAAAAATTTAGTTTCGATAGTGCAGGAAGCAAATGCAATGGATATTCCTGCAATTTACCGGTACATGCTTGCCTCAATCCGGAATGAAGGCAATTGCGGTATGGCTTATATGGCTGTTTCGGCTGTTGACAATGCTTTATGGGATTTAAAAGGCAAGCTGCTGAATCTCTCTCTTGCAGCACTTGTAGGAACTGTGCGGGAGGAAGTACCTGTTTACGGCAGTGGGGGTTTCACCTCCTATTCAGATAAAAAGCTCTGCGAACAACTTGGCGGATGGGCTGACCAGGGATTTACAAAGGTAAAAATGAAAATCGGCCGGGATCCGGGGGCGGATATCAACCGGGTAAAAATTGCAAGGCAAAGCATCGGCGATAAAACGGATCTGATGATCGATGCAAATGGAGCTTACGATGCCAAAACTGCTATAAGAACCTCAGAAATAGTTGCAGAATATGGTGTCAGCTGGTTCGAAGAGCCTGTGTCATCCGATAACCTTTCCGGACTAAAATTTATACGTGATCATGTTCCTTCGTCAATAAACATTGCAGCCGGTGAGTATGGCTACAGTCTGCCTTATTTCACAGCAATGCTCAGTCATCAGGCAGTAGATATCCTTCAGGCAGATGCGACCCGTTGCGGGGGCATAACCGGTTTTCTTAAAGCAGGTTACCTCTGCGAAGCACATTCTCTGCCTTTCTCGTTTCATTGTGCCCCTGCACTTCATCTGCATGCCGCAGCGGCCTTAAACTCTTTTTATGTAGGAGAATACTTTCACGATCATGTACGAATAGAAAACATGTTTTTTGATGGAGTAATACAGCCGGTAGCCGGAAAATTAAAACCCGATCGGAGCCGGCCGGGATTAGGACTTGAATTTAAATATCCGGATGCTGCTAAATATAAACTTTAAATTTTTCATGCCATGATAACTGATACAACAGAAGAACGTGCTGTCTCACCGGAGGAGCCCGAAAAACTTAAAAGTAACCGACAAATAAAACCTACGGTATATGACACTCGCTTTCAAACAAAATATGCTTCAAATGTTGATGTACACGCTCTTGAAAAAGACCTGCAAAAAAACATTGCAGGCGAAGTGCGTTTTGATGATGGCAGCCGCGGACTTTATTCTACTGATGCTTCCAATTACCGCCAGATTCCCATTGGTGTTGTTCTACCTAAAACAGAAGAAGATATACTGAAGACGCTGCAGCTTTGCCGCAAATACGGAGCTCCTGTCCTTTCCCGCGGAGGCGGAACCAGCCTTGCCGGACAGTGCTGCAACGTGGCGGTAGTTATGGATATGTCCAAATACTACAATTGTGTTTTACATATTGATAAAGATAAAAAGTTTGTCAGCGTACAGCCGGGCATTGTATTGGACACCATGCGGAATGCAACTGAAAATCAGGCAGGTTTGACTTTTGGCCCCGACCCGGCTACTCATGACCATTGCACTCTGGGTGGCATGCTGGGCAATAATTCCTGCGGAGTACATTCTGTAATGGCTTCTTTCGAGGGTAATGGCGCACGAACTTCAGATAATACAGAATTTTTAACCATTGTTACATATGATGGTATAAAGATGAAAGTAGGTCCTACTTCCGACCAGGAGTATGAAAAAATCATCCGTGAAGGTGGCAGGAAAGCAGAAATCTATCAAAAATTAAAAACTTTCCGTGATAAATACGCAGACCTGATCAGGCAAAAATTTCCAAATATTCCGCGAAGGGTATCCGGATATAATTTACCAGAGCTTCTGCCCGAAAATGGATTCAATATTGCAAGAGCATTGGTGGGATCCGAAAGCACACTGGTAACCATCACCGAAGCAACACTTAAATTGCTTACCAGCCCGAAGGCAAGAACATTACTGGTGCTGGGCTACCCCGGCTTACCAGAAAGTGGCTACGCCGTACCTCAGATTCTGACTCATAAACCCATCGGACTGGAGGGTATGGATCATTTACTGTTAGAATTTATGCGGAGAAAAGGCTTAAACCTGAAAGATATTCCGCTATTGCCTGAAGGAAAAGCCTGGCTGCTGGTAGAATTTGGCGGGGATTCAAAAGAAGATGCGGATAATAAAGCGAAGGCATTGATAGAGGATTTGAAGAAACAGGGCAATGCTCCCAACATGAGCCTTTTTGATGATCCGGAACAGGAACACAAACTATGGGAAATACGTGAATCAGGCCTGGGCGCAACTGCGTGGGTTCCCGGTGAACCAAACGGTGGGCCCGGTTGGGAAGACTCTGCCGTTGACCCGAATAAAGTAGGCGATTACCTGAAAGATCTGCGGGCTTTATTTACTAAATACGATTATCACCCTTCACTTTATGGCCACTTTGGACAGGGTTGTGTGCATTGCCGAGTAGGATTTGATTTTTTAACAGAGGATGGAATTGAAAAATATCGTCAATTTACTATTGAAGCATCACATCTGGTGGTAAAATACGGCGGCTCTATTTCCGGCGAACATGGCGATGGGCAGGCCCGCGGTGATCTTTTAGAGATAATGTATGGGAAAGAACTGGTGCAGGCATTCAGGGAGTTTAAAGAAATATGGGATCCTGAATGGAAAATGAATCCAGGCAAAATAGTAGATACTTTTGGACAGGTCAATAACCTTCGTTTAGGAACATCTTATGATCCCACAAATCCTAAAACCCATTTTCAGTTTCCGGATGACGGTTACAGCTGGGAGCGGATTACGCTAAAATGTGTAGGCGTAGGTGAATGCCGCCGGCACGAAGGGGGAACCATGTGCCCGAGCTATATGGTTACACGTGAAGAAAAACACAGCACCAGGGGTCGTTCCAGAATGTTATACGAGATGTTGCAGGGGCAGGTAGTTAAAGGAAAATGGAAAGACGAACATGTTAAAGATTCACTTGATTTATGCCTGGCCTGCAAAGGCTGTAAAGGCGATTGTCCCGTAAACGTGGACATGGCAACTTATAAGTCTGAATTTCTATCGCATTATTATGAAGGAAGATTAAGGCCACGTACTGCTTACGTTTTCGGATGGATCTATTGGTGGTCGCGGGCGGCGGCCCTCTTGCCCGGTATCGCAAACTTCTTATTGCATGCGCCGCTTATAAAAAACATCACAAAGGCAATTGCCGGAATTGCACCTCAACGTAGCATGCCAAAATTTGCTCCCCGAACGTTCAGAAGTTGGTTTAAAAACAGGGTGAAACAAAAAGATACAGGAAAACCTGAAGTAATTTTATGGGCCGACACCTTCAATAATTTCTTCCTTCCGGAAACACTGGTTGCCGGAGTGGAAGTTTTGGAAGCTGCCGGTTTTAAAGTAATAACACCCAAACAATCCCTATGTTGTGGAAGACCCCTATACGATTTTGGCATGCTGGATACTGCAAAACGACTACTAATTGAAATTATTGACGTATTAAACGATGAAATAAAAAGAGGTACCCCGATAGTTGGTTTAGAGCCAAGTTGTGTGGCTGTTTTCAGAGATGAGCTGCACAACTTGTTTCCACATGATGAAGATGCCACACGATTATCCAAACAAGTATTTACACTGGCAGAATTTTTAGAAAAAAAGGCTCCTGATTTTAAGATTCCACTTTTAAAAGGGAAAGCAATTGTACACGGACACTGCCATCATAAATCAATTATGAAGATGGATTGTGAAAAAGCGCTGCTGCAAAAAACAGGTCTGGATTACCAGCTATTGGACTCGGGCTGCTGCGGGATGGCAGGATACTTTGGCTATGAAAAAGGTGATCATTACGATGTATCCATCAAAGCAGGCGAACGGGTTTTGCTGCCTGCTGTAAGAAATACCGAAACCGAAACCCTCATAATTACCGATGGTTTCAGTTGCCGTGAGCAAATTGAGCAGGAAACAGGACGCAAAGGCCTGCATCTGGCGCAGGTTCTGCATATGGCATTGAAAAACAAGAACAATGTATTTCAAAAGATCTATCCTGAAAACAACTATATAGAGAGCATGAAACTAAAGGGATCAAAAACAAAACAGGCAATAACTGCTGTTCTTTTAGGATCGGTTACGGCGATTACAGCCATCGCCGTTGTAAATTATTTAAAAAGGAATAAAAGGATATGAATACAAAGCCAAATTAGTCATTGAAAGCACACTAAAATAAAATCCTTAAAATGCTTCCTGCATTTATCCTTTTAATAACAGAAATGAAGATCATCCTATGTTTTTAAGCCCTTATATTAAATTCTTATGCCTTTCTGTTTTCGATCCTCACACGGAGGAGGCATGGAGGCTTTACGGGCTTAACAGTTACTTTATTATAGCTTCTTCTTTTATTCTGATCGTTGTAATAGCCCTGCTCATCTATACTTCCATAAAATTTCGTGCAAAACCTGGAGATATCGAACCAAAACAAATTGGCGGAAATAAAATTGTGGAAGCGTTCATGATCGGAATCCCCTTCCTGATGGTTGCGTTCTTTTTTTATCTCACAGTAGACATAATGCACGATATTCAGCCAGCTGTAAAAAAAGGCAATCCATTGGTTGTTATTACCGGACATCAATGGTGGTGGCAGGTATCTTACCCGGGAAGTCCTGTTGTTACAGCCAATGAAATTCATTTGCCTGCCGGCAAGAAGATTCTGCTTCAATTAGAAGCAAACGACGTGATACACAGCTGGTGGGTGCCTGCTTTCGGACCTAAAATGGATATGCTGCCAGGTGCCACAAACTACTTATGGGTTACTATTAAAAACCCGGGAATTTACGAGGGCGTTTGCAGCGAGTTTTGTGGTAAACAGCATGCCTGGATGCGCATCCGCATTATTGCTCACAAACCCGATGATTACGAGCAGTGGCTAAAGCAAAAATCGGAGAAAGCAATGATACCGGCAGAGCAGGGAGCGATAAAGGGAGCCGCGATTTTCAATAAAGAGAGTTGTTCTGGGTGTCACAGTATTCGGGGTACAGTAGCGGCTGGGAAAACCGGTCCGGATTTAACTCATATTGCCAGCAGAAATACCTTGCTTGCAGGAGCAATTCAAAACAACCGAGAAAGTTTACGCCGTTTCCTCAGCAATCCGCAAAAAGTTAAGCCAGGTGCACACATGCCCCGGTTTATTTATAAAAAAGACACAATAAACGCATTGGTTGAATATTTATCTGCTTTAAAATAATGGAAAACGTGCATGTTCCTGAACCGGAGTCCCGCCTGCCTGATATCAGCATTAGCACAAGCCAGGGTTTGCTGCAATGGATATCATCCGTTGACCATAAGCAGATCGGGATCATGTACCTTCTGCTTTCAATGCTCTTTCTGCTGCTTGGCGGGATAGCGGCCCTTTTACTACGAATTCAACTGGCAGTTCCTGAAAATACCTTTCTAAGTCCTGAAATGTATAACCAGTTATTCACCATGCACGGTACCACCATGATCTTTCTGGTGCTGGCACCTGCAATTTTAGGATTTTCAGTTTACATAACACCACTCATGATCGGTGCAAATGAGGTATCCTTTCCCCGAATGAATGCTTTCGGTTTGTGGATCACCTTTTTTGGCGGACTGCTGCTCTACTTCAGTTTCCTTGCAGGGGGCGCACCGGATGCCGGCTGGTTTAATTATGCCCCGCTCAACCAGCGGCAATACTCTCAGGGATCGGGTATTGATTATTATTGCATTGGTTTGTTATTAGTTGGAGCCGGCACGGTAAGTACTGCCATTAATCTCGCTGTTACCATCATTTATTTAAGAGCCGAAGGGATGAGTTTAAAAAAGCTTCCGGTATTTGTATGGATGGTTCTGATCAACTCCTTCCTGATTTTGGCAGCTTTTCCATCGCTTAACGCAGCTCTTTCCATGCTTTTACTCGACCGGCAGTTAGACGCCCATTTCTTCAATGTTGGCGAAGACGGCTCTCCGATAGTCTGGCAGCACCTTTTCTGGAACTTCGGCCACCCCGAAGTTTATATTCTTATCCTCCCTTCCTTTGGTATCTTATCCGAAGTATTCCAGGTCTACTCACGAAAACCAATATTTGGCTATGCGTTTGTTGTAGGTTCGGGTATTGCTATCGGCCTGCTTTCTTTTGGTGTCTGGGTTCATCACATGTTCAGTGTCGGGCTGGGCAATAAAGTTTATAGTTTTTTTGCTGCCAGTAGTATGCTTATCGGTGTTCCTACGGGTGTAAAAATATTTAACTGGCTTGAAACGATGTGGGGCGGTTCGCTTCGCTTTACAACATCTATGCTGTTTGCGATGGCTTTCCTGGTTGAATTTACCATCGGAGGATTAAGCGGGATCGCTTTTGCCGTTGTACCTATAGACTGGCAACTTACAGACAGCTATTATGTGGTGGCACACCTTCATTATGTTTTTGTAGGAGGAAGCCTGTTCGGATTGCTGGCAGGCCTTTTCTACTGGTTTCCGAAAATGAGCGGAAAAATGATCAGCGAGAGACTGGGACGCTGGTTCTTCTGGCTGTTCGTTACAGGCTTCAACCTTACCTTCTTTGTTCATCATATTTTAGGCGTTCAGGGTATGCCCCGGCGGGTGTATACTTATCCTGATCTGGAAGGTTATAAAACAATGAACCTGATCTCTACCGCCGGAGCATTTATTATGGGCTTCTCTATCCTGTTCCTCATCTATATACTTCACAAAAGCATTAAAACAGGAAATAACGCTCCATCAGATCCCTGGGATGCCTATACGCTTGAATGGCTGACCAGTTCACCTCCCCAACTGAAAAATTTTAATAATATTCCGCCCATTACCGATGTAAGGCCCTTAAGGGATTTAAAACTGTCCTCTCATTTTAAAAATCAAACAGGTGCTTATGGAAAATAAATTAATGATGAAACTGGTAATTGCAACAGAAGCAATCTTCTTTCTGTCGCTGATGATTACGTTTGTCTACTTCGCCATACGGCCGGGTTTTAAGCAACATTCCCTTGATCTGTTGGATATTAAAACTACAGGTATTTTCTCCCTGATGCTTTTTTCAAGCAGCTTTACTTTCTGGAGGGCAGAAGTAAATTTTAACAGGGGACAAACAGCACGATTAAAAACATGGCTCGGCGTAACCATTTTTCTGGGTATTATTTTTCTCTTCGGACAAATTAAAGAGTACCTGCGACTGCTGCATGAGGATTTTACCATTAGTAAAGACATTTTTGGAACCAGCTTTTTTACACTTACAGCATTCCATGGATTGCATGTATTTATCGGGTTAATCATTCTTTCAGTTGTACTGTTACTTGCCATTGTAGGAGATTTTGATAAGCCTGGTTCATCTGTTATTAAAAGCACAGGTATGTACTGGCATTTCGTTGACCTTGTCTGGTTACTGGTTTTCTCGCTGGTATATATTCTGCCGCTCATGCTAAATAAAACGTTATGACATCAATTCTCGGCTACTGGAACGTTGAATCAGGAATTATTATAATAGTTGGACTGTTCCTGTTGCTTTATTTTAAGCTGTCGGACCTACGGGTAAAAAAGGAAGCTATTTTTTACTTTTCAGGACTTTTGATCATGCTGCTTGCAGAATCATCGCCGCTTCATTTTATCGGAATGCATTACCTGTTCAGTGCGCACATGATCATTCACGTTATCCTTCTTCTTATTTGCGGTCCGCTCCTGGTTTTAGGAATTCCGAAAAAAAAAGAAGGCTCAAGATCTTTTCTATATAAAACTTCCCTGTTCTTCAACTACTTTCCATGGATGGGATGGCTGGCAGGTATAGCCATGATGTGGTTTTGGCATATTCCCGCAGTTTTTGACGCCGCATTTCCAGAAATGCACAGTTCATTTAACCTGATATCGTTCCTGCAAACGGCAAGCTTACTGCTTTCAGGTATTTTTTTCAGCTGGCCTGTTATAGGCCCTGTAAAACACCTGCGGATTAATCCGCTTGTTGGTGTACTTTATTTATTTACTGCATGCATTGGCTGTTCCATTTTAGGCTTGCTTTTAACATTTGCGCCAGCCGGCATTTATACACATTATTACCTGCCGGATCTGTATGGCTTTTCAAAACTGATAATCGATAACTGGGGAATAAGCAGAGCAGATGATCAGCAGATAGCAGGCTTGATTATGTGGGTTCCCTGTTGCTTTATTTATCTGAGCGGCTCTATGCTCTTACTTTACCGATGGCTAAACGAAAAAGAAGAATACCAAAGCTGGCAAGAGAATAAATTAAGATTAGAAAGAGATAACTTATGAGTGAATTCAACAAGCAGGAAAAGTCCCATTGGACTAAGGCAAAACCCGAGAAGATTCCCTCTCCTACCTACTGGCCTTTTTTTCTGGCTATGGGCTTTGCATTTTTACTTTGGGGTATTGTTGCCGGATGGATGATTTCTGTAGCCGGCTTACTTATTCTGATTATTTCTTTAACAGGATGGATAACTATTTTAAGAGATGAAAACAACGGGAACAGAACAAAATAATGGTCGTCGGAATTTTTTAATGAAACTTAGCCTGGCTTTTAGCGCAATTGCAGCTACAGCAGCAGGGATTCCTGTTCTGGGAGCCCTGTTTGAACCGCTGCTTGAAAAAGATAAGCAATCGTGGCGTAACATAGGACAGCTGAAAGATTTTTCAGTTGGTAATACACGACTTGTAAAATTTGCTAACGCGGATGTAAAACCATGGGCCGGTGTAACTGCAAAAACAGCCGCATGGGTACGAAGAGAAGGTGAAGAAAACCTGCTTGCATTTGCTGCAAATTGCACACATTTAGGCTGCCCTGTCCGTTGGGAGGAAGATGCAGAACTATTTATGTGCCCGTGTCATGGAGGCGTCTACTACAAAGACGGCACAGTAGCAGCAGGCCCTCCGCCTAAAAGTTTAACCCGCTATCAGGTAAGGATAAAAAACGGTATTGTTCAAATTAAAACAGCGCCTGTACCTATTACAGAAATTACTGCTTGAAAGTTGAAGGTTAAGGTTATAAGTTGAAGGTTGTAAGTTGTAAGTTGGAGGTTAAAGCTGAGATTCAGCAAAAGCTACTCATGAAAAAATTAAAGAAAATAGGACGCTGGATTGATGACAGGAGCGGAATTTCTGAAACGCTGATTCCGTTGCTAAAACACCCTGTTCCGCCGGGAAGCAAATGGGCTTATGTGTTTGGCAGTGCAACTTTATTTTGTTTCCTGCTCCAGGTTGTTACCGGAATTGGCTTATCCCTTTTATATCAGCCTTCTTCCGAAAACGCATATCAATCCCTGCAGTTCATAACCCATCAGGCTCCATTAGGCAGGATTTTACGGGGCATTCACTTTTTTGGTGCTTCAGGTATGATCATCCTGGTTGGAATACACATGATACGGGTTTACATTATGGCCTCTTATAAGTACCCAAGGGAAATGAGTTGGATAAGCGGTGTATTTCTCCTCTTTTTTACCATTGGCATGGGATTTACCGGTCAGCTTTTACGATGGGATTCGAATGGCGTTTGGTCATCCATAGTTGCAGCCCAGCAACTGGGTAGGATTCCCTTAATCGGAAGATACCTTGCCCATATTTTATTGGGCGGAGAAACACTGGGCGGACAAACATTAAGCCGATTTTTTTCCTATCATGTATTTATAATCCCGGCGTTAATATTTCTTTTTACAGGATTTCACCTGTACCTGGTATTCAGAAACGGGATATCGGAACCTCCAAAAGCCGGCCGCCCCGTTGACCCTGCAACTTACCGTAAATGGTATAAGGAACTACTGCAAAAAGAAGGAAAGCCTTTTTGGCCGTACGCTGCATGGAGGGATGTCTTATTCGGATCATTAGTAATTTTAAGCATAATCGGCCTTGCTATTATTTTCGGTGCTCCCGAACTAACAGAAGCTCCTGACCCATCTATTGTATATGCCAGCCCCTCACCCGACTGGTATATGCTTTCCATTTTCGCTTTGTTTGCATTAATGCCTCCGCAAATAGAATCGTATGTGATTTTTATAGGTCCGGTTTTTAGCATTCTTGCTCTTTTATCTCTGCCCTTTGTTTCCAATAAAGGTGAAAGAAGTCCTATCAGGAGGCCCTGGGCTATATTCGGGGTAGTGTGTGTGATGGTATTTCTTTTAAGCCTGTTAGAAGTTGGAATCAAAGCTCCATGGTCGCCCGATTTTAACACAAAGCCCTTAACTGTATCTGCGCAGGCATCTGCCCCGGTCAAAAAAGGAATGGCCTTATTTTATAAAAAAGGATGTCAGTATTGCCATAAAATAAATGGTGAAGGTGGCAGCACCGGGCCTGATCTTAGTATAATTGGCCGCACATGGAATCGGCAACAGTTACAGATACAGATTGTAAACGGTAGCGATAACATGCCGGCTTATGGTGGAATGCTGAATAAAAATGAACTTTCAGCACTCGTTCAATTTTTACAATCGCGAAAATAACAGGCGAAGTTTTCTATCCTAACAGATATGAATAAACTTTCCCGGAAGCAGGTGGTTTATCATAAAGAAAAACCCATCTATGAAAGCAACACCAATAGTATCGTCCGGCTTAACAGGAACTTCAGCAATGACCTTATTCAGCTACATAGTATCAGAAAACAAGGAAAAAAATTTTAAAGAACCGGAAGTTCTGGCCCAATTGCTGCAAAATATGCTTCCTCAAATAAAAAAAGAGCCTACTCAGGTGGCAGGGTGGAGTATGCATTACAGCATGGGGATGATCTTTGCACTGATATACGAGTATTTGTGGCAGGAACGAAAAGTAAAACCTACCATCAAGAATGGCCTCATCTTAGGCGGCTTGAGTGGATTAGCCGGAATAATGGTATGGAAACTTGTTTTTAAAATTCATCCCAACCCACCAAAATTGCATTTTAACCGGTATTATGGGCATTTGTTTCTCGCTCATTTAGTTTTTGGAACTTTTGCAGCAATTGGTCACAATTTAGTTCAAAATAAGGGATTATCGCATTATCCGGGTAAATCAATAAATTAAAATGGCTGATTCCTCTGCTAAAAAATCCGGCTATCAGCCCATAGAAAATTATGGGATAATCGGCGACCTGAACACAGTAGCTTTAGTAGGACTGAATGGTTCGATAGATTTCATGTGCTTCCCCGATTTTGATTCACCCTCTGTTTTTGCAGCCTTGCTGGATAAAAATAAAGGCGGTTATTTCCAGATTCATCCCGTAAAGGATGAAGTAAAATATAAACAGCTCTATCTGCCCGATACCAACATACTTTTAACCCGTTTTTTAACAGGCAAGGGAGTTGGAGAACTTACCGATTTTATGCCTGTACAGGAATTGTATGAAGGAAAGGAACTGGTTAGAAGGGTAACAACCCTGCAGGGAGAATTACGTTACAAAATGGAATGTGCACCCCGCTTCAATTACGCCCGATCTGAACATACTGTTAAGCAGGTAAGTGAGTACGAAGTCACGTTTCTGGGAGATGATGACATTACCCTGCACTTAAAGAGCAATATTCCCCTAAGCATTAATAAAAAGGATTGTTCGGCAGAGTTTACGCTAAAAACAGGTGAAAAAGCGGACTTTATGCTGGTTTGGGTTGAGGCAAAAATGCCCCAACACGAGGATATGGAACAGTTTATTTCAACGAGTTTGTATGATAATATCAATTACTGGAAGAATTGGATTGACCAGACCACTTACAACGGACGCTGGGGAGATATTGTGAGACGCTCTGCACTTGTTTTAAAACTTATGACCTCGTATAAATACGGTTCGATGGTAGCTGCACCGACTTTTGGCTTACCGGAAGACCCTGGAGGAGAAAGGAACTGGGATTACCGCTATACCTGGATACGGGATACATCCTTTGCCGTATATGCGCTTATCCGTTTAGGCTATACAAAAGAAGCAGGAAAATTTATCAGCTGGGTTGAAAATAAATGTATGGACATTGGCAAAAAAGATAACCTGCAGCTAATGTACACTCTTGAAGGGGGACGCGGATTAAAAGAAATTGAACTTGCTCACTTAGAAGGATATAAACATTCGAAACCGGTGCGTATTGGCAACGGCGCTTACCAGCAGCTTCAGTTGGATATTTACGGCGAGCTAATGGATGCTGTATTTCTATATGACAAGTACGCAGAACCTATTTCTTACGAGCTTTGGAAAGATCTCTCTAAACAAATAGACTTTGTGTGCTCCAAATGGACACGTGAAGATGAAGGAATATGGGAAGTTCGGGGAGGCAAAAAGCCCTTTCTTTATTCCCGTTTAATGTGCTGGGTAGCACTGGACAGGGCAATCAAAATCGGACAAAGCCATTCTTACCCCCAACCGGAAAGCTGGCAAAAAGAGCGGGATAAGATCTTCATTTCTATCCATGAGGAATTCTGGAATGACGAGCTAAAATCCTTTGTTCAGTATAAAGGAGCGGGTACGGTAGATGCAGCCACACTGCTGATGCCCATCGTTTCATTTATCAGTCCCAAAGACCCCAAATGGCTATCTACTTTACAATGCATTGAAAATAGGCTCGTTTCTGATGCTTTGGTTTACCGTTACCGCAACGACCAGAATTTGGATGGTTTAAAAGGAGGTGAAGGAACATTCTCAATGTGTACATTCTGGTACGTAGAATGCCTTTCACGTTCAGGACAATTAGATAAGGCACGATTATTTTTTGAAAAAATGCTGGCTTATGCCAATCACCTCGGACTGTATTCAGAACAATTAGACATAAATGGGGAGCATCTTGGTAATTTCCCGCAGGCATTTACACATTTGGGCCTGATTAGCGCAGCCCTTAATTTGAATGACCAGTTGAATGATGAACGAAATAAACGCAACGAAACAAAGGTTTGACCAGATTGCAGAACAGTCTACTTTTTCATTAAAAAAGCACCGAACACTCCTACCGCTAAAGCAACAATACCGGCCAAAACTCCCCTGTTTTCTGTTGCCCATAATTGCGGACTAAAACTATGAGATAAGCTTTTAAAAGGGCCATGAGCACCATGATCGCCGGGTATTGGCTCCCATAGATTATCTTTCCGGTGGGGGTCTTCCGGCTCATCGGTCATTTGGCCATCAAAACCCGTTCTTGCTAATTGCCAGTCGGCAAAACCCGGAACAATTTTATTTCCAACAATGGCTTCAACTGTTGGTATCCCAACATAAATTTCCCTTCTGTCATGTTCAGTAGCAAAAACTACAGCCCTGGCAGCTACTTCCGGCTGGTAAATCATACCCATGGGGCGAGGCTTTCGTGGAAGTTTGCTTCTTACAAATCCAAACTGAGTAGTGTTCATAGCAGGCAATTGCACCATGCAGGTACGAATATTGGTTTTATCATGAATCAATTCTGTACGAAAAGAATCGTAAAATCCCTGGATAGCATGTTTGGACGCACAATAAGCAGATTGAAGCGGAATTCCGCGATATGCCAGTGCAGAGCCGACAAAAATAATGCAGCCCTTATTTCTTGGTTTCATTCTTTTGTAAGCGCTCAAACAGCCGTAAACCTGTCCGAGATAAGTTACCTCGGTTACCCTTTTGTATTCGTCCGGCTCCATATCAATAATTGGTGAGAAAACGCTGTTCATTGCGTTATTTACCCAGACATCTATAGGCCCTAATTTCTCTTCTATTTCCGCTGCTGCCCGTTCAACGGCATCCGCATCGGCAACATCCAGCGGTAATACAAGTGCCCTCCCTCCGTATGATTCCACTTCTCTTTTTGCACCTTCTAACCCATCCACTCCACGTGCTATTAAAGCCACATCATCTCCTCTTTTAGCAAATTCACGAACTATCGCACGGCCTAACCCGGCCGACGCACCTGTTACCACAACTACTTTTTTTGAATCCATAAAATTTATTAATTGAATATTTATAGCAGGTTCCTTCGACTCTGCTCGTAATGACATCGGCTTTGCTTAACTGTAATATGCCTGATTAGTAGATAAACCCGAAAGACCTTATAAATTTAACTTATCAGGAAATCAATTGTTTAAACTAATTCAGATTACTTCCTGTGTAATTCGGCTTCCTGCTGATGAAGGGGATTCTTTTCAAACAACGATTGCCAGCCACCGCCAAATCTGTTCTTCACCTTACCTTTTATTAAGGAAAACAGGATGAGCAGAATACCTGCAAGGCTATTATTCCAGCTTACTAAGGAAGAATCTACCCGCAAGATCCACGGACTTATAAGCAAACATACTCCAGATAAAATATTTATTAATCTTATATCCCTTACCGCTTCACTCATAGCTATAACAGCAACGGCAAAAACCACCGGACCAATTATATGTAAGCAATCGGCAGCGACTTTATCCGTTTTCAATACGGATGGAGCCATACAAATCCATAATCCTATCAGCATATTAATAACACGAGGCCACATAGCTATATTACTTTTGATACAATTTCTTTATTTCCCCAAAACGCTTTCCAAACAGAAAAACCGTTAATTTTCACCCTTTGTAGGTACTGCAGACTTGCTAGTATCTCATCCATAGCGGGGCCAATCATTATGATAGAAAGTGCTGCCGATACAAGGCATAAGGTGCACCATGATCCTAAAAACACAGGCTGGGCAATTACCAGAAGAATGCTTACTATTCCAAGAGGCCCCACAGCAAAACCAAACAATAATACAATCCAGGGCATTGTCTTCCAGCGACCAGTTTTACCGATAAGGCCGCTTACAGCATCCAGCACATATCCGAATGCCCCTAACAAAGCGTCAGGAACAGGTAACAATTCAGAAATCGGAGAAGTTAAAACTTTTTCAGTACCCTTGCCAAAGAAAGGATCCCAAACGGTAGAAATAAAATTCAGCTGGTACGAAGCAAGATAAAAAGCCACAAAAAAACCAGCAAGGGCAACCAGCACCAAAGGCAGACGCTGGTTCCACGATGATGGATTATAATTCCATCCGGGAGGAATTTGGTGTGATAACTCCAATGTGCTTTTATAATGTCTTATTAATCATATTTATAATAACTATAAAAACAGATTTGTTTCATGCATATAAAAAGGTATAGTAAAAACAGACCGCAGTATTTTCTACCTGAATACTGCATGTAACAAGATTTAGAATCGTATCACCGTATTGCTAACGCTATATGTATATTTGTTAAATCCAGCTATCTATAAAAGTCAGGGCATATCCTTTTTATAATGATTAAAAATATTTTTTTCGATTTTGACGGAGTTCTGTGTGAATCTGTAGCGGTAAAAACAGAAATATTCAGAAAACTTTACGAGCCCTTTGGGAAAGAAATTGCCGATAAGGTGGTTGCACATCACCTGGCTCATACCGGAGTTTCAAGATTTGAAAAGATCCCCTATTATCACAAAACTTTTTTAAATATTGAACTTTCCAGCCAGGAAGTAAATGAATGGGCAGGACAATATTCCAAACTTGCTGTTGAAGCAGTGCTGAATGCTGAAGAAGTAGCAGGGGCAAAAAACTTTTTAGAGCAGCATTACCAGTTGTATAAATTGTGGATCATCAGCGCCACCCCTACCGGTGAAATACGGCAAATTGTGAAACAAAAAGAGTGGGAAAAGTACTTTGTTAATGTTTACGGTGCACCGGAAAAGAAAGGGTACTGGACTGAAAAGATTATTTCAGAATACACTTTAAAAAGAGAAGAAACAGTTTTTGTCGGTGATGCACTTGCGGATCAAAAAGCTGCGACTGATTCGGGAGTAATTTTTATTCTTAGACGAACCAAACAAAATGCCAGTTTATTTGGTGATTATCAGGGCTTTGAAATAAAAGACCTGAACGAATTAGATACGGTTATTCAGATAATCAACAAAAACTCACATCATTCAGCGCATTGATTTTATTAAAACTATTAAAAAGAGTGCGTGTTACTACTGAGACAGTCCTTAAAACTTTTATAGTAATTAAATAAGATTTATGTTTATACCGATCATAATAGGCGTTGTTTTCTTACTCGCAATAGGAATTATCTACTATATAAGGAAGAACCGTAACAAGGTTTAGTTATTCTTTATTCTGCCTTTCTATAAATTTCGTTTAAATTTGACGCATGAAAATCTTTACCATTTTCATGGCCTTACTGATTCTGGCAATGGGAGTAAACCTCTGCCGGGATAAAGATTTTTGTGACGGTAAAGAAACAACAACACTATCGAAAACAGGTAAAGAAGAACCGGCAAAAAGTGGGTCTTGCAGCCCTTTTTGTCATTGTACACGCTGTTCTTTTTCCATCCTTCTTCCAAAAAGTCTTACAGGAACACGAACTCAGTTCCTGACGCTGAGAACAATTTTTATTTCATCTGAATCAATCGCAGCAGGAATTAATTCTGCTATCTGGCAACCGCCTAAATTCGCCTGACAATTTCACAATAGTTTATTTCCTGATTTACGAAACTAAAATTTTAAGATGAAAACATTTCTTATGCTGTTTTCCGCATGTGTATTGGGTTTTTCGGCCCTTGCCCAAAACAGCTCTACCATACAAATAAAAGATGCTAAAAGCAACGAACCTTTATCGGGCGCTACCCTTACTTTTTTAACTATTGATAAAGCAAGCTCAACAAATGCAAATGGTGAGGCAAGTTTTATTAATATCGCAAAAGGCGAATATCCTTTAGAAATACGCTTTATAGGCTATCATACTAAACGTGATACCGTTTCATTCCCTATTGATACTACAAAAATCATTTTACTTGATGCCGCAGAAGAGGAAGAACTGGAGGAAGTAATAGTTTCTTCTACCAGAAGCAGTCGTACCATTGCCAATATCCCAACCAGAATAGAACTTATTGCCGGCGAAGAGCTAGATGAAAAAGGCAATATGAAACCGGGAGATATCCGTATGCTGTTAAATGAAAGTACGGGAATTCAAACACAGCAAACTTCTGCTACCAGTGCAAATGCTTCTATCCGCATCCAGGGATTGGACGGGCGCTATACACAAATATTAAAAGACGGCTTCCCTTTGTATTCCGGAGCTGCAAGTGGACTAGGACTATTACAAACTCCTCCTCTTGACTTAAAACAAGTAGAAGTAATTAAAGGCTCGGCTTCTACCCTTTATGGAGGCGGCGCAATTGCAGGTTTGGTAAACCTGATCAGAAAAACTCCGGGTGAAGAACGTGAAATTAATTTCCATCTAAACGGCACATCTGCAGGAGGTTTAGACCTGAACGGCTTTTATAGTCAGCGTTTTCGTAAAGTTGGAATTACCCTGTTCGCTTCCCGCAACAGCAACGCAGCATATGCCCCTGGTAATCTTGATCTGACTGCCATCCCAAAGGTTGAACGCTATACGTTTAACCCTAAACTCTTCTTTTATCTCAGCGATAAAACCGAGTTAAACATTGGAATAAACAGCGCTTTTGAAAATCGGATTGGTGGCGACCTGCATTATATCGACGGAGAAGGAGATGATATTCATCGTTATTTTGAACAAAATAAAACGAACCGTTTATCTACTCAATTTTCGCTCGAACATAAGATCAATGCAAACAGCCGGATTAATCTGAAGAACAGCTTAAGCTATTTTAACAGAGCAATTACTATTCCCGATTACCTGTTTGAAGGGCTTCAGTTTGGAAGTTTCAGTGAAGCCAGTTATTCGTATAATTCTGCTAAAACCGAATGGGTAACTGGCATAAATTTATGGACTGATCATTTTAAGGAAAATCAGTTAACCTCTGTTCCTTTACGGGATTATAAGCAAACTACGCTCGGAGCCTTTGTTCAAAACAATATCCGGGCAAGTAAGTGGATGGAACTGGAAGCCGGACTACGGGGAGATTATGCACTGGATTACGGATTTGTTTTTCTCCCTCGACTTTCAGCCTTGTTTAAGATCAGCAATAAGCTGAGTTCTCGACTTGGAAGCGGGTTTGGATATAAAGAACCAACCATTTTTACCGAAGAAAGCGAGCGCATTCAGTATCAAAAAGTATTGCCTGTTTCTCCCGAAAAGAATAAACTTGAAAAAAGCTATGGCATCAACTGGGATATTAATTACCGCACACCCTTATTTAAAGATCAGGTTTCTTTTAGTATCAATCATTTATTCTTTTACACCTACCTCGCCAATCCCTTAATGCTCGTGCCAATTGCTAATGATCAATATAGTTTTGAAAACCTCCCCGGCCATTTAGACACCCGAGGTATGGAAACCAATCTAAAACTGGGCTATCAGGATTTTAAATTATTTGTTGGATATAGTCTTACAGATACTAAGATTCACACCAATGGAACACTAATTCAAAATCCCTTAACTTCTAAACATCGGTTAAACAATGTTTTAATGTACGAAGCAGACGGCAAATGGAAACTCGGGGCCGAAGCATACTACTACAGCAAGCAAAGATTAACGGATGGCCTCTCTGGTAAACCATACTGGATCTTTGGATTTATGGCAGAGAAATTATGGAAGAACTTTTCTGTATATATTAACTTTGAAAATTTTACGGATACTCGGCAGACGAGATTTGACAGCATTTATTCCGGTAGCATTACAAACCCTGTTTTCAGGGATATTTATGCCCCTCTTGATGGTTTTGTAACGAACGGCGGAATAAAGTTAAGGTTGTAATAATAAGGGTATCCAAAAGTGTCTGTTTCTAAGCAAGAAGGATTGTAACAGCTGAAGAAATGTATTTTAATAACAATCAATACTTGTTGCACTCCTTTGCGATGATACTTTTGGATACTTCTTTTTATCACTTGTAACACATACAATTTTTGCAACTAATACCATTTTGTGACCCAGGTCATTTTAAATCTTACAAAAGAAAAGTAAACTTGCCAGCCTTATACTTGAGAATATCCTCTCACAAACTGGAAGCATTTTCTAAATGAACTCAACAACAAACACACGCCCGGTTGCTGCCTGGTTATACCTGGGTGTTTTCATGATCCTTGTACAGGTTTTATTGGGAGGCATCACCCGTTTAACTGGCTCCGGATTATCCATCACAGAATGGAAACCCCTTCTTGGCGCTATCCCTCCTGTTTCTGAACAAGACTGGAATCTAGCGTTTAAAAAATATCAGCAGATAGCCCAGTTCAAATACATTAATAATCATTTTACCCTTTCTGATTTTAAATACATTTATTTCTGGGAGTGGCTGCACCGCAATTGGGCACGTTTAATGGGAATTGTCTTTATCATTCCATTTATCTACTTCATATTGAAGAAAAAAATAGACCGCCGCCTGATTGCTTCATTTATTCTGCTGTTTATTCTGGCCGCATTACAGGGCCTTATCGGTTGGATTATGGTTCAAAGTGGCCTTAATTCTGAAAATACTTCTGTAAGCCATCTGCGCCTGGCTATCCATTTTATTGCAGCGCTTATACTGTTATGCTATGTTTTGTGGCTGGCATTCAGGTTTAGTATTTCTGATGAAGGGACAAGTTATTCACCTTTTCTCAGACGATTAAACCTTGTTTTACTTGTACTGCTAACTATCCAGCTAACGTATGGAGCTTTTATGGCAGGTTCGCATGCTGCACTTGCCGCTCGCACCTGGCCTGATATTAACGGCACCTGGTGGCCCGCCGGAATGTTCAAACAAAACGGTTTCTTAACCGATATAGCGCATAATCTTTATACCATACAATTTATTCATCGCAACCTGGCTTACCTTATTACCATTTTAATTCTTGTATGGTACTTAAGGGCCGCACATTTGCCCGCTGACAACAAATTGAAAAAAGTTCGTTTCTACCCTCTTGTACTGGTTTTACTCCAGGTAGCACTCGGGGTTTTTACCTTATTAAACAGTGAATTTCGCGTTCCGCTAGCTTACGGTGCTGCGCATCAGCTAACGGGTATCCTTTTATTGATGTCGCTGTTATTCACTCTGTTTTTAAACAGGAAAAAAGCTTCTTAAGCTATTATTCGTAGTTTTGCCTCCCCTGGGATATACAAATGACAAACATGAAGATTGCAATTACCGGTTACGGGAGTATTTCACCTCTAGGCGCTGATGAAGATGTTATTTGGGAAAATTATCTTAATCAACGGCATTGCTTTATAAAAACACCCTTCGGTAACGGGAAAGAATGGACCGCTCCACTTTTAGGCGAAGCCTGCCCGGAAATAAAATCTTTAAGTAATGAAAATTCTAAATACAAATCGCTGGATCCAAGTGTATGGTACGCGATGGCGGCATCGAGAAAAGCAGTTAAACTGGCTGGCTGGAGAACTGATGAAGATTTCGGCATTAACATCGGCTCCTCACGCGGAGCTACAATAAGTTTTGAAAAATATTATTCCCAATTTATTGAAAACGACCGTTCATTCGTTGACCCGCTTGCTTCACCTACCACTACTTTAGGCAACATTGCCAGCTGGGTAGCCGCCGACTTAGGTGCAAAGGGTCCGGCAATATCACATTCCATTACCTGTTCTACTGCGCTGCATGCAGTAGTGAATGCGGCAGTATGGTTAAAATCGGGCTTTTGTACCCGTTTTTTAGCAGGTGGCAGTGAAAGTGCTTTAACTCCCTTTACCATAGCTCAGATGAAAGCTTTAAAGATTTATTCCCAGCTGGAGGAAAGCTATCCCTGCCGCTCAATGGAAATGAATAAAAAGCAGAATACCATGATTCTGGGAGAAGGCGCTGCAAGTTTTTGCCTGGAAGCTGACTCCGACTCTGCATTTGCCTATATAACGGGAATTGGTTACGGAACGGAAGTTATCAAGCACGGGGTTTCCATAACCGATGATGCTTTCTGTTTACAGCAATCCATGAAAATGGCCCTTAAGGCTCATGATCCCCAAAGTGTGGATGCAATTGTGATGCACTCTCCCGGAACAATTAAAGGAGACAGCTCAGAAAGAAATGCCATAGAGGCAGTTTTCGGCTCTTACCTGCCGCTGTTAACATCTAATAAATGGAAAATCGGACATACTTTTGGTGCTTCAGGAGCATTAAGCATGGAAATGGCTTTGCTTATGATGAAAAACAACACATTCATACAAGCTCCTTACTTAGCTCCTCAAAACAGTAACAGGACTTTAAAGAAAGTTCTCATTAATGCGGTAGGTTTCGGTGGCAATGCGGTTAGTATTTTAATGGAAACAGATTAACGGAATGAAATTATTTAATCCCTTATTAGAGCAGGAGGTTCGGGCAAACGGCATTCAAAAAAGTCTGGCTGCAGAAACTGTTTTACTGCAGGAAAACAGTTATATACGCTCTATTCCTATTGTCTTATCGGGCAGCATCCGTGTAATGCGAAAGGATGAAGAAGGAAAGGAAATGTTGCTTTACTATATTAAGCCCGGCGAAAGTTGCATCATGTCTTTTTTGGCGGGAATTCATGACGATACCAGCAAAGTGCGTGCAATTGTGGAAGAAGCAGCAGAAGTGCTTTTCGTTCCTGTAACTAAAGCCAGCGAGTGGATTAAAAAGTATCCTGAATGGACCGACTTTATTTTCAAATTATACCATCAGCGGTTTGAAGAGCTGTTAACTGTTATCAATGCGGTAGCTTTTCAGAAATTAGACGACCGGATTGTGGAGCTGCTGCGAAAAAAATCCGATATATATCAATCAAAAGAGATTTCAACCACTCATCAGCAATTGGCAGAAGAATTAGGAACTACACGTGAAGTAGTATCGCGTTTACTTAAACAAATGGAGAAGCAAGGGATGATAGAGCTGCTCAGAAATAAGATAATCCTTTTATCTGCTTTGTAACCAAGATCACTAAAACGCACAATTGAAACCTTTAGCTTTGTGCAACTTTTAGTTATTGATGGAGTTTATTGGTTATTTTGCCTCGGTATTTGTAGGCTTTTCATTGGGTTTAGTTGGTGCCGGTGGTTCCATTCTTACTGTTCCAATCCTGGTGTACTTTTTTGCTGTTGAGCCCACATTAGCAACAACTTATTCATTATTTATTGTAGGAATAACAAGCCTTATAGGATGGTATAGTCATTTTACACAAAAAAATATACAACTAAATATTGCCTTTTTCTTTGGCCTCCCATCATTAATAACAGTTTTTCTGATGAGAAGATATGTGATGCAACACATTCCTCATTACTTGTTTACTATTAACGGTTTTACAGTTACTAAATCCATCCTTCTTATGGTGGTATTTTCGATAACCATGATTGTAGCAGCTGTCTCTATGATTAATCCACAAAGCAGGCAGAATACACTTGAAAATAAGGGTTATACTTATCAGACATTAATTATACAAGGTGCACTTACCGGCATAATTACCGGGTTTGTGGGTGTCGGAGGCGGTTTTTTAATTATCCCCAGCCTGATATTTTTCGGGGGCATTTCTATGAAACAGGCTGTCGGAACTTCGTTGCTGATTATGTCTGTAAGCTCTTTGTTTGGTGTTATAGGAGATTTGATGGATAACGTAACAATTAACTATCAGTTCCTGGCTGTATTTGCTGCTTTTGCATCTATTGGAATTATTACAGGAAGTAAATTCTCAAGAAAAATTAATGAAGAGCAATTAAAGCCGGCTTTTGGATGGTTTGTATTAGTAATAGGAGTAATAATCCTTATAAAAGAATTTATATAATTTAGAGAACATGTTTGAACAATTAAAACAGCCCTGGCCCTGGTATATTGCGGGCCCGCTTATAGGACTTATAATTCCTGCCTTATTGATTTCGGGCAATAAAGCATTTGGTATTTCTTCTTCTCTGAAGCATATCTGTGCCGCGTGCGTGCCGGCCAACATCAACTTTTTTAAATATGACTGGAAAAAAGAAAGCTGGAATCTATTTTTCATAAGCGGCATACTAATTGGTGCCTGGATAGCCACTTATTTTTTATCATTCCCAGATCCTGTAGCTATCAGCACACAAACAAAAGAAATGCTGCACCAGCAAGGAGTAAAAGATTTTAGCGGATTAATGCCAGCTGATATTTTTAGTCTCAAACAACTCTTTACCTTAAAAAGCCTTGTGTTTTTTATTCTGGGAGGATTTATGGTAGGCTTTGGCACCCGTTATGCCGATGGCTGTACGTCGGGCCATTCTATTATGGGAATAGCAAATTTACAGTGGCCTTCGCTGGTAGCAACCTGCTGCTTCATGCTTGGCGGTATTTTAATGTCGTGGTTTATCTTACCTTATTTACTTCAGCTTTAATTAATGAAAAATTTTAAATACCTTTTTTTTGGAATAATTTTCGGGATAATCCTGGTAAAATCGGAGGTGATATCCTGGTTCAGGATACAGGAAATGTTTCATTTTCAGGCTTTCCACATGTTTGGAATAATTGGCAGTGCAATTTTTACGGGAATGATCTCCATCCTGCTTATCAAACGATTCAAGATTAAAACCATCAACGGTGAAACAATTCAAATCCAGAATAAAAAATTTACCTGGGGAAATGTATATGGCGGACTTATTTTTGGTTTAGGATGGGCTATAACGGGAGCTTGTCCAGGCCCTTTATTTGCCCAGATAGGCAGCGGTTTCCTTGTTGTCGCTATAACACTGTTTAGCGCCATTGCCGGGACCTGGGTTTACGGATTAATACGTGAAAAATTACCTCATTAAATTTTTCATGTAACTTATATCACTAAAAAAGATAAATAGAGCCCTCATCTTTGTAGCTGCAAAAACTAAATTATGATTATTCAACAATTTGAAGATAAAAACCTTGCGCATTTTTCTTATGCTGTAGTAAGTGAATGTGAGGCTAAAATAGTACTCATCGATCCGGCCAGAGACATCAAACCTTATTTAGACTTTGCAGCAACGCATAATGCAACAATAATTGCTGTAATCGAAACACATCCGCACGCCGATTTTATCAGTGGCCATTTTGAAATTCAAAAGAAAACAGGAGCAACCCTTTACTGTTCAAAACTGCTTGCAGCTGATTATCCGCATCAAACCTTCGATGAAGGAAATGTTTTAGAATTCGGAAAGATAAAACTGAAAGCATTAAACACTCCAGGCCATTCGCCGGATAGCATCAGTATTGTACTGGAGCATAACGGAAAGGATAAAGCAGTTTTCACCGGCGATACGCTCTTTATAGGTGATTGCGGAAGGCCGGACTTAAGGGAAACTGCCGGAAATATGACAGCAGAAAGAAAGGAACTTGCACGGCAGATGTATTATTCATTAAGACAAAAATTAGCTACTCTGTCAGATGATGTACTGGTTTATCCGGCACACGGAGCAGGAACACTTTGCGGCAAAGCCTTGCTTAAGGCTAATCAAAGCACCATAGGTGCAGAAAAAAGCAGTAATTGGTCTTTACAGGAAATGGATGAAAATCAATTTGTTGAAGCGCTTATCTCTGATCAGCCTTTTGTTCCGAAATACTTTCCTTTTGACGTGGAATTAAACAAAAAAGGAGCAGAAAATATAGAAGAAGCACTTTCAAAGATCAGCATTGGATATCCGATAAAAACAAAAGCCGAAGCGGAAAGAATACAAAAGAATGTTTTAATTGTTGACAGCCGACCATCAGACAAGTATCAGGCATCTCACCTACCAAACTCCATCAATATAATGGCTAATGGAAAGTTTGAAACCTGGTTGGGAAGCATTGTAAATCCGGGCGAAAAGTTCTACCTGGCAGCAGAGGATGAAGAAACAGTAGCCGGTTTATTAAAACGAATCGCTAAAATCGGGTACGAAGATGCTGTTGAAGAAGCCTTTGTTTTAGATTATGGCGAATTGAATTTCCCTCAGATTGATTTACAGGAATTAAAAAAAGATCCTTCAGCCTATACTATAATTGATATCCGAAACAGAGCTGAAGCAAATGGAAAATCTATTTTCCCTCATTCTGTTAATATTCCCCTACCAGAATTACGCGAAAGAATACAGGAAGTTCCAAAGAACAAACCGGTGCTTGTACATTGTGCCGGAGGTACGCGAAGTGCTGCAGGAAGCTCCCTGTTAGCTTCTGCACTTCCGGAAATGCAGGTAGTGGATTTAGGAAAAGCCGTAAAAGATTTCCAATAACTTATTAACAAATTAAAATGAATTTATTGAAATCAAATCTGGGATTTATAATTAGCCTGGTTCTTATTGCGGTTGTTGCATTTAATCCTGAGGTTAAAGCAGTTGTATTGCAGGGATTGATCAGAACAGGTTTATTTCAGCCGAGTGTTCAACCGCTAAAATCAGGATCCTCAGCGTCTGAGAAAAACACTTATTCTGTTCCTTCTATATATTTTAAAGGAACGGATGGAAAAACTATTGACCTTGCAGCACTGAAAGGGAAAGTAGTTTTTTTAAACTTTTGGGCTAAATGGTGCCCTCCCTGCAGGGCAGAAATGCCGGCAATAAATTCTTTATACAACAAATTTAAAAATAATAGCCGCGTAGTTTTTATACTGGTTGATGCCGATGGTAATCTTGAAAAATCAGGGGCATTTATGAAAAAGAAAAATTATAGTTTACCGGTTTATATTTCAGCGAGTAATGTCCCCGAACAATTATTCAGCGGCAGCTTACCTACTACCCACATTTTGAACAAAAAAGCAGAATTGGTTTTTAGTCACGAAGGTATGGCCGATTATGATTCACCGGAAATGGTAAAATTTATTGAGGGTTTGCTGAAGCAATAATGTACTAGTATTAATATAGCAGCAGTATTTTCAGTACTGCTGCTATATATGCTGCCGGATCTGTTAAATTATCTGGAAGAAAACTTATAAACCGTACTTGTTTGATAAGTCTCTCCAGGTTTTAACTCAGTAGAAGGAAATTGAGGCTTGTTTGGTGAATCCGGAAAATGCTGTGTTTCTAAACAAAGTCCTGAACGGTACGGATACGCCTTTCCTGACTTTCCATCGTTGGTTTTACCATCCAGAAAATTGCCGCTGTAAAATTGTATTCCCGGTTCAGTTGTTAAAACTTCCATTATAATTCCGGTTGACGGCCCCATAACTTTTGCTGCGGTATGAATTGTTTTACTGCTGTTGTTAAGAACAAAGTTATGGTCGTAACCCTTTCCATTTTTCAACTGTTCATCTTCGGCATTAATGCGGGCGCCAATTGCAGTAGCTTTTGTAAAATCAAAAGGTGTTCCGGTAACCGTTTTAAGCTCTCCGGTTGGAATTAACGTTTTATCAACCGGGGTAAACCTGTTGGCGTCTATCATCAACTCATGCCCGGTAATTGTGCCGCTTCCTGCACCATTCAAATTAAAATAAGCGTGGTTGGTAAGGTTTACCACAGTAGGTTTATCTGTGGTTGCGGTGTAGTCAATCTTTAAACCGTTATCGTCTGTTAAAGAATAAATAACCTTCACATTCAGATTTCCCGGAAAACCTTCTTCCTCGTCTTTCGATAAATAAGTTAATTCCAGTGTCTTATCATCCAGTTGTTTCGCATCCCACACTTTAGCATTAAAGCCACTTATGCCGCCATGTAAAGTATTCGGACCATCATTGGCCGGTAGTTTATAAAGTTTCCCGTTTAAGGTAAACTGTGCGTTTCCTATCCGGTTACCGTACCTTCCAATTAGTGCCCCAAAATACGGTTCGTGTTCTTTTCTGTAGCCATCCAGTTTCTGGTAACCAAGAACCACATCGGTAATTTTCCCATTTTTATCGGGTACCATCAACTGCACAATTCGGCCCCCGTAATTGGTAATTACAGCTTGCAGATTTTTATTTTTAAGAGTAAACAGGCTTACTTTTTTACCTGAAATCTCCGTATTAAAAGTGCTGGTATCAACTTCTGCTAAAGTGTCTGCTGTAGAAGAAGCATCTGTTTTTACTGAATCGGCTGAAGATGTTTTAGTACCGGAATTATTACAGGCTGTTGCTGCCAAAAACACGGCACAGGAAAGCGCAAGAAAAACTCTTTTCATATTATCAGATTTTTAATTGGTAAGATTATTTTAAAGAACAACAAGTATAGAAATTGTTCTGTTCATTACAGCATTTTAAACCTGATAATATTAAATGAGTAAGGTTGGAGGGATAAATTTAACTCTTTCCCAGTCACTTTTATCTGCCTTTCTTTCGGGCTGACCGCAGTTGGGTTTGCTATTGAATTTACCGCATCCAGGTCATCACCTCTTAATTCTGTTAAGATCGCCCGCGATTGAAGTTTCTTTACTCCTTCTATTTCAATTACAGGGTTTTCAGGCTTTCCGGATGCATTTACAATTTTAACAATCAGTTCATGAGTGCTTGTATCAATACAGGAAGACGCATAAAAACCATCCTGCCCTGTTAAGGCCTGGTTGTTCCACAAAACAGGAACTACATGTGTACCTTTATTTGTAGAGTAAAGTTTTTGTACATAATAATTTGGAGTTCCGTACGATTCCAGGTTATTTACCCAGATCAGATCCGGAGTCCATTGCCAGCCATCAACATGAGCAAATAAAGGAGCGTACGAAGCCATGGTAACAACCTCGGCATTCCGCTCCAGCCCGGTCATAAAAGCTGCCTCAGCCAGGGCACATTTCCAGTTGTTCTTATTTTCAGGACTGGCTATTGCAACGCTCTGAGCAGCATATTCACCGGCAAAAACTTTCGAGCCGTTTCTGTCATACTTATCATATCGATTCGCGTTGGCAAAAAACCACTTTGGCGCCCGATAATAATGTTCGTCAATGATATCGGCGTTCATTTTCCGCAATTCACCATTTAAATAATCAAATCGTTCTCCATCAGGATCTGTACCGGAACTGTTAACTATTTTTATCTGAGGATATTTAGCTTTAATCGCTTTTGTAAATTCCTTCAGCCTTTCTACATACTGCTCGCCCCAGTTCTCATTTCCCACTCCCATCATTTTTAAATTAAAAGATTTTGGGTGTCCCAGTTCTGCACGAATTTTTCCCCATTTGGTTGTTATATCTCCATTGGCAAACTCAATCAGGTCTAAAGCATCCTGAATGTAAGGGTCGAGCTGGTCCACGGGAACAACTTCCGCAGTATTAAACTGACAGGCCATACCACAATTTAAAATAGGCAAAGGAGATGCGCCAATATCTTCGCAAAGCTGAAAATATTCCAGAAATCCTAAACCAAAGGATTGATAGTAATCAGGAGTTAAACGGTGTTTGAACTCCAGATTCCATCTGTTAATTATTAAATCGCGGTCTTCAACATTTCCAATAGTCTTCTTCCATTGAAACCGTTCATCCAGGTTTCGACCTTCTACAATACAGCCTCCAGGAAAGCGTAAAAAACCTGGTTTCATATCAGCCAACAGCTGAACCATGTCTGCACGTAAGCCTCCGGGCCGGCTTTTCCAGGTATCCTCAGGAAAAAGAGAAATCATATCCAGGTCAACTGATCCTTTTCCCTTTATCCATACAATCAGCCTTGCCTTTAAATCTGTTTCTGAAGCTTTAAAACTTACCGGGTATTTTTTCCAGCTACTTCCCTGCGGATGAACCTCTGCTGCTCCTATTTTTTCTCCTTTTTCTGATATCAATTCTATAACCAGTGATAGGTTACTGGCTTCATTTTGCCTGGCCGTTACACTAAAATTATATTGATTATCCTTTTTGATTCCTATGCCGCGAAAGCCTTCATTTCGGAGCCCATAACCATTTTCAGAGCCGGAAGTGACACGAATGTACCTTCTGTTTGCCGCATCAACTGCCTCCCGGTTTAAAACCAGGATACTTCCTTTTACATCGGGAGCATTTTTAATTTCTTTCCATCCCATTAATGGAGTATCGAATTCAAAAGAACGGTTTTTTACCAATTCTGCATACAAACCTCCATCGGCTCCCATATTGATATCTTCAAAAAATATTCCCCACATGGTAGGCTGAACCGGGGCGATTATTTCATTTGCCTTTACTGTAAATACTTTTTGAGATTGAGCAATGCAATTATTATATCCGGTAATTAAAAACAGGATGGCTAAACATATCGCCCGGACTTTTTTTTTCATTATTCCTTTAATTTAGATAGTGTTGATACTGAATAAAACGGAATCTGCACTTCTCCTTATTTTAATTCTAACACTACCACGGAAAACGGAGGTAACTTAACCTGCAGCTTTCCGTTTTTCAGCTTTGCATCTTTAAAATCACCTGGTTTAATTTTTTCCGGATTTTCAAATGAATTATAGTTCTGCAATTTATCAGATGTTAAGATTCTGCCGTTTACCGTATTTAATTTAGCCCCTTCAAGATTAACGGAAATATCCTGTGATTTTTTAGCATCAATATTTACTAAAGAAATATGTGTTAAACCTTTCTGATCACGTGAGGCTGATACAGATACTGCCGGAAGTTTTTCATTACCATACTGGTATTCGTTACTTTTTACCTCAACCGGTATAAGTGTACCGTCCTGATGAACGTTATACATTTCCATAACGTGATAAGTAGGAGTTAATATTAACTTCTCGTCTTTGGTCAGAATAACCGCTTGCAATACATTTATCGCCTGGGCAAGATTAGCCATTCTCACTCTGTCTGCATGATTATTAAAGATATTTAGAGTAACCCCCGCAATCATTGCGTCCCGCATGGTGTTTTGCTGATACAAAAAGCCCGGATTTGTTCCCGGTTCAACATCGTACCAACCACCCCATTCATCAACAACTAACGCTATTTTCTTTTCAGGATCATATTTATCCATAATAGCTGAATGCTGGGTAACAAGTTCTTCCATTTTCAATGCCTGCTGCATGATTTTAAAATACTGCTCCTCAGAAAAAGTAGTAGAGGGCCCTTTATGATCCCAGCTTATTACCGAATAATGATGCAGCGCCACTCCTTCAAGCAGACTATGCGGGATATTTTTCATCAGGGTTTCTGTCCAGTGATAGTCTCCAGAACTCGCACCAGAGGCAATACGAAATAGTTTACCTGTATTTGTCCAGTAGCCCATAAATGTGGCATACTTACGGTACTCATTCGCATAGTATTCGGCCGTCATATTCCCTCCGCAACCCCATGCTTCATTACCTACTCCCCAGTATTTAACCTGCCAAGGCTTTTCACGGCCATTTTCCTGTCTCAGTTTAGACATAGGGCTTTGACCAGGAAAGTTTACATACTGCACCCAGTCAGCCAGTTCCTGCACGGTTCCGCTACCCACATTCCCCGCGAGGTACGGTTCCGTACCGAGCAGCTCACACATGTTTAAAAAATCGTGCGTACCAAAGCTATTGTCTTCCGTTACGCCTCCCCACCAGGTATTTACTATTGTCGGACGTTTTTCTTTGGGGCCAATTCCGTCTTTCCAATGGTAGGTGTCGGCGAAACAACCCCCAGGCCATCTTAAATTTGGAATCTTCAACTTTCTCAAAGCGTTTACAACATCGTTACGCACTCCAGCTGTATTAGGAATTTTATTATTCTCGCCTACATAAAAACCTCCGTAAATACATCGCCCTAAATGTTCAGCAAAATGGCCGTAAATATTTTTATTGATTTTAGTCTGGGCTTTGTTCATATGAACAATAATATCATTCGAAACCTGTCCAAATGTTTTACTCATAGCAACAGAACATAGTAAAAGTGTTGCAAAAATTTTGATAGAAGATCGGTTCATTATCGGTTTTTTTATTACTTACGATGTTGAGAATTTATAATGTCAATATTACAATTAATAATTAACAAATCAATAACAAGGTAATTTTATTTTTAATATTTTGTATCCAAATCATTCTCAAGGATTAATATTCACCCAAGGTATTTTAATTTATAGTCTTCTTAAGTCACTATACTTCTTCTCTCTAAAGATAAGTTTAGACTGAATAAAATTTCTTTGGAAAAAAAGCAGATACTATTTCTTTTTCCAAAAAAATAAACGTTATTTGAACATTAATAACCAATGAAACCAAACCAGTTTGTTATAGGAGTAGACTACGGGACAGATTCTGTACGCTCAGTTTTAGTAAATGCAAACGACGGACAAGAAGTGACGTCCTCTGTTTACTATTATCCCCGTTGGAAATCGGGCCTGTATTGTAATGCTGCTACCAATCAATTTCGTCAGCATCCGTTGGATTATATAGAGGGACTCGAATATACAATAAAAGAATGTTTAGCACAGGCTACGCCGGATATAAGGGCAAAAGTTAAAGCAATTTCTGTCGATACAACAGGTTCTACTCCTGTGGCTGTAGATGAAACCGGAACTCCGCTAGCTTTATATCCTGAATACGAGGATAGTCCAAATGCAATGTTTGTATTATGGAAAGATCATACTGCTGTTCAGGAAGCCGCAGAAATTAATGAACATGCTGGAAAGTTTAGTATTAACTACCTCCAATATGTAGGCGGCAAGTATTCATCAGAATGGTTCTGGGCGAAATTGCTTCGCATCTTAAGGGAAGATGAAGATATAAGAAAAGATTGTTACTCCTGGGTAGAACACTGTGACTGGATTCCTTTCTTACTTACAGGAGGTAAAAAAGCATCTGAAATTAAAAGAGGAGTTTGTTCTGCGGGCCATAAAAGCTTATGGGCAGAAGCCTTCGGCGGCTTACCTCCTGATGACTTTTTCAGTTCATTAGATCCGCTTCTGTCGGGCTTTACCTCCAGGCTTTTTAAAAAGACATATACGGCAGACCAAGCTGCCGGCAACTTAAGCGAAGAATGGGCTGATAAATTGTGTCTTAAAACAGATGTTGTAATAGGTATTGGTGCATTTGATGCACATATGGGCGCTGTAGGCGGACAAATCGAGCCTTATTATTTAAGTAAGGTAATGGGTACTTCAACCTGCGATATGCTTGTTGCTCCCGCACCCGAAGTAAAAGACATATTTGTAAATGGCATCTGCGGACAGGTTACTGGCTCTATCATTCCGGGGATGATTGGCATGGAGGCCGGCCAATCTGCTTTTGGGGATGCTTATGCCTGGTTTAAAAAAGTACTGACATGGCCATTAATAACTATTCTCTCAAAATCAGAAATTATTGACGCGGAAACGAAACATAAACTGATTGCCGAAACAGAAGAAAAAATAATTCCCGAACTCAACAGGCTTGCAGCGCAATTACCTGTAGAAGAAAGTGCAGAACTTGCTATTGACTGGCTAAATGGCCGCCGTACCCCCGATGCAAACCAGTTATTAAAAGGAGCATTTTTAGAATTAGGCCTTGGAAGTGACGCTGTACGAATGTATCGGTCTCTCGCGGAGGCGACCTGTTTTGGTGCAAAGAGGATTGCAGACCGCTTTGTCGAACAGGGAATACCGGTAAAAGGATTAATCGGAATGGGCGGTGTAGCTAAAAAATCGCCTTTTATTATGCAGATGATGGCTGATGTAATGAATATGCCTATCCGTATCCACCGTTCTGAGCAAACCTGTGCGATTGGCGCAGCTATGTTTGCCGCAACTGCAGCAGGAATTTACGCTAAGGTAGAAGATGCAATGGAAGCGATGGGGCAAGGTTTCGACAGGGAATATCAACCAAATGAAAAACATGCCGCTATATATGCAAAAAGATATCTCCGATATCTGCAGGCGGGCAGTTTAATTGAAAACGTAAACGCTCAGTTACTACCTGAGCTAATAACAAATTACGATGAGTAAATACAATGAGATAAAGCAAATGGCGTATGAAAGCAACATGGCTTTACCTAAACTGGGCCTTGTTTTATTTACATTCGGCAATGCAAGTGCTGCAGACAGAACAAGGGGTGTTTTTGCAATAAAACCCAGTGGTATTCCATATGAAGAATTGTCGCCGGAAAAAATGGTGATTGTTGATTTCGACGGAAATGTTGTAGAAGGAGAACTTCGGCCTTCATCTGACACAAAAACGCATGCTGTATTATACAAACATTGGGAAAATATCGGTGGCATTGTTCACACCCATTCTACCTATGCCACGGCTTGGGCACAAAGCCAGCGGGATATTCCAATTTTCGGCACTACTCATGCGGATCATATTACTGTAGATATTCCATGTGCACCTCCTATGCCTGATACAATGATACAAGGCGATTATGAATTTCAGACAGGTTTTCAAATTATAAATTACTTTAAAGATAAAGGTTTAAGCTATGAAGAAGTAGAAATGATTCTGGTAGGAAACCACGCTCCCTTTACCTGGGCAAAAACTGTCGAAAAAGCTGTTTACAACAGTGCAGTATTAGAATCTGTAGCACAAATGGCTCATCTTACTGAATTAATAAACCCGAAAGCTCCCCGACTGAAAGATTCACTGATAAAAAAGCATTACGAAAGAAAACACGGACCCCACTCCTACTACGGACAACTATAACAGCCTGATACCATGAAAAACTTACTGATTATCTTCGTTCTCTTTTACACCTCTATTACATACGGCCAAACAAAAGATTATCTCATCCAAGCTGTTCCTTTTACACAGGTAAAATTAAACGATAGCTTTTGGCTTCCCCGTATAAAAACCAATCATACAGTTACTATTCCCGCATCTTTTGAGCGTTGCGAATCAACAGGAAGGGTAAAAAACTTTGAAATGGCAGCTGCAAAAACAGGAAAATTTTGCACAACATTTCCTTTTGACGATACAGACATTTATAAAACCATTGAAGGAGCTTCTTATTCTCTCAGCTTGTTTCCCGATAAGAAACTGGAATTATACCTGGATAAGCTGATCATTAAAGTAGCAAAAGCACAGGAGCCGGATGGATATTTATACACTGCACGTACCATTGACCCGCTTCATCCTCACCCCTGGTCCGGAAGCGAAAGATGGGTAAAAGAAAGAGAGATTAGCCATGAGCTATACAATTCAGGGCATTTATACGAAGCGGCAGTAGCACATTATCAGGCAACCAATAAGAAAACCTTATTAAACATTGCCATCAAAAATGCTGACTTGGTTTGTGCTGTTTTCGGACCCGGTAAAAGAGCCGTAGCTCCGGGGCATGAAATAGTAGAAATGGGACTGGTAAAATTATATCGGGTATCAGGAAAACCGGAATATTTACAAACAGCGAAATTCTTTTTAGAGCAAAGGGGTAAATACAAGGGCTATAATGCTAAAAGCACTAACCCCTGGGAGAATGGCAGTTACTGGCAGGACAGCAAACCTGTTACTGAGCAGGATGAAGCAGTAGGCCATGCTGTAAGAGCCGGATATTTATATGCTGCGATGGCAGATGTTGCAGCCTTAACAGGCGATCAGAAAATGCTGAATGCTATTGATAAAATCTGGAATAATGTTGTACAAAAGAAACTGTATATTCAGGGAGGAGTTGGCGCAATACCAGATGGAGAACGGTTCGGGGAGAATTACGAACTTCCCAATTCAACCGCTTACAATGAAACATGTGCCGCTATTGTAAACGTTTACTGGAACCAACGCATGTTCCAACTGCATGGAGATTCTAAATACATTGACGTCTTAGAACGATCTTTATATAACGGACTGATATCCGGGGTGGGACTGGATGGAAAATCATTTTTTTACACAAATGCAATGCAGATCCATCACAGTTTCTCGCACAAAAGCATGGAGGCTGAAAGATCCGGATGGTTTGAATGTTCCTGCTGCCCTACTAATTTAACGCGTTTAATTCCTTCCATTCCGGGTTATATCTATGCGCTTAAAAACAATAATCTTTATGTAAATCTCTTTGCTGAAAGTGCTTCTTCTATCAAAATAAAGAACATTTCAGTAAAATTAGCACAGGAAAATAATTATCCCTGGAATGGAGATTTAAAATTCAGAATAGATCCAGCAAAAGCTAAGGATTTCAACCTTCTTATCAGAATTCCCGGATGGGCGCAAAATCAGCCTGTAGCATCAGACCTGTACTCTTTTTCATCTCCATATACTGAAAAAATCAGAATAACAATAAATGGAAAACCAGTACAATATTCTATAGAAAAAGGATACGCTGTACTGAATAAAACCTGGAAAAAAGGAGATATAGTACAGGTTAACCTGCCAATGGAAGTTAAAACCATTACTGCAAACGAAAAAGTTAAAGATGATATAGGAAAAATCGCACTTCAGAGAGGACCCTTAGTCTACTGTGCAGAATGGAAAGATAATCAGAATAAAACAAGTAATATTATTCTCCCTGCCGGCACAAAGTTTATAAGCGCCTTTGAAAGCACACTCTTAAATGGAGTAACTGTATTAAAAAGCGATGCACAAGCTATTAACATTGCTCCCGATGGAAAAACAATCACTACTTCAGTACAGCCCTTTACCGCCATCCCTTACTATGCATGGGCAAACCGTGGGAAGGGCGAAATGACTGTATGGTTTCCTACAAAAGCTACAGATATTGAAATAATCTCAAAATAATTAAAAAAGTAAATGACGACACTTAAAGATTTTGAAGTTTGGTTTCTTACAGGAAGCCAGCATTTATATGGAGAAGAAACGCTGAAAAAAGTTGCAGAGCACTCACAACAAATAGCACAGGGCTTGAATAATTCGGTCCAAATACCTGTACAAATTGTGTTTAAGCCAACGGTTAAAACTCCGGAAGAGATTTATTCAATAATTCAGGAAGCAAATGTCGCTGAAAATGTAATAGGCTTAATTACCTGGATGCACACCTTTTCTCCGGCAAAGATGTGGATCAGGGGTTTGGCTGCTTTAAAAAAGCCTTTATTGCATTTACACACTCAGTTTAACCGCGATATTCCATGGAAGTCTATTGATATGAACTTTATGAATCTGAATCAAAGCGCACATGGCGACCGTGAATTTGGGTTTATTGTATCGCGATTAAGAATAAACCGTAAAGTGGTTGTTGGATATTGGCAGGATGAAGAAGTATTAAGCCAGATTTCATCCTGGACAAGAGCTGCAAGTGCCTGGCACGACTGGCAGGGAGCGAAATTTGCCCGCTTTGGCGATAACATGCGCTATGTTGCTGTAACTGAAGGCGACAAAGTGGAAGCCGAATTGAAGTTTGGATATTCTGTAAACACTTATGGAGTTGGAGACCTGGTAAAAGTAATAAACGAAACAAGCACTCAGGCTATTGATCTGTTAATCGATGAGTACGAAGACCGTTATACAATCGCTATGGAATTGAGAAAAGGCGGAGGGCAACATACTGCTTTACGTGAAGCTGCTAAAATTGAAATTGGCTTACGAACTTTTCTTCATGACGGAGGATTTAAAGGATTTACAGATACATTTGAAGATCTGCACGGCCTCATTCAGTTACCCGGAATTGCTGCTCAACGTTTAATGAATGAAGGTTACGGCTTTGCAGCCGAAGGCGACTGGAAAACTGCAGCTTTAGTACGGGCTTTTAAAGTGATGGCAACCGGGTTAAAAGGCGGGAATGCCTTTATGGAAGATTACACCTACCATTTTGATCCCGATAATTCGCTGGTTTTAGGATCGCACATGTTAGAAATTGATGAATCTATCGCCTCGGGAAAACCTGCTGCAGAGGTACATCCATTAGGGATAGGCGGAAAAACTGATCCCGTTCGGCTTGTTTTTAATGTTGCATCCGGCCCGGCCCTAAATGCTTCCATTATTGATATGGGTAATCGTTTCAGGTTAGTAGTAAATGAAGTGGAAGCTGTTGAACCTGAGCATAATCTTCCGAAATTACCTGTAGCAAGGGTGCTATGGAAACCACTTCCGGATATAAAAACAGCCGGTGCGGCCTGGATCTATGCGGGAGGAGCACATCATACGGCTTTCAGTCAGAATCTTACCGCCCAAAACATACAGGATTTTGCCGAGATCGCCGGATTGGAATACATTCACATTGGAAAAGAAACAAAGCTGGACCAGTTAAGAAATGAACTTCGCTGGAATGAGGTTTACTATCAGGGAATCCCTAAATTTTAGCGATTTCAGAATTTCAAAACAGCCCTATTATGGCTTTTCATGTTTAAAGAATATTTTGAATAAAATACGTATAAAATATTTTTATTATACGTATTAATTATTTATATTTGAAAATACTTTTTAAACTATGGATACCAAATTAACATTAAGCTTTAACGAAGAAGTTGTTCGTAAAGCTAAGCAGTATGCTGCTGATAACAACATCAGCCTATCCCGTTTTATTGAGTATCTGTTAAACAAAGCTACTTCTACAGAATATAAAGCATTAGAAGAGTTACCTGTTGCCGATTGGGTTTATCAACTCGCCGAAGGCAAAGCAGAATATCAGGTTAAGCGCTCCAGGAAAGCATCTAAAAAGGAGTTTTTTGAATCCAGAAAATGAAATTATTTCTTGATGCCAATATCCTGGTTTCTGTTTTAAACAAAGAATATCCCTTGTTTACTTTCAGTTCAAGAATATTAAGCCTTTCCGGAACCAAACAGTATCGGCTTTTCACTTCACCGGTTTGCCTGACTATTGCTTTTTATTTTGCTGAAAAAAAACACAAAACTTCATTAGCCAGACAAAAGATTGATTTGCTTTGCAGGCATATTTCCATTGCCGGTAATACCGAAACAGCAGTTTTTAAAACACTGCAAAATTCATCAATACACGATTTTGAAGACGGGCTTGAATATTATGCTTCTTTAGAAAGCAACTGCAATTGTATAATTACCGAAGACAAGAATGATTTTTATTTTTCGGAAACGGAAGTACTAAGCAGCACGGAATTTTGCAAAAAATACTTAATAAATTCTATCTGATTTTATTTCTTATATCTTCCGGGAGTAAAATCGCTTATATTAACGGCATTATTAATTTTCCTGATGCAGAACTATCTACTGTTTATTGATACTGAAGCCTCCGGAGCACCTGCAAACTGGAATACACCTTTCTTTAAAGAAGAAGAATGGCCCCACATTGTTCAAATAGCCTGGATAGTTTATGATAAAGCCAAACATGAGATAAAAGCCGCCAATTATTACATTTGTGATAATGACTTCCAAATTGAACCTGCAGCTTATAAGATACATGGATTGACCAAAAGTTTCCTGGCTGAAAATGGTGAACGGAGAAAAGAAGTTATTAAACAGTTATCGCAGGACTTAAAAAAATATAAGCCTTTAGTGATAGGCCATTTTCTGGAACTTGATACTGCGCTTATCAATGTTGAATATTACAGAACGGGGCAGAAAAACCAGCTGAAAGAACTACCGGTGTTTTGCACCATGCAGGCAACCAAGCATCTTTCAAGAAATCTTAAACAAAAATACCTGAGTTTAAACGAATTGTATCAGTTTCTTTTTTCGAAGAATTTTGAGGGACAGCATAACGCACTGGCAGATGCACAGGCAACTGCTGAATGTTTTTTTAAATTACTTGAGAAAGGTTTAATCAATGAAACAGAGCTTTATCAGAAAAAAAATGTTATTGAAAAAAGAACTGAAGTAAACATCTGGTATTACCTTATCCCCCTATTCATACTATTAAGTGCACTGATAATTTACTACTTTTTATGAGTCATAAATTAGAATTCCTGCGAACTGTAAAACCTTTCAATCTTCTTTCAGATGAAATTCTTAAAGGCGTAGCTGAGCTGTTACAAGAAATAACTTACTTAAAAAAGGAGGTAATCTATCATCAGCAGGTAACAAAAATGAAAGGAGTAGACATAATCGTTGAAGGCGAATACGAATCATTCTTTTATGACAGTGCGCAAAACAAACGATTAGCAGAAATACACCCCCCAGGGTATTGCTACGGTGGAGTTTCCGTTTTACTAAACAGGAAAAAATCGTTAAGAACGGTAATAGCAAAAAAAGGAACCCGGATTTATTTTTTACCCCGTAAAGACTTCAGGGAACTTTGCAAGGCCTTTGAAGACTTCTTCCTCTATTTTACCAAAGAATTCGGGAAGAGAATGACTAATGAAGAATTTGTTCATTTTTATAAAAATCCTGTTTCGTTTGAGGAAAGTTATATAGCAGCTGATCGGATCTATACCAGAAAAATCGAAAGCCTGGAACAACGAAACATTGTTTCGTGCTATACAGACACTCCCGTGTATGAGGTCGCAAAAAAAATGGCCGAACAAAAAGTAAGCTGCCTGTTCGTAAAAGATCGCACAGAAACAATAAAAGGTTATGTTACCGATATTACGTTAAGAGACAATGTAATTGCAAGGCAAAAATCTTCAGAAACACTCCTTGGCGAAATAATGGACGTTCCCGTTATAGCTATCAATTCACAGGCATATGTGTACGAAGCAATATTAATGATGTTCAGCACTAAAACACGGTATTTGCTGGTTGAAGAGAACAATAATTACCTGGGATTTTTGAGTCGCAACAAACTGCTAAGCGAACAAACTCAATCACCTTTCCTTTTTATCCAGTCAGTAAAACTTGCACTTTCGGTTGGCGAGCTTAAAAAGAAATGGCAGCATGTACCTGAAATCATCAAACAACTGCTAAACAGAGGCGTAAATGCAGAAATTGTTAACCAGATGATTACAACCATTGCTGATACCATCGCTATAAAAGTTATTGAAGGTGTTGTCGGCGAACTTGGCCCTGCACCGGCAAAATTCGTGTTTATGGTATTGGGGAGTGAAGGTCGAAAAGAACAGACATTAAAAACCGACCAGGACAATGCAATTATCTACGAAGATAAAGCAAACGAGCACCGTGAAGAAGTTCGGGAATATTTTTTAAAGTTTGCAGAAATTGTATCTGAAAGATTAAATTCTATCGGATTTAGCTATTGCAGCGGAGGATTTATGGCGAAAAACCCTAAATGGACACACTCCTTATCGCATTGGAAAAGAAATTATATAAGCTGGATGGAAGAAGCACTTCCAGAAACAGTTATTAAATTTTCAACTTTTTTTGACTGCAGGTACCTGTACGGCGACAAATTAATTATGGAAGAACTACAGGATTTTCTGGATAAAGAATTACAGAAACCCAATGAAAAGCTGTTTTTCTATTTAGCAAAGAATGCTCTGCAATACGAGCCTCCCTTAACTTTCTTTAAAAACATCAAGACTACAGTAATTGAAAATCAGGAAGTATTTGACATTAAGAAAGCAATGACACCGATTGTTGACCTAATACGTGTTTATGCATTAAAGAACCGTATCTTTAAAACAAACACGGGCGAAAGGATTAAAAACTTACACCAAAAAGGGGTATTTACTGAAAAGAAACTCCACGAAATTGTTCAATCCTATTACTTCTTAATGAGTTTAAGATTAAAGCAACAGGCAAATCAGATTGTGAATGACAAAATGGAGCCAGATAACTACATTAATGTAAAAAACCTCACCAAGATAGAACAGGTAACATTAAAAGAGATTTTCAGGACGATTGAAGACTTACAGGGGGAAATTAGAATTAAATTTACAAATAGTTTATTCGGAGTATAATCATTTTTTCAAGGTGAAAAACTATTAAAAATTCAAATTTTAAAATTGTAGATATTGCTGATAAAAAGAGCTTTAAAAATTTTAATACATTAGCTTATACTCTAGTGTTTTAAGGTAACGTTATAATTACATTTCTTAAAAAACTTCTCTCATTCTGTTATGTAATATCAGTTTATATTTGCCAATTCAATGGAGAAAAGAATACTTGTTATAGAAGATGATACCGACATCTTATCCCTGATTCAGACAATCCTTGAAACAGAAGGATATACGGTAATTCCTTCTACAAATTCAACTCCCTTAAGTTCCCTGGATGAACTGCATCCTAACCTGATACTGCTCGATCATTTTCTTGGAAATTCGCTCGGCCATACAATATGTAAAGAATTAAAGGAAGATCCTGATTCAGTGGACATTCCTGTTATTCTGATTTCCGGAGCAGCTGATTTACAAGAAATTGCCGGTTCATGCAATGCTGATTCCTTTATAAAGAAGCCTTTCGACATTGATGAGGTAATAAACAAGGTAAAGGAATACGCTTGCTAAGCATATACTTTTATCACATTAAAAAAACAAATTGTCTATTTATTCTTTAAAAATATAGGACAGTTTAATTATTACCGTAAAGAACAATTGTGGAGAAGATATCTAAAAGAATACTTTGTATCGATGATGAGAATTTAACACTCGAAACCGTTGAATTAATATTAACTAAAGCTGGATATTACGTGCAAACTTCTCTATCGGGGAAAAACGTATTTGATCAGATCAAAAGCTTTCAACCCGATCTGATATTGTTAGATATTGTATTAGCTGACGAGGACGGAAGAGATATTTGCCGCAATATTAAGAATAATCCTTCAACTAAAACTATCCCCGTAATTATCTTGTCTGCACATCCGGAAGTTTTTCAGACTATAATTGATAATTGTGCCAACGATGTGGTTTCAAAACCTTTTGAGATAGATCAATTATTATTTAGAATTGAAAGGCAGTTAAAACAGGTTTCTTCTTTTAACAATACGTTTTATAATTCTGATGAAATGACGGGTTGAAGAATAACAAAAGCCTCCTTTTTAAAGAGGCTTTTGTTAAGATTGAAAAATTTTATTGTTTAGGAGCTAATGGCTTATCGATTACATGCGTAATTCCATTAGTATTTGTCTGATCGAAACTGGTTGCTACAGCAGTATTTCCATTGGTGTCAGAAACTTCCAGATTTTTATTTTCATTGATTCTAAATGTCAGCTTTTCTCCGCCAAGCGTAGCCATAGAAGCACTTCCTTTTCCTGCTGCAATTGCCTTTGCCAGATCTTTTGAAGTGTATTTCCCCTGAACAATATGATTGTTTAAAAGAGATGTCAATTTCGCTTTTCCTGCTTCAGTAGTATCAACAGACAGTGTTGACAAGGCTTCGTTTGATGGCGCAAAGAAAGTATATTCTCCCTGTAACTTTTTATCCAGTCCGGAAGTACTCAATAAGGTGCTAAAAGTAAGCTTTTCGGCAGTAGCAGATGTAGTGGCTACATTCCCGGTAGCAGTACCAGAACCTGTTGCAGCACCGGCTGAAGATGAGCTGCCGGAATTGCCAGATGGCTGGGTTTGACCAAGGGCATTGACAGAAATACCGGCAGACAGGGCTGCAGCAATAACAAAAATTGATTTTTTAGTCATACTTGTTGTTTTAAATTAATAAATAGTTGTTTTTCTAAGTAGCGTAAAGTATTTCCTATATTTTTCCTTTTTGTTAAATACCCTTATATAACTTGCTTCTTTTGCAATTGTTGCCCTCAATTGAGGCATATTAAAAGATTGAGATTTTTATTTCACTGATCAAAGACGAATATTAAAGACAGCATAAACAGTTGATATAAAAAGCACTAAGCAGAAACCGACCGCTGGGCGGTAAAACAACTTTGTGTAGTAAAATGAGAAAGAGAATATTAGCAGGTTCACTCTATTTACTAATAAGAAGGGAATTCACAGATAGGCCAGATAGAGTAAAAGAACTAGACTTTGACTATACTTCTGTTAAAATCACTATTTAAACGTATCACTCTTCATCATAAAATTTCTTACAACTTCGTCCTCCTCGCCTCTTCTAATTATCCCCGTTTTACCAGCATTTTTTTCGACTAGGACAAACCGAGAATAAATTTTCTCAGTTTTTTGCAACCGTTTATCCTTCTGCCACGTTAAAAGCATCAAAAAAATTATGAAGATTAAAAAACAAAATTTCCGCAAAATGCTTGGCAACACCATGTTGCTCTCTTTATGTCTTTCTCTTGCAAACTGCAAGAAAGAGCCAACAATTGCACCACAGAACAACGACAGTTTAACTGAAGCAAAGCTAACAACTTCCGCAAACAGCCTTGCTTTAACTCCACCTGCTCTAAGTTCTACTGCCTATGCTCTTGAAAAATCTCTGCCTGCAGGTTATGTGAAAAATGGAACTGTAGATTATACAGCCTATGTCCAATCAGCTATCAAGAAGTATAGTCAAATCGTTTTCCCGGCTTTTCCAATAATGATAAACACTAACGGGTTAACAATTCCTTCTAACCGGAAAATCTGGTTTAAAGCCGGCTCTGTTATTAAATTAAAACCTACTTCTTTAGGCGACTATAGAATGATAAAAATAGCGGATGCTTCAAATGTAATTTTAGTCAATCCTGTTATCGTAGGTGATCGTGCGAACCATTTAGGAACATCCGGTGAAGGTGGTCATGGACTTGCTATTACAGGTTCAGATTCTGTTACAATATATAGCCCAAAAATCTCTCAAACATGGGGCGATGGTATATATATTGGTGCCACTGTTTCCCACCCTGTTTCAACAAACATAACTATTGATAAAGCAGATATTACAAAAGCCAGTCGTAATGGGATTTCTTTAATTAATGGAGAAAATGTAAAGATCTTAAGTCCTATTATTAAAGATACAGATCGTACCAACCCAATGGCTGGTATAGATATTGAACCTAATGGTCCATCGGATGAATTAAAAAACATTTTAATTGATAATCCAAAGACTTATAGAAGTGGCTGGTCAGGAATTCAGGCTGTAGTGTATAAGTTCTACACAGGAACACCAGAACAATCAAAAAAAATCAGTATAACTGTAAACAATCATACTGATGAAGGAAGTAAGATACAGGGCGCATGGTTAGCAACTGATAAAGGTGCAGTTGTAGCTGGTGGAGCAACCGTTTCTGGTAATATTACCTTTATAAATCCAAGCTGGAAAAACAATAAAGATATTATCAAAGCGTGGAGATTAAATGATCCAATGGTAACTCTTACACTGGATAATCCAACAGTAGTAGATACTGCAGGACTAACATACAACCGCTCTCAATTACAATACCTTTTCAGCAAAAAGATTGGTCCTTGTACTAAGAATATTATTTACAGATAAATCATTCTTAACACTTAAAAATTCTTTTTCCTTAAAAAAAGCACCCCAAAAGTTTGATACTTATTGGGGTACTTTTTTATGAATAGAAAAAGAAATTTAATGTTAAGATATATTAAAGAGTACTTCAGTACACTCAAGTTTAGTCTTCACTTATATGATTTACACAATAAAATTTGTGTGCAATGTAATAGGGAATTTATTATGAATGACATGTGTCGAACACTTTAAAAAAAGGGCTTATGAAGAAGAAAGATAATTCATTAGCATTACAGGCAATGAAACACTGGTAAAATGCATTATGTTTATTTGAGCTATTGGATTGGAGGCGCTGGTTGGAAGACCGAAAAGAACATAAAAACTTTTATGCTTTTGACCAGTATTAGTTTGCTCCCTCTATCTCTATAAATAGTCTTTAGCGAACTTGGTTAGAAATATCCTGTAAGAGCGTAATTCGTCCAATTATTTTAATACGTCCTCTTCGCCTCTTCTAATTATCCCCGTTTAGCTATATCTATGTCATGGTAAAAAATTAGTTCTCGCGGACTAAGATAAACTGAGAATAAATTTTCTCAGTTTTTTTGCAACTGTTTATCCTTCTGCCACGTTAAAAGCATCAAAAAAATTATGAAGATTAAAAAACAAAATTTCCGCAAAATGCTTGGCAACACCATGTTGCTCTCTTTATGTCTTTCTCTTGCAAACTGCAAGAAAGAGCCAATCGTACCACAGAACAACGACAGTTTAACTGAAGCAAAGCTAACAACTTCCGCAAACAGCCTTGCTTTAACTCCACCTGCTCTAAGTTCTACTGCCTATGCTCTTGAAAAATCTCTGCCTGCAGGTTATGTGAAAAATGGAACTGTAGATTATACAGCCTATGTCCAATCAGCTATCAAGAAGTATAGTCAAATCGTTTTCCCGGCTTTTCCAATAATGATAAACACTAACGGGTTAACAATTCCATCCAATCGCAAAATCTGGTTCAAGGCTGGTTCTGTTATTAAATTAAAACCTACTTCTTTAGGTAACTATAGAATGATCAAAATAGCGGATGCTTCAAATGTAATTTTGGTTAACCCTGTTATCGTAGGTGATCGTGCAAACCATTTAGGAACATCCGGTGAAGGTGGTCATGGACTTGCTATTACAGGCTCTAATTCGGTTACAATATATAGCCCTAAAATCTCTCAAACATGGGGTGATGGAATATATATTGGTGCCACTGTTTCCCACCCTGTTTCAACAAACATAACTATTGATAAAGCAGATATTACAAAAGCCAGTCGTAATGGAATTTCTTTAATAAGTGGAGAAAATATAAAAATTCTCAGTCCTATTATTAAAGATACAGATCGTACCAACCCAATGGCTGGTATAGATGTTGAACCTAATGGTCCATCTGATGAATTAAAAAACATTTTAATTGATAATCCAAAGACTTATAGAAGTGGCTGGTCAGGAATTCAGGCTGTAGTGTATAAATTCTACACAGGAACACTAAAACAGTCAAAAAAAATCAGTATAACTGTAAACAATCATATTGATGAAGGAAGTAAGATACAGGGCGCATGGTTAGCAACTGATAAAGGTGCAGTTGTAGCACGTGGAGCAACTGTTTCCGGTAATATTACTTTCAAAAATCCAAGCTGGAAAAAGAATAAAGATATTATCAAGGCGTGGAGATTAAATGATCCAATGGTAACTCTTACACTGGATAATCCAAAAGTAGTAGATATTGCAGGATCAAGCTATAACCGATCTCAATTACAATACCTTTTCCGCAAAAAGATTGGTCCTTGTACTAAGAATATTATTTACAGATAGAAATAGAAACTTATTTCTATCATACTATAAAACGGAGCCGTCTCAAAGTAAGTTGAGGCGGTTTCTTTTTTAATTCACCTTGATATTTTGAAAAGATTATCTTTTTTTGCGCTCTTTTTGGTAAGTACTCTTATATAACTTGCTTCTTTTGCAATTGTTGCCCTCAATTGAGGCATATTAAAAGATTGAGATTTTTATTTCACTGATAGCAGTATCTGCTGTGATAAAGTATAAGTAATTGATGATTAACTGGTAAAGGAAATTAAAACACGATGCTTAAATGAAGAATAGTGCAATAAATTGAGAAGAAAAATCTGGAACTATATGCTTTCAAAAGCAAATCACACTGTCTGTTTTTCAGTATAACAAAAGGTATATCTTTTCTATTTCTCAATTCTACTAAGCCAAATCGAGAAATGTATTGTTATTGAATAAGAAGGATGTTGAACAAACCGACATAGAATTACCTATCAATTATTTTAAAATGAAAAAATCCTTTATTAAAACTTTACATACTGCTTTTTTGATCAGTATAATTTTGCTTCTTGCTACTTTTTTAATTTCTTTCATTAGCATCCTGAAAGCTCATAAAAGAGCTGAATGGGTACATCACACACATACAGTTCTGGAAAATCTGGAAAAAATAATTTCAAATATGAAAGATGCTGAAACCGGGGTACGTGGATATCTCTACACGAAAGATATTCAGTTATTAGATCCTTATAATAATTCTTTTGAACGCACACTAAACAACCTGAATAAAATTAAAGCGCTTACTGCAGATAATGCAGAACAACAACATGAAATTCCTGCATTAACAAAAGCGATAAAAGCAAAATTTCATTTACTGGAAGCACAGGTTGCATTAAATAAATCAGGAAGATTGGTTCCTGTTGACATAGTAAAGCAGGGAAAAAATGTAATGGACCATATAAGGGAAATTATAAACAGAATGCAACAACGTGAAGAATTGTTACTGGAAGAACGAAGTTCAAACTGGAAACAATTATCAGCCATAACACCTTTCTTAATTATTCTGATAGCTATAATTGCTATTATTACTACCTATTATTTCTGCAAAAATTTAAAGATAACCTATTATAAAAAAACCTTACTTCAACAACAGCTTCAAAGAGAAAAAATTGAAACTTCAAAACGCATTTCTATCCTTCAAGGCGTTACAAACCAGGTAGCGTTAGGAAATTATCAAATCAGACTGGAAGAAAGTGAAAAAGACCTTCTTGGAATTCTTGCCGGAAATTTAAACAGAATGACAAATGCCCTTGAGCATTCCTTTAATACTATTAAAGAACTTATGAAGAAAAAAGACGACTTTATTAGCATTGCTGCTCACGAACTAAAAACACCGGTTACAAGCATTAAAGCTTATTTACAATTTATAGGCCGGGCCCGTCTTGAAAGCAATGAAGGAAAAATCATATACCCCTTCATAACCAAGGCAAACAACCAGATAAACAGGCTTATTCATATTATAAAAGACCTCTTAGATGTTTCGAGAATAAATGAGGGAAATCTCCAGCTAAAAAAAGAACATTTTTCTATACGTGAACTAATACTCAATGTTTCTGAGGAGATTTTCATGAGCGCCAAGACACATGAGATTATATTAGAAGGAGATCCGGATATTCAGTTAAAGGCAGACAGGTTTCGCATAGAGCAAGTTTTGAATAATCTTATTTCCAATGCTGTGAAATATTCTCCAACCAAAACTGAGATTATTATAAAAGTACAGGAACTGGAACAGGTCGCCAAGGTTTCAGTAACTGATTTTGGCATAGGAATCCCGAAAGAAAAAATTCCCTATATTTTTAATCGATATTTCAGAGTTGAAGAATCTTCACAAAACTATTCAGGAATGGGATTAGGATTATACATCTCCAAAGGTATCATTGAGAAACATGGCGGTAACATGGGTGTTGAAAGTACTGAAGGCGAAAAAACAACTTTCTGGTTTACTCTTCCACTATAGCAGTACGAGTTTGCTGCCTCGAAGAAGGTTTCATCAATATCTCAGTTACTTTTACAGGCTCGCCAAAATTTGGTGTTCCGTCTGCATTCCACGTAAATCTTTGTGCCCTGGGTGATCGGAATTTTCCGCAACCTTGTCCCGGTTCATTATTAGCATGATACAGGATCCAGTCCTCCTTTCCATCAGGAGATTTAAAAAATGAGTTATGTCCCGGAGCATATACGGCATTTGCAGGATTCTGTTTAAAAACCGGCTGAAGGCTTTTCTTCCATGATGCTGAATCAAGTAAATTATCTTTTCCTGTAAAACTCAGCATACCCAACGCATAAAAGTCCGTCCAGCATCCACTTGCAGAATATACCACAAACAACTGTTTTCTATTTTCAAGCAATTGAGGACCTTCATTTACATTAACATGAGGCGGATTGGAAGGATCATTTAAATCGCCATTCTTTTCCCAATTATAAACAGGCGCCGATATTCTCACACGCTTACCCTCTATCGTCCACGGATTTTTCATCTTTGCAATATAAATGTCCTGCTGGCCATTCTTGTCCCCTTCCCAACCCGACCATAACATATATAGCTGCTTGTTATGCTCAAATACCGTTCCGTCTATCGCCCATTTATCCGAAGTATCAGCCACCCTCCCTTTTAAAGCCCACTCCCCTTTCAATGGGTTTGAAGAAGCATTCTCAATTACATACATCCGGTGGTTATTATTATTACCATCATCGGCGGCAAAATACATATACCATTTTCCATCAATAAAGTGTAATTCCGGCGCCCATAATTCTTTAGAATAAGCGGTTCCTGTGGGCGGAGTCCATATTACTTTTTGTTCTGCATTTTTAAGTTCTGCCAGGTCTTTTGTTTTCCAGATAGCCAGCCTGTTACCCAGTGTGTTGGTATAGTAGTAATAACCATCTTTATACATGCTCCACGGATCAGCTCCCGAAGGGAGTAAAGGATTGCTAAAGGTATTTGATCCCTTTTCTGCTACTGCCAGTTTTGACTGCGACGAACATGCAGATAAAAAGGTATAAACAAATAGTATGAAGATATATCCCGAATTTTTCATGAGTATTTTACTGATTTTTAGGTATGAAAGGATCAATTATTCTAGCTGCGGATAATAAAAACTAAGTTTATCCATCACTAACTGGTCTTCACCTGTATTTTCTTCTATGAAACCTGCTTTTACAATTGCCGTTTTTCTGGGGGCAACTGTTGTATCCGAAAAATGTGTATGAAATACATAGAACAAATTTCCTTTATCACCCTTTATAAAATCGCCATGACCGGTTCCGTTTTTACCCACATCTTTTTTGCTTAAAACAGGATTGTTTACAGATTTTTTCCAGGGACCTGAAGGACTTTTGCTTACAGCATAGCCTACTGCATAATCGGGATTTCTGAAATCGTTTGCCGTATATACAAGATAATACAAATTGTTATGTTTAAGAACAGAAGGCCCTTCTGTAACCGGCCAACCGGCGTTGCTTGTATTCTCCCACGGCTCAGTTGCCGAAATACATTCTTTTAAAGTTTCCTTCTTAATTTCCGAGAAGTCGTCGGTTAGTTCGGCAACAAAAATCCGGTTTCCTTTTTCCAAACGCACGTGGTACAGGTATTTCTTTCCGTCAGCATCAATAAAAACAAAAGGGTCTATCTGCTTTACGGGCGCAGCCAACGCCTGTTTCTTATACTGAGTAAAAGGGCCTAAGGGACTGTCACTTTCTGCAATTGAAATATTTTCATCTGCGGCATAAGCCATATAAAACTTATTTTTATACCTGAATACCTGAGGCGCCCAAAACCTGGAACTTCCAAACACATCTCCTTTTTGTAAAGCATACCCGTTCTTCTTTCCCGCAGGGCCTTGCCATGATTTCATATCGGAAGAAGTGTAAACCAGGAAACCATTATCCGGACTCCCTCCTACTGTTCCGTACAAATAATAAATACCGGCATCGTAAAATATGGTCGGATCTGCCAGGTATATATCTTTACCCAAATGCTTAACCGACTCCTGGGCTGTATTTGTATCGGCAAAAGCTAACAACAGCAGGATAATTACACACGATTGAAATCTCAGCTTAAAACTACTTATCATGTTATTTTCTCTTGAGCGACGATCAGGTCCTATTTGGTATTTCCCCAAGTGATCTGTTGTATAAACTGCGTTTCTTCAGGTCGGTATGGAGTACCGTCAGCATTCAGGATATCGTGAAACCAAACCGGAGGCTCACTTGTGTATGTTTTTGTCCAGCTATCCCAGGGATAAATAGTTTGCGTTTTACCGTTAACAAAACCCCAGTTAAACATTCCTACATCGTATTTTTTTGCAATTGGAAGAAAACCCTGAAAAGTACTTCCGTTTGGCCTCGCCATATACTCTGTACATAATAATGGCCTTCCATACCGCTGTAATAATTTAATCCGTTTTTCAAACTCCTGCGGACTATCGTAATTATGAAAAGATATAACATCAGATTCTTCAATCTGAATTTTTTCTATCGGCTTTAAATTTTCGTGAGAAGACCAGTCGCCTGCCCATATTCCGGAGGTAAGAGGCTGTTCAGGATGGGCAGCACGTACCCATATAAATATTTTTTTAAGCAAGGGAGTCACATATTCTACTTTATTTGGAAGTTCAGCTTTTCCATAAGAAGAATTATTCATGTTGTCAGGCTCATTCCAAACATCCCAACCTAAAATGCGGTCGTCTTTTGCAAATTTTCTTACTACTCCTTTTACATATCTTTCCAGCCGTGGATATTGGGTAGAATCTTTTAAAGCGTATTGTCCGGGACTTTGTACCCATCCGGAATTGTGAACAAAAGGTTTTGGATCTCTTTGTTTACCCGTTTTTGGAAAAGGATCCCAGCAGGAATCAAAGAAAACAAAAAGCGGTTTAATATGATGTCGGTCGGCTATTTGCAGAAACGTATTGATACGATTATAAAAACCCAGCGAATCCTGCTGATGCAGCAGATCATGTAGAAATACCCGGGCTGTATTCATGCCCAATGATTGCGCCCAGCCCAATTCACGGTTAATGGTAACAGTATCAAATGATTCGGCCTGCCACATCTCTAACTGATTAATTGCCGTACTTGGCATAAAATTCGCCCCAACCAGCCAGCCCTGCTTATCATACCATTCATTTGCCTTTTTAGGTGTCCATCTTTCCTGTTGCTTACTTGCGGAGCGTTGTACGGTACAATTTTGCAAAAACAAGCATATCGATAGCAGAACCAGGTTGATTTTAAATAATCGCATGGGTTTATATTTAGGTTTTGATATTGATTAATGTAAAAAGCACAGGTCAATACTGTCCTGTCAAAGAAAATAATTAATATTTAAGAAGGCTCTTCGCATTGTATCATTCTTTCTTCAATTCGTCTCAAAAGTGGTAAAATTTAAACCAAACGAATAAAAAATCGCTCTCTAATCGCTATTTTTCCGCTTATATTTGATATAAACAACTAACTTTTTTGAAACTTAAAGCACTTTTTGTATTCCTTTGTCTCATAGCAATACGGATTAATTGCTACGCTCAGCCCTATTATTTTAGCCGCTATCTGGTCGAGAACGGTTTATCAAATAATACGGTTTTTTGCAGTTTTCAGGATTCAAAAGGTTTTTTATGGTTTGGTACAAAAGATGGGCTGAACCGTTTTGACGGATACACATTTAAAATTTTTCGCAACGATCCGGAAAACCCCACAAGCATCGGAAGTAATTCCGTTAAAGCTATTATTGAAATAAATGACGTTCTCTGGGTAGGTACCGAAAGAGGCATATTTTTATATACTTCAAACACCGAAAATTTTAAGCGATTAAAGAATTCGACACAGGAAGATATAAAAGATATAAAAGCGGATAAAAAAGGAAACATCTGGTTCATCGCCGGTGCTACACTCGTCCGTTTTAATCCCAGAACCCATCAATACAAAAGGTATAAATCTTCTGAATATTTTGAAGCCTCTTCTATTGCCGTAACGAAAAACAACGAAATCTGGATCTCTGCTTCTACCGGAACTATACAAAAATACAATCCTGTATCCGATTCATTTACCGGCTTCAATGTGTTTACTCATTCAAAACCTACTGTTTCAAAATGGATAGAGAGGATTTATGATACGGAAAAGGGACAGCTATTAATAGGAACTTCTAACCAGGGAGTAAAGTTATTCGACCTCAACACGCATCAATACAAGGACATCTTAACATACAATAAAGATAAAACAGAAATATTTGCCCGAAATTTTATCCGACAGTCTGAAAATGAATATTGGATAGCAACGGAATCAGGAATTTTCATTTACAATATTGAAACAGGGAAATACATTAATATTCAGAAACAATACAATGATCCTTATTCCATTTCAGATAATGCCATTTACACCTTATGTAAAGATAAAGAAGGCGGAATCTGGGCGGGCACCTATTTTGGCGGAGTAAACTACCATGCTAAGCCATTTACACTTTTTGAAAAATTTTTCCCCAGAAGCGGAACTAATTCAATTAGCGGAAATGCGGTAAGGGAAATTATTGAAGATAAATACAACAACCTGTGGATTGGAACCGAAGACGGCGGATTAAATAAATTTGATCCTGAAAAGGAGACTTTTACTACCTATAAGCCCACGGGTTCACCTTCAGGTATCGCACATTCAAATATCCACGGCATTCTTGCTGTCGGCGATACCCTATGGGTAGGTACTTTTGAACATGGATTAGACCGAATGAATATTAAAACCGGAAAAGTGTTAAAACATTATTCGTACGGATCGGACATTCATTCTCTTAAAAGTAATTTTATCTATAGCATATATCGCACACGGGTGGGTGAGACCTTCTTTTGCACCACGAAAGGGTTGTATAAATACAATCAGGCTGGAGATAATTTTCTACTCATAAAAGAAGTGCCCGACTACATTTTTTATACAACTATGTTTGAAGATACTAAGGGAACATTATGGCTGGGAACCATTTGGGACGGCTTGTTCTACTTTAATCCGAAAACAGGAAAAAAAGGATATTTCATACATCAGGCCGATAACAAAAACAGCTTAGTCAATAACAGGGTAAACCGTATTTTCGAAGACACAGCTGGTAATTTATGGATAGCCACAGAAGGTGGTCTGTGCATGCTCAATAAAGGAAAAAGCAATTTCGAACGATATACTATTGAAAACGGCTTTCCAAGTAATATTATTTTTTCGGTGCTTGAAGATAAACACAAATTACTTTGGGTAACTACTTCGCAAGGCCTTGTATGTTTTAACCCCGTAACAAAAAAAGTAAAGACCTATACCAAAGCTAACGGGCTACTGAGTGATCAGTTTAATTACCATTCATCGTTTAAAGATGCGACGGGCAGAATGTATTTTGGTAGTGTAAACGGCCTTATACGTTTTAATCCTGATAATTTTATTAAAAACTCCTACATTCCTCCGGTGTATATAACCGGATTACAGGTATTTAACAAAGACCTTTCCATTAACGAAAAAGGTTCCCCCTTAAAAAAGTCAATAACACTTACAGATAAAATCAGACTGGAATATAACCAGTCTTCAATAAGCATTGATTTTGCGGCATTGAGTTATACATCACCGGACATGACTGAGTATGCCTATAAAATGGAGGGGTTGGACAAAGACTGGACTTATCTTAAAACCAACCGAAAAGCCTATTATACTAAGCTTCCGCCTGGAAAATATACATTTAAAGTAAAAGCATCAAACAATACAGGTATCTGGAATGAAAAAGGAACAAGCCTTCGTATCGAAATACTGCCTCCGTTCTGGAAAAGCAACTGGGCCTATTTACTTTATTGTATGCTAACAGCAAGCATTATCTATTTTGCTTCGAGATCTTACCATAATCATATAAAAGAGAAGAATAAAAGAAGATTAGAATTTCTGGAACACGAAAAGGAAAAAGAAATTTATCATGCTAAAATCGAATTTTTCACCAATGTAGCGCATGAAATAAGAACGCCTCTGACCTTGATAAAAGGCCCAATGGAAAAGGTTATTAAAAAAGCTGGAGACGTGCCTCAGATTAAAAACAGTCTGTTGATTATGGAAAAAAATACCGACAGGCTTCTTGATCTGGCCAATCAGCTTTTAGACTTCAGAAGAACAGAAATAAAAGGTTTCAGCCTGAATTTTGTTAAAGCAGACCTTGTTAAAATTTTAGAGGATAATTATCTGCGCTTTAAGCCTGCTGCTGAACAGAAAAAACTTAAATTTAAGCAAGAGATCCCTCTAAAATCTTTTTATGCCTATGTTGATATGGAAGCGTTTACCAAAATTATCAGTAACCTTTTAAACAACGCTGTTAAATATGCGAAAAGTAAGGTTTGCATCCGGCTGCTGGATGTGAAGGAAGGCGACTGCACTTTTACAATTCTTATTAAAAACGATGGCTATCTTATTCCTTACGAAATGAAAGACAAGATATTTGAAAGCTTTTTCCGTATAAAAGGGGCAGAAAAACAATCAGGAACAGGTATTGGCTTGTCTTTAGCCCGGTCATTGGCAGAACTTCATAAAGGCACATTGAACCTGCTTTATACAGAAGATGAATACAATGTCTTTGCACTGACTTTACCCATTCATCAGGAAATAGAATTTAATCCCGTAATGAGCATGTAACCAGTTATGAAAGAAGAAATTACTACAGACACTAAACCTCTAATTTTATTAGTGGATGATTATGAGGAAATCCTTGACTTTCTCGCTGATGATTTGAGCGAAAAGTACACCGTCCTCAAAGCTTTGAACGGTGAAGAAGCGCTGAAAATACTTGAAACAGAACCGGTACAACTGATAATAAGCGATATTATGATGCCGGTGATGGATGGATTTGAACTATGCACTAAAATAAAATCTAATTTTGATTACAGTCATATCCCAATAATACTGCTTACAGCGAAGAACACCTTAAAGTCAAAGATTGAAGGATTGGAGGTAGGCGCTGACGCATATATCGAAAAACCCTTTTCGCCCGAACACCTGCAGGTACAAATAGCCAACCTGCTTTTGAACAGGACAAAACTGAGAGACTATTTTGCAAGCACACCCCTTGTTCATATTAAAACGATGGCTCATTCCAGGTGGGATGAAAGCTTTTTAGAGAAACTTCAGGAAGCAATTTACAGAAATATAGAAAATGTTGATCTGGATGTAGATCATTTAGCGGATATTATGAATATGAGCCGCCCTACTCTCTACAGAAAGATCAAGGCAATTTCAAATCTTACGCCGCATGAATTAATTAATATTTCCCGGTTAAAAAAAGCTGCGGAGTTGCTTGTAGAAAATCATTACCGGATTTATGAAATATCCGAAATGGTGGGATACAGTTCGCAAACACATTTCGGGAGGAATTTTGCCAAGCAGTTTGGGATGTCTCCGACGGAATATATGAGTGTAAAACTTACAGAGAAAAGAGCGTAAGTTATGACTGCATAACGATTTAATTGTTGTTAAAAAAACAAAAGAGGCTGAATCATTGATCAGCCTCTTCAACTAATTAACCAACAATAAACCTCTTAAGATTTATTCATTGCTCTTTTTTTCTGTGTAGAATTTGTACACAGAGGTAGTTCTATAAGTATCTCCCGGATTTAACATCGTTGAAGGGAAAGCAGGTTGATTTGGTGAATCGGGAAAATGCTGTGTTTCCAAACAAAAAGCAGTCCGAAAATCGTCTTTTGCCCCAGTTTTAAAGGTATTTTTACTCTGCATAAAGTTACCGCTGTAAAACTGCAAACCCGGTTCTTCTGTTAAAACATCCATCGCAATACCTGATACATTTCCTACCACTTTCGCCGCTAAAAACAAATCAGAAGGATTATGAGCATTCAGCACAAAATTATGGTCATAACCTTTGCCATTTTTAAGCTGTTCATTTTCTTCGTCAATCCTTGATCCTATCTTTGAAGGTTGAGTGAAATCAAAAGGCGTATTTGCAACGGCTACAAGTTTTCCGGTAGGAATCAGCGTTGAGTCGACTGGTGTATAGCGACTAGCATTTATTTGTAGAGTATGATTTAAAATAGTTCCGCTGCCTTCGCCATTGAGGTTAAAAAAAGCATGGTTCGTAAGATTTACAACTGTTTTTTTATCCGTTGTTGCTTCATAATCTATCTTCAGCTCATTATTATCGGTAAGTGTATACGTTACCTGAACGTTCAGATTTCCCGGGAAACCTTCCTCCATGTCTTTAGACAAATAGTTTAGCTGCAATTTCTGGTCATTCAGCATTTTTGCATCCCAAACAACATCCTGAAAACCTTTTTTTCCTCCATGCAGGGTATTGGGCCCATTATTCGTAAACAATGAATAGGTCTTTCCGTCCAGGGTAAATTTACCTTTCGCTATCCGGTTTCCATATCGGCCTATAGTGGCACCAAAATAAGGTTCTGTAGAATTCTGATATTTCTCTACCCCATCAAATCCAACAACTACATCGGTTAGCTTTCCATCTTTATCTGGAACTAAAAGGCTTACAATTCTGCCCCCATAATTGGTAATAGCTGCCTGCAAACCATTTTTATTTTTTAATATAAATAAATCAGTTTCTTTACCGTCAATTGTTTTTTGAAATGCTTGTTTGGATGGAAGAGTTGCTTGCTTTGTACTATCTGACGAATTTTCAGATATTTTTTGTTTGGTTGAATTATTACAGGCAATAATTGCCAAAATTGATCCGAACATTATTTTAAAAATTCCTGATTTAATATTTTTCATCTTTCTCGATACCACTGTATTTTAAGCCTTTCCAAAGAAAAAATATTTTGAATCAGAATACTTCATCATTTCGTTTCAAAATTTAGTTAATAAGTATCATTTTAACATTTAATTGGGGGTAAATTGATAGTATAAGAAATACCTTCCGCGAATTGACTCCTCACAGAAACAATTTCAAAAAAAGCTTTTATTGATACTTAGAAACTTCTTCTAATGGAAAAATCAGTATTTCACTTTCTCTTTTAATGATTTCGGGTTCCACCAATAGGTTAATTTAAGCACAAGCGCACGGTTTCTGGCGGCAAAAGGTACGGGGAAATAGTTATCGGTATAAACTATAAAAAGATCTGAAGCAGGTTTGTAACGCCATTGAAAACGGCTGTTGATATTCAGGTTCTTCAGTTGTTCGTTATACTGCAAAAATGTCGAAAAGAACAAGGTGTTGGTAAACGTGATATCAGCACGTGAGCCTACTAACCAGAATCTTGTATTTCCCCAGGGTTCAGGCATACGAATGTTATTATAACTGGCATTTGCAAGCAGGCTAACGAAGGGTTGAAAACGGTAACCTGCTTCAGCAGTAACATTTGAACGAGAACCGCCCTCGTAGTAACTTCCAAATCGTGTATTAAACGAATAAGTAAATAAACTTTGCGGCTTTGAGAAAAATTCTGTGCGCCACGCATTCCAATGATTGCTTGTACCCGCAGGCAAAGCAGGCTTACCGGAATTAGTAGGATCAAAAGGGCTCAGTAATTTTACATATTCATCAATAAGGGCCAGATTGAAGGTACTCTGATCTCTGAAATTAAGCTGATAGCTTAGCATATTCAGGTTGTCAGTACGATTCAGATGTTCATCAAAATAATAAGCCGAACTTATTTTTGGGCCATGACTTAAAATCCTGCCACCTTTCGGAAAATACAAATGAGTAATTTCCGGATTAATTTTAAAATAAGCATTACGTGGCACATAACCGGTTTCGGCATTATAGTTCCGCCCTACGTATTCTTCCTGAACCAATACCGTCCATTTACGGCTGCTGTATTGAATATGCCCTGCCTGAACTACATCTTTACCTGATTTATCAGGGGAGAAAGATTTTAAAACAAGTGCTTTCCCTGTCCAGACATTATTTTTTGAAGCCAGGTTATACTCCAACCCTACATTACGATTGTACTGCTCATAAACAGGTTGAGCCCCGTTCAGATCAGGGTGATAATTAACGGATTGTTTATTAACAAATATAAACCCGATGTTGGAGCGGCTAAATACCCTGCGCTGCAAAGAAAGAACCGCAAAATTTTGATCGGGCAAGCCCGTTTCGCCTACTTTTCCGGTTTGCATATCCATCAAACCTATACGCCAGTCTTTATTAATATTGCCGCTTAACCTGGCTCCGGCCTTAATTGGAGCACCTAAACCTATCCGCCTGGAGAAAAAAGGGCGAATGCTGGCATATCCGAAGTTGGCGAACAAATCGCCATTCTCCAGAAAAAACTGCCTTTTTTCAGGAAAGAATAACTCAAAGCGATCCAGGTTAGTAACCTGCTTGTCTACTTCAACCTGCGAAAAATCAGGATTAACGGTTAAATCAAGATTAAGAGATGAGGTAATACCTATTTTCACATCGGTACCAATCTTTTTCTGATAATCGATCGGTTTTTGTTGCTCATAATCTTTAACTCCTCCAAATAAAGTGTAAGGAATGACAGAAATATTTGTCCCTGCTTCCGGCGGAGCTTCATCCCAGACAAGGACCCCCGCATAGGCCAAAGAAGCTGTAGGAAATTGTCTTGGCACGGGTGTCCAGCTTGATTTTTCGGTAGTTTTTAAATCCAGGCGACTAAAATTAATTCCCCAGCGTGTTGTTCCTTTTTTGTAACGTATGGTGGTGAACGGTATAGCCATTTCAAGAACCCATTTTTCATTGTCATTTTTTACCGCAGAAACCCATTTATTATCCCAGTTCAGATCGACGCTCCCGCCACCGTACATAGTTCCGTCCCATTGTGCGCCTGCAGCATTTGCACCAAAAGAAAAACCCGTGGTTTGATTATCATAGGGATCCATGAAAAGCAAAAAGTTATCGTTTTTACCGAATACAAAATCCCGGCGGAGAGATTCAACGTAGTATGGGCCTGGAACGGCATTGTAACATACTGCAATAAGGTATAAATTCTGCTCATCGTATGTCATCCGTACATCTGTACGAACTTTTGCCTTGCTGGTATCCATTGGCAAAACCATGTAAAAATTACCGGCAACTTCTGCATCCAGCCAGGATTTTTCATCCAGAACACCGTCAATTGTAATAGCAGATGTCGCTCTTTTTATATGAAGCTGATATGCCTCGTTCTTTTTTTGAGCATGTGCAGAAAACAGGGAAATAGAAAATAAGATCAGTAAAGAAAGTCTTTTCAGCATCGGATAATTGAATGGACAAAATGGTTATGGTTAGTTTTCCTTTTGATAAGGAGCAGTAAATATAGGAGGTATTGTAATAAAGAGCTTATTACCAATTGTCACAAAAAGGATAGGTAATTCCTACCCTTTTAGATAAGAAAAAAGAATCAGGGGCAGGAATACTTAATTATAAAAGTTTACCATTCCTGTTTCTACATCGTACAGGCCGCCAACAATTTTTATTTGCCCGTTTTGCTCCATCTCTGCAAGAATATTACTTTCTTTTCTGATTTCTTCCATTACAAGATGAACGTTAATTTCGGTAACGTTTTTTACAAAATTGGAATTTGTTCCGTCCCGGTTAACTTCTGTAGCTGTTTCTTTATCAATAGCGGGTTTAATTTTATTCAGCAGACCAGTAAGGCTTCCCATTTCTACGTGGTTACAAGCTCCGGTTATAGCACCACATTTGGTATGACCAAGAACAACAATAAGTTTTGATCCCGCCAGCTTACAGGCAAATTCCATACTTCCAATGATGTCTTCATTAAGGATATTTCCCGCAATCCGGATGCTGAAAATGTCTCCTAAACCCTGATCAAAAATCAGTTCGGCAGATATCCGCGAATCAATACAACTAAGAATTGCAGCAAAAGGGTACTGCCCGTCGGATGTTTCGTTTACCTGCTGCAATAAATTTCTGTTTGCTTTCAGATTCTGAATAAATCTTTTATTCCCCTCTTTTAATATTTCTACTGCATCTTCAGGGGTTAAATTACTTTGGGTTTGTTTGGTATGTGTGTACATGACCTGCAAAGTAAAAGATTTTTCAGCGAATGAGAAAGTTTATATCAAGTTGAAATAACTATTTAAAAGATACGAGATAATAAGTTATCTTTTTTTCCGGGGTTTCTTGCCTACGTTTATCACAATTCCGCCACTAAGCACCGAATTTCCGGCAGTAAGAAATTTCCTGTCTTTAATGCCAAAATTACTTCCGCTTGTAAACTGCAGCTGTACCGACGGAGATAAAACCATTCTGGTAAAAAATACAGGTTCGAGAAAAAGGTTGTCTTCCAGCGGTTGTGCAGCATCATTTCGAATAAAAGTTTTCATATTTATATAGCTGGCCCGCAAAGCAGTACCGTAATTAAGCGGGAATTTCTTTTTGAATAATTTCAATGATTTTTTATTCTTGGAACTGTAATTTACCTGTACAAAAAATTTGTTAAAAGTTGTTTCCTGCCTGTCATACGGAACTATTCCTTCCTCTGTTCTGTCTTTGTAAGTACGTTCACTGCTTCCTCTTCCAAATCCGGTATAAATTTCCAATATCCGGTCCTTCTTCGTTCCGAAAGCAGTAAAATAACCTGCACCTGCTTCCAGTAAGCTATGCCGAAAATCCTTTCTTGTACGATCACTATTCATAAACGATCCGTTAAGGAGGAGGCCGAAATGATTGGAAACTGCATAGGCAGAATTAAAACTGGCATTTCCTTTAAGTGTAATATGGGCAGCGGTATAAACTTCTCCTTTCGTGCTTAACATGGGCGTATTCGGCACATTTGGCATATACAAGGACGAACAACCGGAAAATAAAACAAGACAAACAAGTGAAATAAGCAGAAATCGTTTCTTCATAAAGACGGATAGCAATTAAAGCATAAATACAAGCTAAAACTACAGATGGTTTAAGTTATTGCAACAGAATGCAATTTTACAATTTATACTTTTAGCCGGATTCTTCTTTTTTCAAGTATCCCGGCAAGCCATATTACAAAAAAAGCAACAGCAAATGAGCGTATTATTCCGCCAGTACCATGGATAAGAAAATCCGGAAACCAGAAATGAGTTAAAGTAAAAATTGAGTACAGAAAATAAGGGATGAGGTAACAGGTAAGTGTACTGGTTCCGGCGGGCCGGATATTCTTAAACCAGTTTTGTTTTTCTTTCACATCTACAAGCCAGATCATAAACTCAAAAACAAGGATGCTGATACCAATACAAATAGTAACCCAGGCAGGAGTAGAATGTATCTTAGAAATCCCTTCAGCATAAGGGCGGATAAGATTTCCGAAAGCAATCATCCCGATTCCCAAACCTAAAAGTAATATCCAGAAAAAAGCATCCTTCCCTTTGCCCGCCATTCTGCTATAAACCAAAGAAATAACTACACCTGCCATTGTTAGCGATGCAGAAGACGCATCGCCAATAATCCATATAGAAAAAGGCAGTAAACCTGTATGTGCTGCAATATTAATGAGCAGGAATAGAACCAGCACAACAACAAGAACCGAAAAGCGGCCTTTAGACAGCAGGAAAATACTTCCGCATACCAGATAGGTCCAACCGATTATGCCTAAAATACCCCACCAATAAGGTTTTAGTCCCACCGGCGCTGTCGGTTCTCCTCCCTTAAACAAAAAAGCCATTATAATCAGCAGAAATATTCCTGTTCCTGTAAGTACATTTCGTTTTACTTTAGATAAACTTTCAGGATAATCCAGCCAGATTAAGAAAAAACTGACAGTAATCAAGACTTCCCAAACAGCCCGGGGAAGAATGGCGTTGCTGTTATAATTTTCGAGATTTACATGAAAAAAGCCCATTACAATTAAAGCAAATGAACGGGTAAGTATATAAGTTGCAAGGGCGTAAAAAGAGTGGCCTTTACCCATTCTGTTTTTAATCGCAAAAGGAAGCGATAAACCTACAATAAAAAGAAAAGCCGGAAAAATAGTATCAGCAAAGCCAAGCCCATCGGCATCTGCTTGCACATGTTTTATCCATCCGGGAATATTTTTCACCCCGTCTACATCATTAACAAATATCATTAATAGCATCGTCAATGCTCTGAATACGTCAATAGAGAGCAGTCGCCGGGGAAGCTGTTTCATGAAAAAAGGTTTATAAATGCTAAAGATTACAAAATTTATTAATATTTAGTGCTTTCAATAAATTCTCTTTAGCAGAAGAGACCTTTTAAAGAATAATTGTCAGATCTTCAAACTTTTCTAAAGAAGCCACCTGATCTTCATTTACTTTACCAAAACCATAAGCAGCAAAAATAAAAGGCACTCCGGCTTTTTTACTCGATTCATAATCGCCCATCGTATCGCCTATATAAACGGATGCTTTTAAATCGTGATCTTTAACAATGTCTTTAATATTTTCGGCCTTAGGCATGTTTTTGGTTCCGTAACACTGGTGGCCTTCAAAATATTGTTCGAGTTGGTGCAGTTTCAAGAAAACCTCTATATAGCCGGTCTGGCAATTGCTTACAATGAACAGACGATACTTTTCTGAAAGATAAGCAAGCGTTTTTTCAAGTTCCGGATATAATATTCCTCCCTTTTCTGCCAGCACTTCCAGTTCCTTTTTCGCACATATTTCTTTAAACTCATTCCTTTTTTCCTGGCTCAATGCTGGAAATAATTTATCATAAATAGCGTCATAAGGCATACCGGCAATACCTGCAACTGCTTCAGGAGTAATTTCTTCTTCTATATAACCTACCTTGTCTTTTGCAGCTTGCCAGGCTTCAGCAACACTTACGGTCGAATCCCAAAGAGTTCCGTCAAGGTCAAAGATTATACTGTCGAAACGATTTTTTAGCGAAGTTTCCATGCGGCTGCAAAAATAGATTATTTTTCAACTTCTGATATCATTTTGATTAATCTAAAAGCAAGCCATCCCTGAATACTAAAGGGAGGATTTATCAGTTCTCCCGTCTCTACGGAATATCAATCCAGTATCTTCACAGAATCTATATTTGGCCCGTTCTTTTCAGTATCAGAATTTGCAGGATCTGTTATCCATTCGCCGTCTACAATGAATTTATATTTTATTTTTCCGGGTTCGCTTTGAGTAGTTAACACCCAGCTGTCACCTTTCCTGGCAAGCTTATCTTTATGGTCAGCCCAATCGTTAAATGAACCTGCAACGAATACTTCTTTTGCGTTCGGATATCCTTTTAATTCAAACCTCAGCGTTTTTAATACCGGTTTATCATCTTTGAGTTCTTTTACCCATTCAGAAAGTGCGTTTTTCCATACCGCTTCATCTGTTGTTGCTATTGTATGCTTCATAGCCAGCTGCCGGGCTTTGTAAAGCGCAAGCCGGGGGTTTATAGCTGAATCTGGCTCTACTCCTACTCCTTCCCAGTTTGTTTTCGTGATCGGATTTATTGCTTTTCCAATAGGAATAAACATGTTGAAATGATCATTAACCCGTACATAGCCGCCCGGATTAGCACCTCCTCCGGTTCGTTCGCCAATAATAGTTGCCCTTTTTAAGTTTTTAAGATCATAGGCCAACTCTTCTGCGCCTGAAAAAGTATTTCGGCTTATTAAGATATAAACCGGTTTGTTGAGATACTTTTTACCGGGGACATAGGCATAAGTCCACGATTGTTTGGTTGAATTCCCTTTACGCCAGTACCAGTCTGTAAGATGGACAGGACTTTCAAAAAAATAACTGCAAAGAAAAGGAATGGCATCAGGCGACGAACTTCCGACACAATTACGCAAATCGATTATCAATGCATCTGTATGTGCGATATAGTTCATTGCCGCGGCATACGTATCCCCTGAAAAAGCCGGATCACAAAATATGTCAACATCAATATAACCTATATTTCCTTTTAACACATCTAATTTTCGTAAACCGTAATTTGTATGTTTCAACATCCGGCCAAACCCTTCTCTTTCAGAAGCCGGAATGCTCATAATTTCTCTTTCAGCTTCTTCAGGTATAAGCTCCTCTGAATAATTCATATTTAAATGAAGGTCTTTACTGATATCCCGTAGATCCTGGGTAAGGCGTTTTGCGAATTCATTTCCATCTGTAATTGATCTATATACATTTTTAGCCTCCAGTTTCCGTATATGATTTTCCATCTTTCCGGCAACTTCCGGAAAAACATATTTTTCATGGATGATTTTTAATGTATTATCAATAGTTTCTTTTTTCTTCTGCTCTGATAACTGAGCGAGAGTTGAAAGGGAAAAAGCAAGTATCCCTATAATGCTTAATAAATATTTCTTTCTCATAAATTTAAAAATTACAGAAAGGAATATTCAAGCAAGATGCCAGAGACAAGCAATTGAAGATCAGAATATTAACAAAATTAAAATTAAAAGAATTACTCAAAATTGAACATTTTGTTCAAAACCGAACAAAAACAAGTAGGTATTGAGCTTTATTCTGTAAAGGTAATTATGCTAAAAACAGTATTCAGAATTTACTTTCTTAATTATAAATTATAAATTCATCCTCCCAAATGTTTACATCAATGATCAAAAATTCTCTTCTATTACTTGCTGCAATTCTATTCTTCTTTTCCTGCGGAAGAAAAAAACAGAATAACGAAAATAGCAATTCATCTTCTCCCTTTGTAAAAGTGAACGGCCAGGCCTTTGAAGTAAATGGCGAAGCCTATTTCTACCTTGGCACAAACTTCTGGTATGGCTTGAATTTGGGCTCAAAAGGAGCCGGAGGCAATAGGGAAAGACTGATAAGAGAGCTTGACAGGTTAAAAGCAATGGGCATAAATAACCTGAGGATTGTGGCGGGCAGTGAAGGGCCTGATACCGAACCCTGGAGAATGCTGCCTTCGCTACAGCCCTCGCCAGGAAAATACAACCCGGAAGTTTTAGACGGATTAGACTTTTTGATGTACGAAATGGGGAAAAGAAAAATGTATGCCATCATGTGCCTTAACAACTTCTGGCCCTGGTCTGGAGGAATGGGACAATACCTTGTTTGGGCCGGCGCTGCTGACTCTATTCCTTATCCACCTCCGCATCCGGGCGGTGATTGGGGAAAATATGCCGAGTTTACTGCTCAGTTTTATTCTAATCAAAAAGCAATGGACCTGTTTAACAAGCACATTGAGTTTATTGTTAACAGGAAAAATCCCTACACGGGAACAGAATATAAAAATGATCCGACTATTATGTCGTGGGAACTTGCTAACGAACCCCGCGGCGTAAACAACATTAAAGACTTTTTGAAATGGGTTGATAATACCGCAGGATTAATCAAGAGGCTTGACAGCAATCATTTGGTTACAACCGGAAGCGAGGGAAAAACATCCGATTCCAAAGCATCGGGTACTAATCTTGAAAAAGATCATACCAGCAAAAATATTGATTATGCAACCATTCACATATGGGTACAGAACTGGGGATTTTATGATCCTGACAAGGCCGACTCTACTTATCCTGCTGCAGTTAAGTATGCAATAGATTACATTGACGACCAGGTAAAAATTGCGAATAGGTTAAACAAACCATTGGTACTGGAGGAATTTGGCATTTCAAGAGATTTAAATAATCATGCAGCCGAAACGCCAACGCAAGTGAGAGATAAATACTACAAAGAAATTTTTGAAGAAGTTTATAACCGGGCAGCTAAACCAGAACCAGAGCTTGCAGGAGTTAATTTTTGGGCATGGGGTGGCGAAGGAAGGCCTCGTATACCAAAGGGAGTATGGAAAATGGGTGATGATTTTATCGGAGATCCTCCGCACGAGTTTCAGGGATGGTATTCTGTTTACGATACAGATTCCTCAACAATCGCTGTTATAAAACAATACGCCGATAAAATGAATAGCTTAGGAAATAAATAGTATTTCCCTAAAATTTTTAAAAAAGCTGCTGTAAGGCAACTTTTTTTATGTGAGAAATTATTTCTCATTTTCTCATTTATGTAAACATTTATAGTCATTTTTTAATTAAAGGTTTAATTATTACCTAAACATTAAAATTAAACTATGAAAAGAAAAATTTATTCATCTATCTTCTTTCTTACTCTCGTTGGCCTAACCTATATTGGTTGTAAAGAAGAAGCTGCTGTGAAACCTGTTGATGACGCCTCAAAGCTTTCGAGTATCTGTACCGGTAAAACTGCTTTTGCAAAAGTAGAAAGCAGTAATGTGGCTTCAGTTTCAAACCCGCTTCCTTATGATATCTCTCTATTGGCCAGAAAATCTAACGATGATGGCACTTATACATGGATTTGGTCGGTACAAAATCCAAAACCAGGAAATGGCAAAGATGGAACAAGCCAGGACTTAAGCCACTGGGGAATTTCTTTAGGTGCTTGCGCTTCTTTAAAAGACATTAAAAGTGCCGGAATAAGTACCGATGGTGTTAACTGGAAAGATTTCAATCCCGAATATAAAGAAGACAAAAGCCAGGATTGCTACAAACAACCTGTTTTAAAATTTGACGCGGGCACAAACGGCACTAAAAAAACATATTATCGTTTAATAGTGAAGAAAAACTTTACGATAGAAAAAGTAAAAGCACTTTACAAGTCGGGAAGCAAAACCGGTTGCGGAACTATAGAAATTTGTGGAATAGGAGCTTGTCCTGAAGGGGAAACTCCCTCATGTGACGATCGTAAAACCTTAGCGTCAGACAAAGGCTATCACAACGTAAATTCAGGTACTAAAGAATATTACCGCGGTTCAACTGTACTTGGCTGGTTAAATGTAAATGATGGCTTTGATTTCTGCGGTTCTCTGGTTATCAGCAACGATCTGATTGTAAACTCAAATGGTTTATGTGTAGTTAACGGTGCTTTACAGGTTAATAAAAACCTTACAGTTAACAGCAATTCAAAATTAAAAATAAAAGGTTCGGTACATATAGTTGGTAACTTAATACTTAACAGCAACAGTACTATCGAGTTTGTTGGAGAAGGAAATTCAATTCAGGTGTCTGGTAAAATAACCAAAGCTCCTGATGCTAAAATCATCGGCAAATACTCAGGAAACCTATAAAAATTCAGCATAAATCAGTTTTAATCCTTACCTATAAAAAGTGGAGGCTGTCCAAATTTGGACAGCCTCTTTTCAACTAACTAACCATTTTAACTTTATCCGAAAAAACATAGGGATAAAAGTTATACCAATCTAAAATTCCAACTAACACCGGAAGCTTGCTCTTCTCCCTGCTTTGATAATTCTACTAAAGCAAAAGTAAGGCTGATAAGATATTTACAACAATACAGGAGTTTCAAACTTATGTACTATGTATTATTGAATAAAGGATTAAATTACCTGTATACCGGGCAGTCTTTGCAATGCCCTGAACTCATTTGGAGAGTAACTATACATTTTCTTAAACTCCCGGTAAAAGTATGACTGGTTATTAAATCCTGTACGATAAAAAATCTCTGAAACTGTCAGATCCGTACTTTTTAATAAACGGGCTGCTTCCTGTAAACGAATATTTCTTATTAACTCGCCCGGAGTCATATTCGACAGGGATTTTAATTTGCGGTAAAGAGCTGTTCTGCTAACTGCCAATTCTTTTTCAATAAAAGCTGCGTCCAGAGATTCGTTATCCAGATTATTTTCAATGATTTTTACCAGCTGTTCTATAAATGATTTATCACTTTCCTTCAAGCCTGCATCGCCAATTTTATCAGAAAACTGATCCTGAGAGAATAGCGTATAAAGCCTTTCCTGGTACTCAAGAAGTTTTCTGATCCTTACTAAAAGGTGTTCAGCATGAAAAGGTTTTGGAATATAAGCGTCCGCCCCTACTTCATAACCTTCAATTTTTTGTTCTACCGTTCCTCTGGCAGTAAGAAGAATAAAGGGAATATGGCAGGAATTAGGCGTATTTTTAACAACATTACATAGTTGAAGGCCATTCATGTCCGGCATCATAATATCGCTTACTATTAAATGCGGAATCATTTTATTCATCACATTTAAAGCTTCCCTGCCGTTTCCTGCTTCGTAAACAATATAATTTTCGCTTAGTATATCTTTTAAAAGAAACCGGATAGAGGCATCATCTTCAACAATTAAAATATTTTTACGATTGTTTTCTTCAAAACTTGTAAGCAGCGCTTTTTTATTATTCTCAACAATGGTCTCCTGCTTAACATCCAAAGAATCATATGTTAATGATTGAATAATATAAGATGGTTTTTCTGCTCTGTCGCCGTCTGACACAGTTTTCTGATATATCATCTCCTTGTTAAGAGGGAGAAGAACTTTAAAGGATATCCAGTTATTTTCGCATTTAACTTCGATGGTACCTTTTAAAAGGCTTACCAATTGACGGGTAAAGGCCAACCCGATACCTGAACTTATTTTACTTTGCTGGCTGCCATCAAGTACAAAAAAACGGTTAAAAATTTTATTCAGATCGTTTTCTGAAAGGTTACATCCTGAATTTGCCACTACCAGTTCCAGTTGCTCTGATACCTGATTAACAGAAAACACAATATGCTGCCTGTTTTTACAATGTTTAAAAGCGTTTGAAAGCAGATTATAAATAATCTTCTCGACCTTATCTTTATCTGTGTATAATTCAATTCCTTGTTCTATATGAATAGAATATTCCAAACTTTTTTGCTCACTCAATGGCTCGAACAGTTTGGAAATATTGGTGAGCAAATTAGAGATATTCAACACAGAATATTGATTTACCAGACTTCCGGATTCTGCTTTTCTGAATTCAAGAAGCTGATGCACCAGGTAATGAAGCCTTGAAGCTTCCTGTTTTACAATAGAGAGAAAATAATGGCCTGAAGATTTTTTTTCTGAACGCTCGGCTTTATAAAAGTATCTGTCTATTGCTCCTAATATTAATGTTAGTGGTGTTTGCAGCTCATGTGCTATATTGGTAAAAAAGTTTAGCTGCTCCTGGTGAACTTCTTCGTCTTTCCGGCGAAGCGAATGTTCCAGAATGAGCTTTTGATCCATAATAAACTTATTTTTCCTGTACCTGACAACAAGAAAGCCCGCAAAACCTGCGAGTATAAAATAGCATAAAAAGGCTGGAAGTGTGAGCCAGAAATATTGTTTAATTGTCAGATTAAAAGCAGCAACTTCTTTTGTCCATACACCTTCCCCGTTTGTCCATTTAACCAGTAAAGTATAGTCGCCGGGCGGAATGTTGCTATAAAATATTTTAGGGTCCTGGCCTGAGTAATGCCATACTTTGTCGTGCCCTTCTAAAAAATAAGCGTACTGACATTTCTGCGGATTGGAAAACAGAACCGGCTGTAATTTTAATTCAAAAAAGTTATCTTCTGTAGCCAGCTTATAAGTAGCAGGAACAAATGAATTTTTAGAATTCAGAACTGTAAAGCTGTTTCCGGATTTATTTCGTCCTGCCAGTTTTAATTCTGACAGTAACAGATTGGGCTGGATGGTATTGGTTTGTATCTGTTGTGGCTGGAAATAATTAAACCCGTAAATTCCGCCAAAAAACAAATATCCGTCTTTATTCTTCCACACAGCGTTGTCGCTGAATTCATCGCTTTGCAAACCATCCGCTTCCTTAAACTGGATGATCTTGAGTGTCTGCGGATCAACTTTTGCCAGTCCCTTGTTTGTACTTACCCAGATATTTCCGTCATCATCTTCCTGAACTGCATGAATGGTGTTATTGGGCAATCCGTTCTCATCATGCAGTTTTTTAAAGAAAAGATTTTGTTTTCCTGATTCAGACTCTTTGATCCAGTTTAAACCAAAACTGGTTCCTATCCACAAACGGTTCTTTTTATCTTTATATAACGATAAAACATCGTTGTTAGAAAGGCTTCCATCGTACGAAAACGCTTTAAAAGTTTTAAACTTTTTCGTTCGTTTATCAAACAGACTTAAACCACCGTATCTGCATCCTACCCAAATTGTGTTATTACTACCTTCGGCAAGGGTATAAATCACATTACTGCCCGGACCGGTTTCTGTTCCTGTATAACTAAAGTGTTCCAGGTTGCGTACCTCAAGCTTCCCGTCGGGCAGCCTGTCTAACTTTAGATGAACAAGCCCGTTGGAATTCAAGCCCATCCACACAGATCCGTCGGCGTCACTTAAAACACTATGTACAGAATTAAAAGCAGGATATTTATCACTGTTACTAATATCTTCCCATTTAACCAGTTTCTTCTGTTTTAAATCATATACTGTTATTCCTGCTGCGTCCGAGCCGATATAAACGAGGTCATCTGTACCTTTTTGAATAGAATAAACGCAATTATCAAGCAGGTCTATACCGGTATGAAAAGAATTAATACTGGAAAATGATACATTTTCTTTGCCCAGATTGCGGATTGTTATAATCCCGTTTCCTTTTGTTCCAACCCAAAGCTCCCCGTTTACATCACAAAACGCCCTTATCGGAATATTAAACGGCTGCCCATTGGGCTGGCGTTGTACAACATGTATATAATCGTTCTTTTTTGTAATCTTGACAGAGCCGTTCCCATCTGTGCCAACCCACAGTATTTGCTCTTTACCAGCTAAAAGCGAAGTAATACGAAAATTCTTTAAAGCCGGTACTGCTGCAGACAGCGACTGGGAAGGCTTAAAATGAAGATCGTATTCGCCGAGGCCTTTGGAGGACCATGCAAAAATATACTTATTCTGATAAAAGGCCATTGACCGCACCTGATGCGGTAAAACCTGAACCTTATTACTCAAAAAATTATCGGATATTTCATAAAGCTCCTGTTTTTTTGAGATATAGAACAGTTTTTTATTAACGTAGAAAAAGTTGTCTGTTTCTTTAAAAGTATAAGGTTGTTTTATAAACCCTTTCCCGGTTTTTGTAAAAGTTTCCAGCAATCCGTTATCTTTTAATATCCAGAGATTTCCGTCACTATCAAAGCTTATCTTAACAATGAGCCCTTCACCCAGATTTTTTAAATGCAGCGGTTTAAATGTATTGGAGTTATTATCAAAAACATTGATTGAACTGCTGTAATTAGTAGCGGTGTAAACCACGCCATCCGAATCGATCGCTAGTATAAATCCTTGTCCAGGTGTATTTTGCTTATAGAAAAAGTGCTGAAAGATGCCTTTACTCTTATTATAACGGGAAATTCCGGAAACGGTGCAGATCCAGATATTATCCTTTTTATCCTCATTGATCTGGTAGATAACATTACTTGCAATGGAATTAGAAATATTACCCTTACTATAATTAAAAACGTGAAAAGATGAGCTGTTAAAAAGATTTAAACCGTCCCAGGTTGCCATCCAGATCAGGTTATCCGAATCCTGAAAGATATCATTTATACAACTGTTAGACAGCCCATTGCGGTTATCAAATTGCTGCGAAGTGTATAAAGACTGAGCATTAATCCCTGAACAAATCAATAAGGCGAGCAGCAGCGCATAAAACAGTACACTTTTTTTCATCTTTACACCATTTCCAACTTTATTATTCAATCCCTTTAAAGAAATTCACTAAGGGGATTAAAAAAACTAATTTACTTAACCTTACATAAATTAGCTCTTAATCTTTTAAATGTTACATGTGCTGCACCGCATTAAAAATCATTCCTTTGGTTTTAATATCAGGATCAATTCTTTTTTTGCCGGCAGATTTATTCCCCTAACAGCTACTTCTTTATCCGTTATCGTTGTTTTCTGAAGTTGGTTGTATGTGCGGCTTGAAGGATTAAAAGATTGAATTATGCCAATATTTTCCTGCCGCACATTTAAAGAAACCGTTGTATTTACTGCAGAACCTGTATTGTTTAATAAATAAACAAAGTATGCTCTTCCACATTTAACTCCCATTGCTTCGACGATACCGGCATTTACAGGAATCTGCTCAAACGACCCCTTCCCGGCTTTTAACATTTTATCACTGATCTCCTTCACTGAGTTAAAATAAGGTGTCATATTACGGTTATCGAACAGCTCCCACCACCACGACATTGGAAGTACGGGAGTTGGAGAAAACAGACCGTACCAAAGGCCTCTTTTATAATCAAAATCAAAACCTTCTCCATATTCCGGATTATCATCTTCCCACCTGAAACCAAATTCGCCCACAACATAAGGCTTATTAAAAGTTTCTATATACTGCGGATAAATCGAAGGAATCCGTTCTGTTCGTTTATAAATATGCTTTTGATTAAAATCTATATAAGGGATAGAATTCAGGCCCATGATATCCCTGTGCGAAATACTTGTTGTTACCATATGGTTATACGGATCAATATCTTTCAGGTAACGACTCATCTCGTTATGCCATTGAGCAATGGCATCGTGTGGAATAAGAATACTGTCTGCAGCGGTATATGCGGCGTTATCAATTTCATTAAAAAATTCCCATGCCGCAATGTTGGTACTGTACCCCCAGCGGGCAACTACATACCTTAACTTATCTTTATACTTTTGCTGCGATGATTGTAATGTAAAAAATTCGGCAGGAGTTTTTGCCGGGCCCCCGTTCTTTTGATTATACGGACTGTTTTTCCATCCTCCTTCCTGCATTAAATGCCCGTGCCAGTCGAGTGTTAACATAAAGTACAGATTTAGCGAATCGCACATGTTTACCAGCTCGTCCATCCGCCTGATAGCTCCTGGATTAAAATAATTATCTGTATCGGAGTACCGCTTGGTGTGGTTTACTTTTTTCCATTCGAGTGGCAAATTCCAGTAACACATCCATGTTCTGAAAAAGTTTGCACCGTTTTTAGAAAGCGAAGGCAGGAGATAATCGTATGTCCACTTGTCATTTTCAAAAGAGCGGGATTCCCATCCAACATTTTCACCTATTCCCCTGAACAGGTTTCCGTTATCAAATTTAAAAGTCCACAGATCATTTTTATGCAAAAAACCTTGTGCTTTTGACTGTTGTACATTGAACCTGCTTACCGGAGTTTCCGTTATTCCAGACTGTTCTGTCAGCCTGAAATTATACGTGTATAACCCGGCTTCCTGCGGAGTGAAACGTGCTTTCCATAACTTCCCGGTTTTATCCGCAGCTTCAAAATAACACGGAAGATACAAAGGTTTACCTGAAGGAGATGTTAAAATTAAATCTAAACTTACCTCTTTCTGATTATATGGGTTTATAAAGGTTTTATTGAGAATGATATTCCATTCTGCCTTTTTATACTGTAAAACCAGCGAATTAATTAAGGTTGGTTTTATTTCAATATTTTGAGCATATAGTGTGCAGCAAAGTAATAATGAAAGGATTGAAACAATAAACTTCCGCATATTCTCTTGGATAATGAAAATGAAACTATCTGTTATTTATTATTCCAACCGGGTAATTCATCCAACGTTAAAACCCTTGAGGACAGGTGCACGCTCTTAATCTCATCTTCAGAATTTTTATCAAATTCGAGTTCCGACCATCCCATAAAAAATGTCCATTTAGGCTGAGTTATGAGTTCAGAAACCGTTGGCAATTTCTGGCATTCGCCAATGGCAATAGGTTTACCTTCGGCCACCGTTACCATGGCGTTGTATTTTGCTGCAGTATAACCAGTGCCATCGTAAATATCCAAAGCCGCAACATCCCAGTATTCGTTTCCGGGATTATACGCAGTTAAATCGGTAGCTAAAGTTGAAAAGTCCTGCATATCCCATACCCAGATCAGGTTAGTGAGGCCTTTGGTTTTTGTAAGATAATCGTGGGTTATCTGATACAATTTACGGGTTCCGTTTCGCCCTGGCCGGCCGCCCCACCAAAAAGCGCCCTGGTTCATCTCATGTAAAGGGCGCCATAAAACTTCTACTCCATTTTCTTTTAAAAATTGCAGGTACACTGCTACTTCATCCATCATCGCTTTCCAACGCATATTAATAGCAGTTCCATCTGTAATCAGTTCATTCCATTGGTCATCAGAAAGCTTGCTAAGTACACCGTTTGAGTCCCAGCCGCAGGGCTGCGAAAGTGCAGGATTGCAGGCGTGCCACATAATATTTATTACAGCGCCCTTTTTCCATTGATTTAGTGCTTCATTTACCATCAACTGCCGATTGTTAATGTTATCGGCCTGAAACAAGAAATCCCCGCTCCACAACCCGGGATATTTGCCCGTAGTTTTATAAACTTCATCAGTCCATTTAGCAGGAGTTGCATTAGGTTCGCGGTTATGGATACCTGCAATGGTTTTAGAACCGGATATGCTGTAAAGGAAATTAAGCGTTTTAAAAGGAGTAACAGGAATTTCTGTAGTCGGTTCCTTGTCGTCATCCTTCACTACATTCTTTTTATCGGCCTTGCAGGCCGTAAAAGCAAATGAAGCAATTAATAAAAGATAAAATATTTTTGATATGTTTCGTTTATTCATGAGTTTAAATTATCGGCTTAAATAAAAATTGAACTGCAGCTTTTGGAAACTGCAGTTCTATTCTGATAAAATTTGATTATTGCTTTTGGAGAACATACCAAAAAGATCCGCTTCCCTGCACGTCCATCCTGCCCCATTCATTATCCCACGCAATGTCTTTAGCTCCGGGATTAAAAGGCAATTTCAGTGTATTTTTGTTATTAGAGAAGGCTATTTCGAAGGTTTGTCCCTCATTTGGTGTACCGGCATTAAAAATCATCTTTTTACCTGGAATATCTAATGACCAGGTTCCCGAAGGAAGCAGTTTTTTGAACTTGTAGTTGAAATTGGTGCCTGTATGAATAAAATCTTCCAGGGAATTTCCGTCAGCACCGGATTCAAAAGTATAAGTACCATACACTGAAGATCCTTCCGCACCTTCGAGGTTAAACTTAAGTGTATTATCCAAGTTCTTATTAAGTTCAGGGAAGTAATTTACCAGGTTATCATCGTGGTTTCCCCAGCCCCATGATTCTCCGTCGCCAATCCAATGGTCGAAGCGTACCTGCTCTACTTTCCATGTACCGTCCAAATCAAATACAAACTCTTTGATTTTCATAACCCAGGTACGTGTTTTTCCGGATTCGGCTGTTACAGTATAAGTAAGAGCGCTATCTGCATTTAAAAAATCAACGGTTTCTCCGGATGCAGGAGAAACGGATGCTCCAATAGAGGCCATAATACGCGGAGTCACTTTAGAAAGATCGATGGTACCGGCTTTAACATTAATTAATACAGTATCTCCTCCATTTCCCCGAATAATTGCAGCAGGCCCAATTTGTCCCTCTCCTATAGAAACTTCCTCTATTGAGCGCTCGTTGTTTTCAACATCTGCAAAGGGATCTTTCTGACAGGCGCTGAAAATTAAAATCAGTGCGAATAAAAACGCAATATTTAATAGTATAGTATTCCTTTTCATGTTATTGGCATTACTGGTTAATTAAAGGATTGGTATCAATTTCCTGCTGCGGAATCGGGAAGAAATAAGCGCCGCTGGTAATGGTTTTACCATATTTCTGTACAAGCACCTTATCCATTGAATTTGTACGCCTCAGATCGAACAGGCGATCGCCTTCAAATGCAAGTTCCCACGATCTCTCCTGAATTACTGCATCGCGAAAAGCCTGTGCACTTAAATTTGGAGCTAAATCTCCTATACCGGCCCTGTTTCTGATCTTATTGATGGCCGCATATCCTTCGGGGGTAGGGCCGCTGGCTTCTGCATAAACCAATAAGATATCGGAATACCGAATAACAGGAGAATTGGTGCTGTTTGCATCTCCTACCCGGTTCGGATCTATGTATTTGCGTGTAAAAGGCCGGCTGAAATCGGTAATCTTCAAATTATATACGTTTCCTTCGGGATCTTTTACTGACGAAACGATCAGATCGGTCTTTCTTTTGTCGTTACTGGCGTAACTGTTATAAATTCCGGGTTCAGTTTGAAAATGGTTCCATCCGGCTTTACAAATAGTGCCGTCTGGCAGCGTCATATCAAATCCGCTTCCAACGTAGGGTATAAACATCAGCGGAAGCTTGGAAAAGTTTCCTTCCTGCTCGCCCGAACGATCAACCGCTGCATCGAAAATATGTTCGGTAACATTGCCTGCATTTTTATATTTACTGATATCCCAGATATCTAATAAGTTATCTGTAAAACCATACACTGATTGCCCGTTAATGACTTTGCCTGCGTAGGTTTTTGCATTTGCATACATTTCATCAGAATTGCTTACAAAGTCGTAACCCGGTGAGCCTGAACTTTTAGCAGAAGCAAGAAAGAGGTACACTTTTGACAAAAGTGCCTGTGCCGCGACTTTATTAGCACGACCCTCTCTTTTATCTGTTCCCATTAACTCCTCAGCCTTTTGCAGATCGCTGATTATTAAATTGTAAATGTCGTTAAGAGAAGCTTTGGCAGCAGGAAGCTGATCGGATGAGGTGATTGGCTCTAATCTTAAAGGAACTTCGCCAAACAACCGAACCAGGTTGAAGTAATTTAGTGCTCGTAAAAAATATCCTTCCCCAACAATCTGATTTTTTCCTGCCTCTGCCATTGTTACATTCGGAACGTAGCTTATTACCGAGTTCGCCCTGGTTACTGCAACATACATGTAGCTCCAGATAACATTTAAAAAGGAATTATTAGCTGTTGAGCGCAATTCATCAAACTCAAACTGATCTGCACCGGCGTCTGATTTCTGAGTCAGGTTTTCAGTAGGTTCTTCGGTAATAACATAATATCCCCGTGAATAATAACCTACCTCCGGAAGGATTGCGTAGGCATACACTATTGCAGCGTTCGCATCTGCTTCCGTTTTATAAAAATTAGCGGTTGATGATTCCCCGTACGGAACTTCCTCCAGTTTGGCACAGCTGCTAAATAAGGCTCCACAAATCAGGGAAGTATATATATATCTTTTGTATTTCATAATCATTCAGTTTATTGTTAAAATCCTACATTCAATCCCAGTGAAAAAGCTCTTGTTTTCGGATAGGTTCCTTCGAATACGCCGTTAGCACTTACTTCAGGATCTGAACCTGCAGGGAATTTTGTGAAGGTGTAAAGGTTATTTCCTGAGAAATAGAGACGCACATTTTTCACGCCCTTAATTAACCCTTGTTTCAGGTTATAGCCTACAGTTACGTTCTGGATTCTTAAGAAAGACCCGTCCTGAATAAACCAGTCGGATGCCCAGTATCCTCTGTTTGAATTTACCCGTGGATATTCATTACTTGGATTATCCGGAGTCCATCTTTGCAGCTGGGCACTCGGAGAAAATTTTTGCAGGTTAAATACGTCATTTCCCTGAACTCCGTAAAACTGAGCGGCAAGATCGAATCTTTTATATTTTAAGGAGGTATTAAAACTGTAAATAAAATCAGGATTTGGATTACCGATAATAGTACGGTCGTTCGGATCTACTACCCCGTCGCCATTCAGATCGACATACTTTATTTCTCCCGGCTGAGCCATTTCGCCTGTTAAACCGGCTTCCAGCCCTTCTGCTTCTGTTTGTATAATCCCGTCGGTTTTATAACCATACATAGCATATAACGGTTGCCCTACTGTATAAGAAGTTACTGCCTGGCGCACCCGCTCAATATAGTAAGGGTCCAGAATCTGCCCTAATTCACCCATGGCTACCACCTTGTTACGGTTTACACCGATATTTCCTCCTACGCTCCATTCCACTGCTCCTCTTAAAATGTCGGCATTTAATCCTAACTCAACACCCTTATTATCAATAGTTCCGTCGTTCACCCACTGGCGGCCGTATCCGGAAGATGGATTAATATTCCGCTCTCTCAAAAGATCGTAGGTTCTCTTGGTATAATAGTCGAAAGTAAGTGTATAACGCTGATTATAAAGTCCCAGATCAAACCCAAGATCCAGCGAACGTGTGGTTTCCCATTTCAAACTCTGATTGGCAAGGCCTCCGAAAATACTCAGCCCCTGCTGGTTCTTACCCAGATCAAGCCCCGGACCATAACCTGTTACGAAAGCCGAACCGTTCCAGTACCTTGAAGAACCTAAGCGATCTAACGTTTGATATGGCTGAATTCCCTGGTTTCCGGTTACACCATAGCTGGCTCTTAACTTCAATTCAGATATATTTTTTACTGACTGTAAAAAACCCTCTTCGTTCACTTTCCAGGCAAAAGCTCCCGAAGGGAAAAATGCCCATTTATTATTTGCACCGAACTTTGAAGAACCGTCAGCTCTTCCTGTAAGTGTAAAAAGATAGCGGTTTTTAAATGTATAATTTATACGTCCCAACCATGAATTTAAAGCTGTGCGTGTAAGGTCATTATTCACAAACTGCTGAACTGCTCCGGAAAGCTGCTCATTCTGCAGGTTATCATTTACAAAGTTACGCCCGGTAAGGTTGCTTGTACGGATAACATTTGACTCGGTAGTATAACCTGCAACTGCATTAATGCTGTGATCAGTTCCAAAGCTTTTTGTTACAGTAAACCAGTTTTCGTTTATTAACTGATTGTTTGACCAGTTATTGATCTGGCCCTGTCCGTTGAAAAGATTACCTGTAGAAGTAATATTTCTGGGATCATAGCGGTCATAAATCGAACTTCCGTATTTACTGCTAAGCTGCGACCTGAACTGTAACCATGGAGTAATCTCGATATTGGCATACAGCGAGCCCATCAGATCAAGGGTTTTAGTAGCATCTAAAACTTCGTTAGCCCATGCAACAGGGTTACCAAAATCCTGGGCTCCGGTTCTGAAATAGGCTCCTGTAACAGGATCAATTGCCGGAAATATTCTGGAACGGCCTACAAAATCCGAAAGCTGCAACCCGTTATTTTTAGTATGAGTAATTAAAACGTTTGTTCCGGCTGTAATATGTTTGGTAAGCTTTTGGTCTAAGCTTAACCGTGCATTGTATTTGTTGAAATAGTTTTTAATTGCAAGTCCTTCTTCGTTATAGTAGTTACCGGAAATGGAGTACTTGGTATTTTCGTTGCCGCCATCTGCAGAAAGCGTATAGCTATGCGAAACAGGGTTTCTTAAAACAAGATCTGCCCAGTCTGTATTATATGCCCATTGCGGCTTATCAGGATCTAATCCACGGAGTTCTGCAATAGATGGAAAATAAGTCCCTTCTCTTACTCTTCCAACATATATCGGATCTGTTCCTCCATTGATTGCGGCCTCATTTGAAATTGTAGCCTCTTCTACCGGATTTCGCCACAGATCAAGTTTATTAGCTAAGGTTGAAACTGTTTGCAAGGTGCTGAAATTAATTCTGGCCTGCCCGGCTTTTCCTTTACGGGTCGTTATCATAATTACTCCGTTTGCTCCACGTGACCCATAAATAGCCGCCGAAGAAGCGTCTTTAAGCACTTCTATAGACTCTATATCTTCCGGATTAATTTGTTTCAGCCCTCCTGCAGAACCCCATGGAAAACCATCAACAACTACCAGTGGACTGTTATCGCCGTTTAAAGAATTGGCTCCGCGGATTCTTACCGTTACTCCTGCGCCCGGCCGGCCGGAAGGAGCAACTACCTGTAATCCCGGAATTTTTCCCTGCAAGAGCTGGTCAACATTACCTGCGGGAGTCCTGTTTAACTGGTTGCCTTTAAGAGAAGCCACAGAACCGGTCAGATCGCTCTTTTTGGTAGTTCCGTAACCTACAACTACTACTTCCTGTAAATCGGTTGAACTTGACTGTAGTGTTACATTAATTGTAGCCTGGCCCGCCTTCACCTCAATTTCACGGGTTTTCATTCCGATGTAAGAGAATATTAGTGTTCCTTCTGCTGCAGGTAAACTGATTTTGTAAACTCCGTCGGCGTCCGAAGCAGACTGAACAGCAGTTCCTTTTACCGCTACAGAAACTCCCGGAAGAGGCAAGCCCTGCTGATCTGATACTTTACCGGTTATTACATGCGGCTGTTGCGCATATAAATAATTCACATTTAAAATAAGGGCTAATAACAACGCACCTAACGGCACTCTCTTTATTACCCTTCTCAGTAAAACTTTATTCATAGTAATTATTAGATTTCTGATATTCATATTTATGCAGATTTATACAGCTTGACTACTTAAAATAGCGGATGCAGACTTAAACCAAGATCTCTTAACTGTGAATAGCTACAGCCCACATTCGTATTTCCGGGTGGAAAAAAAGGGCGTTCTGCATTGAGCAATTTCCTGTATTGCCAATGGTAAAGGATTGCATCCTTTGAAATAAAATTCTTTAGCATATTTATAATTGGTTTGGAAAGCAATTATAAAAAGCCGCTATTTCTAACTACTGTACAAGAGTTCCAATCTTATGTACAATAGGAAATAAGAAGGTTAAAATGGATGTTTAATAAAAGCGATGGTAAAAAATAAACGGTAGCTTCTGTAACTGTAATAAAGTTCAGAGAATTGCTGCTACTATTTGTGCAGTTTTAAAACTCTTCTAACTTTGATTACTTTTCTCAATTATAATATATGTTCAGGCACAGGGGTAAAAGCAGAACATTTTTACATAACCTTAAGTTAGCTTCACTTCTTTCTTTTGTAGCAGGTATCGTAAATGTCTCGGGATTTTTTGCAGTACAAACATTAACAACGAATGTAACCGGGCATTTTGCCTTTTTTGCTGATGAGGTTATTAAAGCGGAATTTAATAATGCCTTAGTCTTCATGTCCTATATCTTTTCTTTTTTTCTGGGAGCATTTATGTCAAATACAATTATTGAATGGATTCAGATGAAGAACCCAAGATGGATAAATGTAATACCAGTGACTATAGAAATACTTATTTTAATTTCAATAGCTCTTTTAGATCATAAAGCCATTTTAAAACATGCAAGCTTTGTTGCCTGCGGCCTGCTTTTCGCCATGGGATTGCAGAATGCGCTAGTTACCAGTATCTCAAATTCTGTTGTTAGAACCACTCATTTAACCGGTTTATTTACTGATTTGGGAATAGAACTATCCCAATTATTCTTTTATAAAAAACCTGAACAAACTAAAAAACTTAAATCATCTATAAAATTACGAATGGCAATTATTGCTTTCTTTTTTACAGGATGCCTTGTTGGCGGCTATACTTACCTGGTTACAGGCATGTACAGCCTGCTGCTGGGTGCCGCATGCCTGATTACAGGTCTTATTTATGACACGGTAAAATTTAAAGTAGTAACACTAAAGAGAAGATATCTGCATTAACATCGCCTCTGTCAATTAGCTTCGACCCATTTTAATCAGTCTTCTTCCCTGTATTAATACTTTTATCCGCTGTCTTCTTAAAGACAGGTTTGCTACGGCTTCCTGGTCTTCACGTAGTCGGTGCTTATAAGCCGTTATAATATCTTTATAGGTTAAAACTCCGGTTACTGTATTCTTTTTTGATGAGGAGGTTACCGGAACAAGTTCTTCTTCTGTAAGGGCCATCAGTTCTACCGCCCGTGCCAGGTTATCGCTGGATCTTACTGACAAAGAAGTTTTCTTTACCAGCGATGAAACAGGCAAATCTGCCTGCTGATTTTTATTATAAATATCTGCTATACTTAAAATTCCCATAAAGGCTTCCTGATTATCAACCACCAGAAAATGATTTTCTGATTGTGGATTGTTTTCAAGGAAATCTCTTACTTCCTGAACCGTATTTTCTGAACTCAGTACCAGCGCATCCTCTTTTATTACATCAGATACAGTAAGCTTTGAAAGAATATCCGGCTCGTAGGAAACGGGAGTATTTATTCCTCTGCGGGCAATTTTTTCTGTCATTATCGTATTTTCCATAAAGAAAAACGATACCAGGTAAGACGCAGTACAAGCGCCAAGCAATGGAAGTATGGCATGTGATTGCATAGTAGCTTCCAGTGCAAAAGTAATACTGGTAAGGTATGCACGGGATGCACCGGCGAACATGGATGACATTCCTATCAATGCCGCCATCGGAATCGTTATTCCCGAATCCGGAAAAATACTGTTTATTATTGTACCAATAATAGCCCCTCCGGCACCACCTATTGTCAATAAAGGCGCTAGTGTACCACCTGACGTACCGCTGCCCAGCGCAATAGCCCAGGATAAAAACTTAAAAAAGAATAAACTTAATACTAAGGTTAAAGAAAGGTTTCCTGATAAAATACCGGTAATGTTATCATAACCCACACCCAAAGTATGGGGAGCAAAGTATCCTACAATACCTACTCCAAGGCCTCCTATTGCAGGCCACCACATCCAATGAACCGGAATTTTTTCAAAAGCATCCTCAATATAATAGACGATTTTAGTTATTCCAAGCGACAGAAACCCTACTAAAATTCCTATAAAACTATAAATAGCTAAAGCCAGATTAGAAGGTGTTGCCAAATCCGGCATAGGAAATACCGGCCCTGTCTCAAATAATAAATGGTGTCCCGCTGCTCCCGTTATGCAGGCAAGTGCAACAGGCAATATTGCCCGCGGAGAAAACTCAAACAACAAAAGTTCAATAGCTAAAAAAACTGCCGCAATGGGAGTACCAAATATGGCCGACATACCTGCTGTAGCACCTGCAGCCAAAATAATTTTCCGTTCGTTGGAAGTAATTTTAAATAATTGGCCCAATGTAGAACCCAACGCCCCGCCTGTTGCAATGATGGGTCCTTCTGCACCAAAAGGTCCACCTGTTCCGATAGCGATTGCAGAAGATAAAGGTTTTAAAAAAGTGATTGAAGGCTTAATCCTGCTTTGATTGACAAGGATCTGTTCCATCGCCTCCGGAATACCATGTCCCCTTATAGCTTTTGAACCGTACAACGCCATAAAACCCACTATAACGCCTCCGATTACAGGAATAAGAATTACCCAGTAACCTAAATGATTATCAGCTGGACTATGAAATCCTAAATCAAATGAACCATAAAACGAAATATTGGTCACCAGATTGATCAGGGAAACCAGAACCTTCGCTATAACACTTATAGCGGCAGCTACGATAATCGCAAAAAAAGAAATTTGAAGAAGCCTCTTTTTTAAGAAAAAATCTTTCTTAGAGTCATCTTCAGCATTCTCTATAGAATTTAAGGTAGGAGAAATTGGAATTCCGCTTTTGTATGTAGGATTTTTCATATTTACTTTAATGCCGTGAGTGTGTTGAGCCGGCTTGTTTTTGAGGTCGCGAAATTACAAAATATTAAAATTATTTAAAAGAAAACTATTGTTTTAATAATATTTTAATGACTTTTATAACAATAAAATTTAAAATTTATATTGTTTTCGCAAGGATTTATACAAACCGAACCTCCAACAATTAATAGCAATCTGTTAAATAGAAACCAATATTTATTTAACATTGGCCTCTGAAAATTGATTTAAAAGATGAAAGAATCTGACAAGCTGTGCGACCTACAAAGCTGTTTTTTATGTCAATACAGTTTAAAGGAATGGCTACCTGCAATTGGTGTACACAAGAAAAATTTTCTTGTAAAGAAAGGACAGCAGCTCTTCAGAGAAGGCGATCCGGTAAATGGAATCTTTTTTGTTTATAAAGGAAGTGTCAAGGTGCATAAAAAATGGGACAGAGAAAAAGAGCTGATTATACGATTTGCCAAACGGGGTGATATTGTAGGACATACCGGCCTTGGTGATAACCCTGTTTACCCGGTTACTGCTACTGCAATAGAACCTTCAGTAATATGTTATTTAGAAACTGATTTTTTTGAAACTACCCTCCAGGTTAATACAAACCTCACGTATAAACTGATGCGTTTTTTTGCTAACGAACTGCAGGAATCAGAAAAAAGAATGCGTAATCTGGCGCACATGTCGGTAAAGGCACGTATTGCACAATCGCTTATTACATTAAAAACTCAGTTTGGCCTAACTGAAACAGGCTTTATTGACATTGAACTTACCCGCCAGGACCTGGCTTCATTTGCCGCCGCTTCTTATGAAACACTTTTTAAAGTAATGAATGATTTTGTTCATGATAAACTTATCATAACTACAGGTAAAAGTATCAGGATAACAAATGAAGAAATGCTGTACAAATTGGTGAAAGAGGATAATTTATAACTATACAAATACACAGATTATTTCACAATTGCTTTTTCTTTCCCTCTTTAAAAGAATTTTTGTTCTATATTAGCGCCCTTAGTTTACGAACCATGATAGTGATAGCTGTCCTCCCTGTACATTAGGGCAAATACTTCTTTTAAAACCCACACAGCAGACATACTAAGTAAATCTGCTTATTTCTCACATTTTTATTTTTCAAACATGACGCAGTCTAAATTATTTACAGACAAGCTATCGGCTTTTTATTCAGCAATAAAGGAATCACTCGGAGGAAAGGAAATTGATTACACAAAGGGAAGTATCAGGAAGGGAGTAATATTACTTGCCATTCCGATGATGCTCGAAATGGTTATGGAATCTGTATTTGCCCTGGTTGATCTCTATTTTGTCGGCCATCTCCATAACAGCAGCTATGCTATTCAAACAGTAGGATTAACAGAATCTGTTTTAACAATTATTTATTCGCTGGCAATTGGAATCAGCATGGCTGCCACTGCTGTTGTTGCCCGAAGGGTCGGAGAAAAAGATCCAATAGCAGCAGCTAAAGCAGGCGTACAATGTTTATTAATTGCTATTACCATAAACATCATCATTGGTATTATAGGTTTTATTTTTGCTGCAAAAATTCTGGAATTAATGGGTGCTTCACCCGAATCAGTGCAATACGGCACTCCCTACATCCGGATTATGATGGGAAGCAGCCTATTAATTATGCTGCTGTTTTTAATAAACGGAATTTTCAGAGGAGCAGGAAATGCGGCTATGGCAATGAAAAGTTTATGGATTGCTAATATTATCAACATCTTACTTTGTCCGCTTCTTATAAATGGTTTTGGTTTTATCCCCGCTTTTGGGCTTACCGGTGCGGCGATGGCCACTACTATTGGCCGTGCTTCGGGTGTGGTTTACCAGGCATATCATTTGTTTAACGGAAAGAGTACTTTAAAGATGAAACTCACCTATTTCTCGCCCGACTGGAATCAAATTAATGCCTTAATTAAAATTGCCGCTCCCGGTGTATTTCAATTTGTAATAGCTTCATGCAGTTGGATATTCCTCGCTCAATTAGTTGCAACAACCGGAGGGGATAACGGTTCAGCCGGATACCAGACGGCTTTACGTTTACTGATGTTTTTTATGCTCCCGGCTTGGGGATTAAGCAATGCTGCTTCTACCATGGTAGGACAAAACATGGGTGCGGGACTTTTACAAAGAGCGGAAAAAGCAGTTATCCAGACTGCCTTTTATAATGTTTCTTTTATGGCCTTTGTTACCATAATCTCATTTGCAGGAGCAGACCTGTTTGTTTCTTTCTTCACAAATAATGAACATGTGAAAGAAATAGCAGTACAGGCAATACACATTATGAGCCTGGGTTATATTTTTTATGGTATAGGAATGGTGCTTATTAATACCTTTAACGGTGCCGGAGATACCTGGACGCCCACCTGGATCAACTTCTGTGGCTTCTGGCTTTTTCAAATTCCATTAGCATACCTGTTAGCCCGACATTTTGAGCTGGGCCCTCAAGGTGTTTTTGTAGCCATTCCGGTTACCGAAACCTCCATAACCATTGCAGGGTATATCCTATTTAAAAAAGGTAACTGGAAAAAAGTAAAAGTTTAACAAAAAACAGTGGCTGGGGGCCACTGTTTTTACATTAGCTATTTTCAGGAAGCTGATCTTGTATCGCACAGGATCAATTCAACTTGTTTATCTCATCAAAGAGCTTCCTGAAACAGTTCCACTCTGTTTCATCACCGCCTTTGTCATCTTTTTTATTATTGTAGAAGCCATCAAGAAATCTTCCGCTGTCTGACCATACCGTCTGGATTACTCCCTGCATACGATTTTTTATTTGCTCTGAAGATTCTTTACGGGAATTCAACATATCGTTCAACTGGGCAATAGCTACCTCTGGTTTTCTCCACGGACAAGCAGCAACATTTAATCCTTTTACCGCAAAATAAACAGGAGTTTTATCAGGTCGTTCATAATGCCAATCGCAGATCATCACATCTTTCGGAATCAAATCTACCGCCCGATAAGTGTTATTAAAACTTGCTTCCCACTCGCCTAACCCGGTCGTTTTGCCATCAATCAACCGATCGCCCCATATCCATAATTTCCGGTTAGAAAGAGCCAGGTGATTACGGATTGCACTAACTTCTCCGGCAAACAATTCTGCTTTGTCACGCCCCTGGCATCTGGGGCACTTTTCATCGCCGATATAAAAAACTTCGTCCATACCAGCATGAAATGCATCTGTTTCAAATACATCACAAATCTCGTCCATTAAATCAAAAACAACTTTATGTACTTCCGGATGAAGAGGACAATAACTTTTGCAATATAACTTATCCTCGTTAGGCCATGTGTATTTTGCAGGCATTTTTACATGAGGTGTTTCATCAAATTGAGGATATACGCGAAGTAAATTATAAACAGTTTCTGCCCACGACTGATGTCCAAGAAGATTTATTTGCGGTATAACTTTAATTTTATTTTTAGCGCAGGCTTCAACAATCTTTTTCACATCCCTTTTAGAGAGCGCATTACTGTCTCTTAATTCAGGGTGAGATTTAAACCGGTAATTAAAATCAACACGCAAAATAAGTGTATTCACCTTGCGTGGACCCAGTTCCTTATTAATAAAATCAATAAACTGAGGCAAGCGTTCAGATCGGGGAGCAACAATACAAAATCCTCTTACTGGTAAAATAGAGTCTAATTTTTCTTGTCCCGAGCTTGTAAAAGCTGACAGAAAAAGCAACAGAATTGCCGATACCGATTTAAGCATGAACAGGTTAGTTTAGGTTTATATATTGAACATAAATATACTACAAAAACTTACCGGCGGTTATAGTTTGAATTCTTTAGCTTGTCAATTTTTAGTTACAGTTTTATCCCCAAATACTAATCCTGTTTAATAAAACTGATAGGCTCATTACGGTTAGCAATGGTAAAAAGCGCCTTATATATATAATCGCACACCTGTTTTTCACCCTGTACATTTATTAAACCAGCAACATCTTCGGGAGTATGGTACTGCGGATGGCCGCCAGTATGTAAACCTATTACAGAAACGTTTTTCCGGTAAAAAGACACATGATCAGAACCACCTACAGAACCGGCATGAACAACCGGATTCAATCCAAACTCTTTCCCCAGGTTGTTCATCAGATCAACACCGCCCGAAAAAGTACCTGCTCCACCCATAAATATCTGCTGCTGATCATTTAGCCGTCCTACCATATCCATATTGATCATCAGCTTAATCTGAGAAAGCGGAACCAATGAATGCTCTGTAAAGTATCTTGACCCTAAAAGTCCCTGCTCTTCTGCCCCAAAGGCAATTAATATAATACTGCGTTTAAGCAGCTCTTTGTTCGCGGCAAGCTTCTCTCCTATTTCCAGCAGGGCCGCGGTTCCGCTGGCGTTGTCATCGGCGCCGTGATGGATGGCCGTTGTATCCGGTTTTTTAGATGAAGCTCCTCCCATACCCAAATGGTCATAATGAGCGCCCAGTACAATATATTCTTTGCTTAAAAGCGGGTCGCTACCTTCTATAACTCCAACAACATTATATGTTTCAACAAACGGAGTATCAATAACTCCTTTTTTTACCCTGAGTTTAGCTGTAAACTCCTGTAAATAACCCTTTTCAAGAGGTTTAATTCCCGATTTTCTGAAGTCTTTCGCTATATACCTGACTACCCGCTTATTTTCTTTGGTTCCGGGGTAACGGCCTTTATTTTTATCGGAACTAAGAAAATTAATATGACCTTTAATTTCGGATGTAGTAACAGCCGTTTGTGAATAAGAATCTAAGCAGGCTAAAAGAGAGAATACTATTAAAACTGAAAATCGCATACATTTTAATTATTTCGCAAATGTAACAGTAAAAAAATGATGTTTTCAGCAAACAGCAAAGCTATTTCATGCGACTATTTTGTCTGATGAAAAATGTAATTTATATTGTATCATATTTACAGTGGATCATGAATAAAAATTTCATTAACAAGCTTATTCCTGTACTCGTGCTTTTATGCATTAATATATTAACAACTAATGCTCAGTCAGAAAATAAAAAAATACGTGTAATCATGATTGGTGCTCATCCGGATGATTGCGACCAGGATGGCGGAGGAACCGCGGCGCTTTTTTCGTCAATGGGCTATGCTGTAAAATTTGTTTCAGTAACCAATGGGGATGCGGGCCACCAAACTGAAAAAGGAAGTGCTTTAGCCAGAAGAAGACTTGCAGAAGCACAGGAAGCCGGAAAAAGATTTGGAGTAACATACGATGTGCTGGACAATCACGACGGACAATTATTACCTACACTGGATGTACGCTTGCAGCTTATTAAAAAAATTCGTGACTGGAATGCGGATATTGTAATTGCGCCGCGTCCCAACGATTATCATCCCGACCATCGCTACACAGGTGTACTTGTACAGGATGCTGCTTATATGGTTGCCGTACCCAATATTGCTTCCGACGCTCCTCCTTTAAAAAAGAACCCGGTATTTCTGTATTTCCAGGATTTTTTTCAACGTCCGAATCCTTTCCGGCCTGATATTGCTATTGATATTGATAAGGTATTTAAACAAAAAATACATGCAATGGATGCCCATGAATCGCAAATGTATGAGTGGTTACCCTGGATAGGCCATTATTTACAAAATGTGCCTGAAGAAAAGCAAGAACGCGAAAACTGGCTTGCAGAAACACGGGCGGTAAAGATCACTCCCGAGGTTAGGAAATCACTTGAAAAATGGTATGGTAAAGAAAAAGCTTCGCAAATTAAAAACGCAGAAGCATTTGAAATTTGTGAATATGGCAATCAACCGAAAGATGATGAAATCAGAAGATTATTTCCTATGCTGAAATCAAGCCATTAATCTCTTCAAACAAGAATATATCTTTTAAAAAGTTATACAGCAAGACGTCCGGAGGTATAAAAATTAAAATCCTGTAGCGTTATCTGAAAGCGGAGCGTACTTAGTATAACAACCACACCTAAAAATGAAAAGATCTCTTATATTCCTTGGCTCTCTGATTGGTATAACATTCGGCGCATGCAAAAAAAAACGAAAAATACACCGATCTGAATACTACTCTTTCGGGTAAATGGTATCGTGAAAATGAATGGAACTCTAATTCCATTTACCATGCTGAATACAATTTTAAGAACGACGGCAATGTTGAAATTGATGGTAAAGTTTTAGACTCGGACACACGAAACCTTCTGGGATATCTTTCCAGAACAACAGGTAATTATAAAATCAACGGCGACAGTTTAATTTTCTTCAACTTAAAAAGTTTTCATAAAGCTGATTATTCCTTGGCACAGCCGGGCGAACTTGTACAAGCAAGCAACGACGGCAGGTATGCGGTAAAGCTTTCCTTTAACCCCGAAAAAGACAGGGTAACAATTATTTATGCGCCATGCCCACCTAATGCAAATTGCATAGGAAGTCAACAACTTTTCAGAAGTAAATAAGCTGGTTTAGAAGCATTTGTTTATTCTTTATTCACTAAATTCTCTTTCATATAGTCAGCTATCAGGCGCTCGTTTCCATTGGTACTGTGTTTGAGGCTCTCTATTACCCGTAGCCGTTCACTTTCCGTTTTATTCTGGCTGAGTTTTTTCTTCCCCTGTAAATCCGTTACAACAATCTCGAAAGCGACTATTCCCTTTAACATTTTCAACTTATAATCTTCAGGCAAGCTATCCCATTGTTGTTTGTATCCTGCTTCATAAGTGGTAATAGTATGTTCAAGAACTGCCAGCATTTGTTGGGGTTCGGTAATCAGCCTCGCCTTTCCGTAAGCATGAACAGCAATATAATTCCAGGTTGGAACATTTAACTCCTTTTCATAGTTTGATGGTGAGATATAGGCATGAGGCTCCGCGAAAATTATGAGATTTTGATTATCTGTAATTTCTTTCCATTGTTCATTCGCTTTTGCAAAATGAGAAGTTAAAACAACCTGATCGTTCTTCGTAGTAATAATAAAAGGCAAATGTGTAGCTACAGGAGAATCATCTTTAACTGTAATAATAGAAGCAAAGCTGAATTTTTTCATAAAGGAAACTATTTCTTCCTTGTCAGCCATTAAAAAATTCTTAGGAATATACATGAATGAAAATTTTAGTATAACACTGTAAAAGTTTCTTGCATCAATATTGTGTAAGTCTCCAGTCCAGCTGGTCAATCTGGTCTCCGATTAACTGTACATTTTCAGCTGTAAGTTCTTCTTTTGAATATTCCTCGAGCATCCAGCCGCTTTGCTCCTTTCGTATATAGCCAATAAAAACATTATCCATGGTAATTTGATAAATGTTTTTCTTTACCTGTTTTGCCTTACATAATTTGGTACCACTAAAAGGTATGAGATGCGTTTCCATTTAAGAGCAGAGTGAATTTATTTAATTGAAATCGTTTTCTATAATAATATTGTACTTGAACAAAAGGCCGGCAAGACTATCAGAATGGAATTTCGCTTTTGCCAGTGTATTATTTTCAGGATCTATATTAAAGTTATAAGCCGTAATAAAATCGGCACCTTTAAGCACGGTACGGCTGAATATCGTTCTGTTCAGGTCGCATTTTTTAAAAACCGCATTGGTAAGATCTGCTTCGGTAAAATCAGCCTCTGTTAAAGAGGATTCTATAAATTTCGTTCCCTTTAATTTCTTTTTATGGAATATGGTATAATTAAGAAGGCATTTTTCGAAATAAACAGAAAAGGAAAAATCTTTGCAGGAACTAAAATTTACACCTGTGATTTTACAATTGCGGAAACTGACATTTTGAAATCCTGAATTTGCGATTTTAGTCAGTGATAAGTTGCAATTATCAAATTCGCAATTTATAAACAACTGATATGAAAGCTCAGCATAAGCAAGATCACAATTTAAAAACCTGCAACTCTCAAACACACGTTCCTCGCCCTGAATCTCTTCCGGTGTTGCATTCTTAAAAACAATATCTTCGTCAATTTTCTGATCCATACAAGCAGACTACTTATTAATGCTTCTAAAATAAGTAAAATCCGACATCTGCCTTCTTTTTATTTGATAGGTTCCCTCAATATTGTTTTTAGTTTACCCGGAGCGGTTTTAGCAAAATCAGACAAATAAATCTCGTGGTGAAGCCCACTCTTCATGAGTTTATGTTTTTGCATAAACTCATTCATTTTTGCAAGTGTTTCCACTTCTTTATTAAAAGGGCCAGTGTGGAGCATCTGAACCGATTTTCCTTCATTCATGCTAAACAATTCAACTTCCCTTGCAAGCAGCATTTTCTTTTTCCAGAAAACCGTTTCAATTGCATTTTCAATATCTTCCCTGGTAACAAAATCGGGCATTCTTATTAACAGCCGGTACTCCCATTCTGCCCTCGGTACTTTTAAGGCTGCTTCTGTTATTGTTATTTCCTTATACTTTTCTTCATCAAACCACCACAAAGCCTCCAGTTTTGCAACAATAAAATCGCTTTCTCTGGCTTTTAAAATAAATTTAACTGCATAGGCGATAGAATATAATGCCTTAATTTTGAGTTCGAATATTTTTTCTGAAGGATCTCCCTTACCCCTAACAGATAGAAATTGCGCTGCCTCAACTTGAACCAGTTCCGGTTCGTTTTTCGCCGAATAATAACTTTTGTACGCCTTTGACAAATTAAACTTTTCCATTTTTTGCTTTTGTCGCAAAGAAAAAAGCTATAATGACAATCCTATGTCAGCAGGAGAACCTAGTAATTTTTTCAGGGGCAGAACTAAGAAAACCAGAAAGAATAAAGCTGAATGTACCCCTAAGCCAATTCATCTGCTTGTTATCGGCAGCTTAAAGTAAAAGACAGATCCTTTACCGGGCTCACTTTCCATCCAGAAGTAACCATGATGCCGGGTAAGAATTTCGGAAACAATATACAAACCGAGACCTAAGCCTTCGTATTTCATTGCTGTTGAATCAATCCTGTAAAAGCGGTCAAATATTTTATCCAGGTTTTCTTTTTCAATACCAATACCAAAATCCTGAACTGTTACAACAATGAAATCACTTTCTATGAAAGAATCTACAAGGATAGAATTACTGCCGGGAGAATATTTAATTGCATTGGAAAGCACATTGGTCATTACCTGCTCCAGCCGATATTTATCGCCTTGAAATGTAACAGAAACAGCATTTTTTATTTCGATGATATGGCTGCTTGTTGAATGCTGCATTACTTCTACACTTTCTTTGAGCATGGCACCAAAATCAAAATAAGTAAGATTATAGATTAATTTCCCCGCAGATATTTTAGAAACATCAAGCAGTTCTGCGATTAAACTTTCCAGTTTTTTTAACTGATCGATGCTTTTATTGATAAAACCCTGCTGGTCATCTTTCTGCCCTAAAATCTGCAGATACAACTTAATACTTGTTAACGGAGTTTTCAGCTCATGGCTTGCCATACTTACGAACTCGTCCATTTTTTTGAGCTGCGAAGCGCTATGCTGTTGCGCCATTTCCTGCTCGGTTATATCTGTAAGTGTACCCAGATAACCTAACTCATCTTCAAAAAAAGGCTGACCGATTGAAAGAAACCAGCGATATTCGCCATCACTTCTTTTAAGCCTGAACTTAGCACGATAAGGAGATCTCGTTTGCAAGCATTGCTGATATTGCTGTTTCTGTAACCCGGAATCATCAGGATGAATGGATGCTCTCCACCCAGCCCCATAACTGTCTTCTACCTTAAGGCCCGAGTAAGTTTCCCATTGGTTACTGATATAATTTACAACACCCTGGCAATCCGTTTGCCAGATGAAAAGCGGTGCATTATCGGCCAGAAAGCGAAAATATTTTTCATTCCTTGCTGTTATCTCCGAAACCTGTTTCTGATCATGAGTATCGGTACAGGTTCCAATCCAAAGCCGGATATTGCCTTTATTATCCCGCATGGGTTTAGTGCGACTTAGATGCCATCGGTAAACACCATTGCCGTCACGCAGCCGGAGCTCCATTTCATAACTAAGCCCCTGATGTATATTATTTTCATAAGCCTTTCTAACAGATCCCCGATCATCCGGGTGAATAAGTGTCCAGATCGAATTCCTTAACTCGTCTGTTGTATTTACACCCGTAAATACAAACCATTCTTTATTATAGTAATTTGCCTTGCCATTAATATCTGCAGTCCAAACCTTATCAGGTACCGATTCGGCCAGAAACCTGAAATACTCTTCCTTTTCCCGGATGTATTTTAAACTATTTAACTGAGCTTTTGCAATTAACAGCAGCATGATACTTGTTAAAGCAATTAAAACACTGATAGAATAGGAATGATGAGGTATAAAAAGAAAAAGATCAGGGTTAAAGAGGATGATAACGGAAACAATGCAAGCAAGAATTAACGCGAGTACAGCAGAACGAAGCCCGCTATAAATGGCGCACAAAAGAATGGCAGTCAGATAAAGTGTATATGGAATTTTAGAGCCTAAACCGGCGAAAGCATAAAATTTTATTACGGTGGCACTCAGGACCAGGATAACGGGCATTCCATATTCCAGGTACCCGGATTTCTTTTTATAAACCGGCAATTCGTTAAACTTCCACATTAACAGTCTATAAATATATCGAATTTCCTTAGAATGTGATATTTCCGGTTTTACCCTTACTCTATGCTTTTAAAATAAATCCTACTTCTTCTAAACTTTTACCTTTAAATGTTGCTGTTTTTATGTCATCATAACGGCCTGTTTTATCAAGAAGAAAACTTTTAAGTCCCAATTCGCTGGCGGCTTTTATTTCAGATTCGGGGTCATCTCCTACCACAAGAATATCTTCCGGATTGAACCTGTATTTATCAATAAGCCGCTCCATTATGTCTTTCTTAGTATCACTGCTCCTGTCCGGATCCACTATACAGATTTCTTCAAAATCACTTTCAATACCCAAACATTTAATTTTGCTTTGCTGGAGTTTCAGAAAACCAGTAGTCAGTAGAAACTTTCTTGCCTTTAATTCACGAATAAAGTTATAATCGTCATAATAGGTCATCTTCTTTTCGAAAACAGCATTGCGAAGCAATGTCATTGCTTCTTCTGTTAGTTGGTGTGGAAAATTATACTTTGCAGATACTTTTTGAAAAGGTATCCGCATAATATCCTGTTTGGCATCATCAATAACAGAATGTTCTAACTTAAATCGTGAATCTGCCAGTAAACTAAACAAGGGCGAGAATAATTCATCCGCTATTGAGCTGACGGGATAAATGGTGTTATCCAAATCGAGTATTAAAGTAAGCATCAAAGGAAATTTTTGTGATATTAATAAAAAATAACCAGTGATGCTTTCTTTTTGTGTTTTAAACCTGAGAGATCAGAAGATTGAATATTACAAAAACATTCCTCCTGAGGCTTCAATTCGTTGAGCATTTACCCAGCGTGCATCTTCTGAACATAAAAACGCAATTACTCCCCCGATATCTTCCGGTTGCCCTACCCGGCCCAATGCTGTTTGTGCCGACATGTATTCGTTTAAATTAGCATGAGATTCAAATGCCGATCTGGTAAAATCTGTTTCTATTATTCCCGGAGCAACAACATTGGCGGTAATCCCTCTGCTGCCTACCTCTTTGGCAAGATATTTTGTAAAAACTTCTATAGCCCCTTTCATCGAAGCGTAAGCTGCATATCCCAGGGTGGTAAAGCGGGTAAGGCCTGTAGATATATTAATAATACGGCCTGAGTCTGCAAGCAGTGGTAATGCTTTCTGAGTTAAAAAATAGACGCCTTTAAAATGTACATTAAAAAGGCTGTCGAAAGCTTCTTCGGATGTTTGCGAAATTAAAGAAGCAGCATCAATACCGGCATTATTTATCAGGTAATTAAATTTATCAGTATCCCAAACCTCCTTTAGTTTTTCAGACAGCGTATTAAAAAAATTGTCGAAAGAAGCTGTATCGGCCACATCCAACTGTATTGCCAGTGCCTGTTGCCCTTTCGCTTTAATTTCAGAAACCACTTCCAGCGCTTTGTCTTTTTCGGCACGATAGGTAATAATTACATCTATACCTTTATCTGCTAATTGTAATGCCGCATTTCTGCCAAGGCCACGGCTTCCGCCTGTAATTAAAGCAATCTTACGTTGAGTCATATTTTTATCAGTTAAAATCATGCCCAAAAGTAGCGGCTGTTTTTAACCGAATTCTGGTGAGTGTTTCAGTTTAAATGGTGACTGTTTCAGTTTTTTTACTGTATTTCTCCATCTGAAACTGTTCCCGGTATTGTTTTGGAGTTTTACCCGTGAACCGCTTAAAGAATTTGGTAAAGTTAGAAGGATCAAAAGTAAGCAGGGTAGCAATTTCTGCTATAGTCGTGTTATTTTCTTCCAGCATTGCCCTTGCTATGGCTGTAAGCTTTTCTTCGAAAAAATAGCAGGGAGCTTTACCTGTAGTTAGTTTAATGGTGTTACTGAGATGCGTTGGATGAATATGCAGAATATCGGCGAAGTCGCGTATTTCAAACATCTCGATAGTACGCCCTTCCACAACATCTGATAAATGCTTATCCAGTTCGTGCAAAAAAGCAGAAGTTATTTCATGCTGCCGAGCAAGTATTTTCTTAGGCAAATTCATACGTTTATAATTTGCTCATTGGGTCACATAAGTTATACTTCCTGGTTAATATCCCAGGCTTCCATATAGTCAGCAATCCGGCGTAAAAATGTTCCTCCTAATGCTCCGTCAACCACCCGGTGGTCGTATGAAAGCGACAGGAACATCATGTGCCTGATCGCAATAACATCACCCGCTTCTGTTTCTATAACCGCTGGTTTCTTTTTGATGGTACCGATAGCCAGGATCGCTACCTGTGGCTGGTTAATAATAGGAGTTCCGATAATATTGCCGAACGAGCCGATATTAGTGATGGTAAAAGTTCCGTCTTTAACTTCATCAGGCTGCAGTTTATTGGTACGGGCCCTGTTGGCAAGATCATTCACAGTTTTGGTTAAACCGACGATATTTAACTGATCTGCATTGCGAATAACCGGTACGATCAGATTTCCTGTGGGAAGGGCAGCTGCAATGCCAATATTAATATCCCGCTTTTTAATGATCTGAGAACCATTAACCGACACATTCACCATTGGAAAATCTTTTAAAGCCCGGGTTACGGCTTCAATAAAAATTGGCGTAAAGGTAATTTTCTGGCCTTCACGCTTTTCAAATGCCGTTTTTATCTTATCACGCCACTTAACAATATTGGTTACATCCGCTTCAACAACAGAAGTAACGTGCGGAGCAACCTGCTTGCTCATTACCATGTGGTCGGCAATGATCTTCCGCATCCGGTCCATTTCTATAATCTCATCTCCACCCGTAATTGATGCAGCGGGTTTTGAAACATTATTTATAGTTTCACTACTTCTTTGTTCTGTCAAATCTCGGCTAGCAGAAGCTGTTTTCTTAGCCTGATTGTTGACATAATCCAGAATATCCTGTTTAGTTACCCTTCCTTCTGCACCGGTTCCTTTGATGTTGTCGAGCTCTTGAGGCGAAATACCTTCTTCAGCGGCGATACTTTTTACGAGGGGAGAATAAAACCGGGAAGTATTCTTTAGATCAACTGAAGCCCCTGCTGTCTGCTCACGCTGTGCAATTTGCTCAATACCCGGAATTACCCGATCTTCTTCCTGCTTTTCTTTTAGCGATTCCTTTGTATCTGCTACCCCTGATGGGGTTTCTTCATTTTCTCCTTCAATTTCGATTAACGCAATTACATCGCCTACCTGGGCAACTTCATTTTCATTAAATAAATGCTTAACCAGTTTCCCGCTAACCGGCGATGGCACTTCAGAATCAACTTTATCTGTGGCTATTTCCAATACTGCATCATCTGCTTCGATCAAATCGCCGGGTTGCTTCAGCCATTTTGTAACAGTAGCTTCGGCAACACTTTCGCCCATTTTCGGTAGCACTAATTTATATTGAGCCATAGATAAAAATTGATTTATTGTGAGCAAAAATAACGCTTTTTGTTAAAATGCCTGTTCTTGGCGAAGTAAATTATAGAGCATGGTAAGAGCGCTGATTGCTCCACGTTCAATATTTTGTGTACGACGATTTCCAAACTGAAATCTTTTCGTTACCACTCTGTTTCTATTTGCTGCTGCTATCCAGACAGTGCCTACCGGTTTTTCTTGCGTCCCTCCATCGGGTCCGGCTATACCGCTTATGGCTATTGAATAGTCTGAATCAAAATTTTTTACAGCCCCGGTCGCCATTTCTCTGACCGTTTCTTCGCTTACTGCTCCAAAGTTTTCCAGGGTATCTTCAGACACGCCCAGCACTTTCATTTTTAACTCATTTGAATAAGTAACTGCCCCTCCGAGATATACCGTACTGCTACCCGGGTGCTGGGTAATAAGATGAGAAATATACCCCCCTGTACAACTTTCCGCGACAGCTAAAGATAAACCTGCACCCTGCATCGCGTCAAGGACGACTTTTTCAATTGGCTTATCTTCACTCGCAATAATGAATTCACCTACTTCGTCAGTTATCTTTGCTGCATACAAAGCAATTTCTTCCCTTAATTTACTTTCGTTTCCTCCGTATCCGCTTAGTCGTAAGCGTACCTGGCCCAATTTTGGAAGATAGGCCAATTTAATATATGGAGGGAGTGAATCCTCTATCAGCGCAATCTTGTTTGCCAGAAACGACTCACCAATTCCTGCAGTTAAAATAGTATGATGAATGATGGCAGGTAATTGAAATCGCTGCTTTAAACGCGGAATCACTTCCTCCTCCATTAAATACATCATTTCAAAAGGTACACCCGGCATAGACACATATATTGTATCCTGGTTATCAAACCACATTCCGGGAGCAGTGCCATTTTTATTTAACAGAACCTGGCAGTTTTCAGGAACGTCTGCCTGTTGCAGGTTGGTTTCAAGTAAAGGTGCCTTGTACCGCTTAAAAATTCCTTTTACATTTTCAAGGGTTGCATCATCTCTTTTAAAACCTACTCCAAAATATTCCGCCAAAGTTTTTTTAGTAATATCATCCTTTGTAGGCCCTAAGCCGCCGGTAATAAGGATAATATCAGCCCTTTGCGAAGCAGCTTTAAGAGAGTCAAGGATATGAGAACGATCATCTGAGGCAGAAGTTATCTGTTTAACGCGGATGCCAATATTGTTTAACTGCCGGGCTATCCAGGCAGAATTCGTATCCACAATCTGCCCGATCAGGATCTCATCTCCTATGGTAATAATTTCGGCTAACATGTATCAAAAGTTATTATAATAATCCCGACGCTTGCTAAGTTTTAAATCCTGTAAAATATTAGCACGAACCCGAAGGTCTACACTGTAACTTTTATATCTTCCAAAAGGCACCCAGTTAATTGAAAGATCCCAGCAATGGAGATCACGATAGATGGAAAAGTTAGTAAAACTGAACTCATTTCGCTGAATATCGTAGTTGGTATTGTATTGAACCTTCCATTTAGGCGTAACGCTTAAATCTCCCCTTAAACTAACCGTACTGGTAATATCAGTTACATTTCTTGCAGTTCTGGTATTTGTTGTGGTGTTAAACTCTGATTCTACTCGTTTTGAATAATTAAAATTCAGCGAAGCTGAAATATTCCAGGGAACATTAAAATCTACAAAAGCATTGGGGTCGCGATTTATCATATCCAGTTGTTCCCGTTGCTGTTCGGTGATATTCTGTTTGTTCTGCTGACTCTCAATGTTTTTGTCTCTCGAACTAATAGCGGAGGAGTTCAGGCTAAAGTCTGTAGAAACATTAAAGTTTGTAAGGCGGGGAATGGTGAGACGATCGATTTCCACACCCTGCGAGTTAGTTTGATAAGGATTCAGTATCCCACTGAAGGTAAGGCCTAATTTCTTCTTAAAAAAGGAAGTCCGGCCGGAAAAACTTATCGGAGAAAACTTAAATGAATCTGCTAAAAAATTATAACTCCCGCTAAAACTAAGTCCTTGCAGAATATCTATTTTATCAGAATTGCCGGATTGATTCGCGGTTGTATCAGAATTACTGTTGTTTGTCGGACGTTTCTTTCCTTCAATATTGTTATCCAACGAATAAGTAAGGCTTCCTGAACGTCCTGAAGATATCCCACCGTCCTGAAAAATAGAATACCTGCGAATGTTCCCATAATTGTCTCTCACGAGTACACCGGTTTCGTTCCTCAGTTCTTTTGTGAATGGGAAACTACTGCCCCCAAAATCAGGGGTATAACTAAACCCAATGCTCGGAGTAATTACATGGCGAATAGCTGCCAGTTTTCCGCGTTTAAAATTCTTTATACCGTACAATTTGGTTGAAATAGAAGAACTGTAGCTATAGCGGTAAAGACGAGCGAAGCCCTGTATAGTATCGGTAATTTCGGTTTCCTGAGTCCGACTGTTGTAGGTTTGACGGATAGTTTTAAAATACCAGTCTTCGTTATACGGGACACTCAAGCTAACCTGAAAATACTTCAAAGCGTTTAAAGATAAACTAACCGGAATTGAATGTTGAATCCGGGTATCAAAATCTTTTAAACTACTTTTTTTGAATAATTCACTTTCTTTCGTACTTATTGAATTATCTCCCAGTAAATTATACCCTACCGAGATTTTTTGATACCATTTCTGTTCTCCCGTCCGGTTCTTTGAATCGAAGGGATTAAAAGTACTTACGGCTAAATTGAACTGCGGAAGATTCAATTCAATGGTTCCTGCACTGATATCCTGCCTGTGGCTTAAACTGGAAGTGAAGTTAACCCTGCCATCGGCGAACGTTTTACCGTAACTGATGCTGGAACTCATTGAATTACGGGTTATCTGATCCATATTGTAAGTACCGTTTGCTCCTGTATTGGAGAAATACGCTCCTGTTCCTACGTTTACACTGGCACTAAACGTTGTTCCGGGATTGGCTTCCTGCCGCTGGCTGTGCGACCATTGTAAATTGAAATCCTTATTTGCTTTATTACTCGCCGTTCCTTCAATTGCACTGGCAAGTTTGGTTGATGCAAACCTGAAATTCAGACTCCCGTCGTATTTATAATTTTTCCTGTAACGAGCCAGCAAATTAGCCTCATACGACCCTTTGCTATACAGAGACCCTTGTACTGTTGCATCCCAATAATCGTTTAAGCCTATATAATAGCCCAGGTTGCGCATAAAAAACCCACGGGCAGCCTCCTCTCCAAATGTGGGAAACATAATTCCCGATGCTCTTTTATTTGCTTTTGGAAAGAAACCAAAAGGAACGCCTACCGGAAAAGGAATACCCTCAATTACCAGGTAAGCCGGACCTGTAACAATATTTTTTTCGGTTACTATACCTTTTGTAATGTGAATACCGAAATGTGGGTGGGGTAAATTACAGGTACTATAAATGGCGTCTTTCAGAGATACTTCGTTATAAGGATTCTTTTTTGACTGTTTCGCCTGGATAAATCCGCCTTCTACTTCAGAAAACGTTCCAAATGTCTTTCCTTTCTTGGTTTTGAAATTAAAAACAAGCGAATCTGTTGTAACCGGAGGCTCGCTTCCCTGTTTAAAAATCGGTCTGCCGTGGTAACGGTTTGTTTTAGGATCAAACCTTCCTTTTGCAAAAATGGTATTATTCTTCTGGTCAAGGCTAATGTAATCGGCATCCAGTTCAAGTCCTTCGTATGAAACCCGTCCCTGCCCGTATAGGTAAACAATATTGCTGTTCCGGTCAATTCTTATAGAATCCTCAGCACTATATTTTACTTCTGCATTTAAACCTGTGGCTGTAGAAGAAGTCTTCTTTAAGGTATCAGTTACTATGCCAGATGTATCTGTGGTATCAGCTTCCGACTCTTTGTTCACTCCGGTATCTTGTGCCAAAAGATTTGAACCTAATGGTAACAAAAGAATCAACATTGCGTATCTCAGAAAAAAGCTCTTTATAAATTCCAAATTTGATGATGAATATTATTTTTGCAGTATCAAAAAGCAAGTTTTCAAAATTAATGAAAATTATACCATTGAAAAGATCGTTTTACTGTTTAATCTCTTTATTGCTGATCCTTCCGCTGGTATCGTTTGCAAACGTATCTCCGGCACCGCCTTATAAGATTAAGACCATCGTTATAGATGCAGGCCACGGAGGAAAAGACGGCGCAACCAGAGGCCAGATCTCAAAAGAAAAAGACGTTGCTTTACAGGTTGCTTTACGCTTAGGCAAAGCTATTGAAAGCAATTTCACTGACGTAAAGGTAATATACACGCGTGATGAAGATATTTTTGTTCCTTTGTATGAACGGATAGGAATTGCGAATCGTGCGAAAGCGGATCTTTTTATTTCGATCCATTGTAACTCAATGCCGATTAAAAGGGTTATTACAGGCTATAGAAAAGATTCGAAAGGGCGCAAAGTTCCCATCTATGATACACGGCAGAGTACTTCCACCCGCGGGGTTGAAACCTTTGTTTCCGGTTTTGGCCGACTTGACGAGCAGGATATGGCGATACGGGAAAATGCATCTATTCTGTTAGAGAAAGACTATAAGGAAAATTACGAAGGTTATGACCCTAAAGATCCAGAAAGTATTATCATTTTCTCGCTGATGAAAAATGCCTATCGTGAGCAAAGCATTCGCCTGGCTACGCTGATGCAGGATGAATATGTAAAAACCGGCAGGATTGACAGGGGAATTAAAGAACAAAGTCTGGCAGTATTGGCAAGGGCAGGTATGCCAGCCGTTTTAACAGAAATCGGTTTTATAAGCAATCCGCAGGAAGAAGAATACATGAACTCGGACGATGGCCAAAACGAAATTGTGAATTGTTTGTTAAATGCAATTCAGAACTATAAGAAACAGGTAGAACAGCGATAGCTACCGGTAAATTAAAAAAACAGATCCCTTGAAAATAACGAACGAAACCAAAGTTGGCATACTGGCTGCTGTAGCAATTACAATATTGATATTAGGATACAGTTTTCTGAAGGGAAATGACGTTTTCTCGAGCGAGAACGAATATTACGCCCGATATGAAAGTGTAGAAGGTTTAACAGTATCAAAACCGGTACTTGTAAACGGGTTTCAGATCGGAAGAGTATCTCAGCTTACACTTCTTCCTTCCGGTAAGATTCTGGCGCAATTCAAGGTAGATCCGAAATATGAAATACCCTCCAATACAATTGCGAGATTAGAAAGTACCGACCTGCTTGGCGGGAAAGCGGTGGTATTTGAATTAGGAGCCGGAAAAAATTATGCTAAAGATGGCGATACATTGAATGCCAATATCGAAAAAAATCTGTTGGAACAGGTAGAGCCCATACAAAAGAAAGCTGAAAAGATAATCGGAAGGCTCGATTCACTGCTCATTTCATTAAACGCTACCTTAAGTCCCGAATTTCAAAAAAATGTAAATCAAAGTTTTGCCAGCATTGCCAATACCATGCAAACGCTTGAAGGCACTACAAAAAAGGTGGATAACCTGGTTGGGTCTGAAAGCAATCGACTGTCTTCTATCTTTTCAAACCTGGAGTCGATAACCGGCAATTTAAAAAACAACAATGAAAAGATAAGTTCTATCATGTCTAATATGGATAAGATAAGTAACGACTTTGCCAGCGCCAACTTTAAACAAACGATTGAAAATGCCAATAAAGCGGTAGAAGATTTACAAATTGCCGTAAACAAGGTCAATAGCGGAAAAGGTTCTCTGGGCCAGCTCTTAAACGATGAGAAATTATATAATAATCTTACCAATGCGGCCGGAAACCTGGATAAGCTGATGATCGATTTAAAAGCAAACCCCAAACGGTACGTAAGCTTTTCAATTTTCGGCGGTAAAAAAGATTAATACAGTTAAATTTCAAAAGTTTGCCCTTCAATAGCCAGTTCTGAAGAGGGAAATATAGACCGTACTTCTGTTAGTAAAGGCTCCAGATCTTTATATCGGGCAGAGAAATGTCCGATAAGCAATTTTTTAACTCCGGCTTCCAGCGCTATTGTACCCGCTTCTAAAGCCGTAGTATGAAAGGTTTCTTTCGCCCTGTCAAGCATATCGTGAAGAAAGGTAGCTTCATGATACAAAGTATCTACGCCTTTTATAACATCCAGATAATTTCTGTTATTTATCGTATCTGAGCAATAGGCATAGGATTTAGGTTCGTCTGCCTCTGTAGTTAGTTCCATTGCAGAATACACCTTGCCTTGTTTATCGCGGTAGTCAATTCCCCGCTTTATCATTGGAATATATTCAACAGGAATCTTTAATGCTTCAACCTTTTCTTTGATGATTTTCCTTAAGCGTTTTTTCTGGCTGAATTTAAACCCTGTACAAGGTATCCTGTGCTCCAGGATAATTGTTTCCACTTTCACATCATTGGTTTCGAGTATCAGTTCTGAAAACTGATTTTGAGTAGCTTTAAAGATAATAGGATAACGAAGGTTGGTTTCGGAATATTTAAAATGAATATCTATGATATCTTTTAAAGGTGGCGGAGCAAAAATAGTAATGGGCTTGGTACGGCCGTTTAGGTGCAGGGAAGATAATAATCCTACCAAACCAAGGTAATGGTCGCCATGAAGATGGCTTATAAAAATATAATCTATGCGCTGGGCTTTAATTCCATTTCTTAACAGCTGCTGCTGAGTACCTTCTCCGCAGTCGATTAAAAAATAATGGTCGTTAAGATTAAGAAGTTGCGATGTAGGATTTCTGTTATAAATTGGCGTAGCAGAACTGCTCCCTAAAATTGTCACCTCGAACTTCATGCATTTCAGGTAGCAATTATTTTGCCTCTTTCTTTAATTCTTTCTCAATTTCTTCCATAAAAACCAGGTCAACCGCTTCTTCTATGGTAGGAACAATAGTTAAAACAGTTTCCAATTGAGAAATAGTTATCAGGCGTGTAATGTTATCATTTATACCTGTAATTATGAAACTACCCTCAGAATTTTTACAGATACGATGACCGACCAAAAGGCTGCTTAAACCCGAAGAGTCGGTGTATTTTACGGCAGAAAGATCAAGGATGATGTTTCTTTGTCCTTCAGTATTTATCAGTATTAATTCTGACTTTAACTGAGGAGACATGAGAGAGTTTAGCTTTGATTCATTAAGCTTAATCAAAACATATTTTTCGTGCTTATCTACCGTGAATTTCATATTCGACTTATGTTTTTTGTAACTCTTTTACAATAATAAAAAATTAATTCAATTTAATCGATTCAAACTTTCAATAATATTTTTTTCAACCCTCGACAGAATTTCACTGTTTTCAGCTTTTCTGAATTCCTCACCGGAAATATGTTCATAAAGTTCAATATAGCGTTCTGAAATGGATTTCACAAGTTCTTCCGACATTTCCGGTACAACCTGATCTTCTTTTCCCTGGAAACCGTTTTCAATCAACCATTGTCTTACAAACTCTTTCGAAAGTTGCTTCTGCGGTTCCCCACGCTTCTGTAATTCGTCGTAACCTTCTTTATAAAAATACCTGGAAGAATCAGGGGTATGAATCTCATCTATCAAATGTATTTTACCCTCTGCCTTTCCAAATTCGTATTTTGTATCAACCAAAATTAAGCCCCGTTCTGCAGCCATTTCTGTTCCGCGTTGAAACAAGGCCCGGGTAAAGCCTTCAAGCTGTATATAATCCGCTTCAGAAACAATACCTCTATTTAGTATCTCTTCCCTCGAAATATCTTCATCGTGCCCTACAGCTGCTTTTGTGGTCGGAGTAATAATTGGTTCAGGAAGCTGATCATTTTCTTTTAATCCTTCGGGTAGCCTTACACCGCAAATTTCCCGCTTTCCGGCCCGGTATTCACGCCATGCATGACCAGCCAGATACCCTCTAATAACCATTTCTACCTTAAATGGTTCACAAATTTTACCAATTGTTACAGAAGGATCCGGAACATCAAGAACCCAGTTTGGAACAATATCCTGGGTAGCAAGTAAAAATTTTGCTGCTATCTGGTTCAATACCTGACCTTTATATGGAATGGCTTTTGGAAGAACCACGTCAAATGCAGAAATACGATCGCTTACTACCATCACAAGAAATTTATCAGAAATGGTATAAACATCCCTTACTTTTCCCTTATAAAAAGCGGTTTGACCAGGAAGATGGAAGTTTGTTTCTTTTATTGCAGACATGCGATTGTTAATTATTGATTTTGAAGAGTTGAATGATTGATTACAGTGAGGAGCTTATTTAAACTCTATAATTCTCAATTCTTTATCCTTTTAATTATTAATTACTGGTTATTTTAGAATTATGGATCCCCTATCATTCCATCCCCCTATCATTCAATCATTCATTTACTGTATATCTCCGTAGGCTTCCAGAATTCGTTTTACCAGTTTATGACGAACCACATCCTCGCCGCTCAGATAAATAATTTCTATACCCTTAATATCCGCCAAAATGCGTAAAGCTGTATGTAAGCCCGACTGCTGCTTTTTAGGAAGATCGATTTGAGTTACATCACCGGTAACAATAAATTTTGCCGAAGGCCCCATCCGTGTCAGGAACATCTTTAGCTGCATGTCGGTGGCGTTCTGAGCCTCGTCAAGTATTACAAAGCAGTTATCAAGCGTTCGGCCACGCATAAAAGCCAACGGTGCAATTTCAATAGTACGGTTCTCCAGGTAAACTTTTAATTTTTCTGCCGGGATCATATCATCCAGTGCATCATATAAGGGGCGCAGGTACGGATCGATTTTTTCCTTTAAATCTCCCGGAAGAAAACCCAGGTTTTCTCCCGCCTCTACCGCCGGCCTGGTTAATATAATACGCTTTATTTCTTTATTCTTCAAAGCTCTTACAGCCAGCGCAACTGCCGTGTATGTTTTCCCGGTTCCGGCAGGCCCGATAGCAAATAAAATATCACTCTTATTTATACTATCAACCATGCGTCGCTGATTTGCGGTGCGTGCTTTAACTACAATCCCATTAGGACCAAATACTATTGCCTCACCACTGTTGCTTTTCTCGGCAGGTGTATCGTTTTCAGTAACCGCAGAAACTTTTGCACCTAATAAACGCTCCAGATCGTTACTGCTTAAACTTTGATATTTTTCTATATGAGCAAGAATTTCCCGAAATTTGAGCGTAAAATTAGTTAGTTCGCTCTCATCGCCAAGTACTTTTACTTCATTACCCCGGGCTACGATTTTTATTTTAGGAAACTGCTTTTTAATAATCTCAAAAAATTCGTTATTCGGGCCCCACAATACTACTGGATTAAAATGTTCCAGGGTTAATTTAAGTTCGTTCAAGTTTTGCTTTTTTTAGTTCTGAGTTTTTTTTGTGAAATTAAAAATTCAATATTTGCAGGATTAAATCCTATCGCAAGATTAATAATAAATATTTAAATATTTAATGGCAATAATCACTTTAACAACTGACCTCGGTTCGAAAGATTTTTACCAGGCTGCACTTAAAGGAAGCATTATTAGCCTCTTACCTACCGTTAATATTATTGATATAACCCACGATATTTCTGCATTTAACATCCCTCAGGCCGCTTTCGTTTTAAAAAACGCGTTCCCCTATTTCCCCAAAGGCTCTGTTCATTTAATTGGTATAGATTCTGTTTTTAATGAAGAAACGCGGTACATTGCACTGAAGTATAAGGAGCATTATTTTGTAGGTTCAGATAACGGTATCTTTTCGCTCATGTTTGAGCATGACCCGGAAGAAATTGTTGAACTCAATATTTTACAGGATCTTAAATTTTTACATTTTCCCTTAACAGATATCTTTTCAAAAGCAGCCTGCCATCTGGCAACTGGCGGAAAATTAACCGATATTGGTGTTGCCGTAAGTTCGCTGGAACAACGAATGAATTTACAGCCGGTAATAGAAAAGGATATTATCCGCGGAAGCGTGATTTACATTGATTCTTTTCAAAATGTAATTACCAATATTTCGAAAGAGCTGTTCACAAAAGTTCAGCAGAACAGAAGCTTCACACTCTTCTTTCGTAAAAACGAATCAATCTCTCAGCTGAGCTGGCATTACAATGAAGTTCCCGAAGGAGAAAAACTTTGTTTATTCGGAATCAGTAATTACCTCGAAATTGCTATTAATAAAGGCAACGCAAGCGGATTGCTGGGCTTGCACCTGAATGATATTGTGAGGATTGAGTTTCACTCTTAAACAATAGTCCTTTTCTGCGGTTTCTGTCTGTACGCTTATTTCCAATCTCAAATCATTTAAAAATGAGAATTTTTATACTTCTTTTCTTATTTAGTTCTTTTTATTTGACAGCAGGGGCTCAAAACAATTCCGCTTACGAACTACAGCGTAAAAAGGTTAACGGCCTGCTGGAAGCAAGAAGTTCTAAATTCGGGCAGTATGATGAAAGCCTTACCATGCATACCGGCATTTTTGGCCTGAAGACAAAAAAAGATATGCAACGGTCGATCGACATCTTAAGAGATATAGTACAAACAGACAACGCTGTATTTAAAGAGCTTAAAATTTTACTTGATTATAAAGATCTGGAGAAAAAAGAAGTACAGACAAAAGCAGAAGAAACAGGAAGCAGAATTTCTAAATACATGCAAACCATAACAAAACTGCAGGCGCAGAACGATAAACTACAGAAAGAAGTAATCGAAATGGAGAATAAAAACACGTCGCCAACCTTATATATTGTTACCATTGCAGTACTTGTTATCGCAGTTGTTTTTCTTATTATCCGCAAAAATTGACCTTTAGTTGATACGCCTCGCCGATTTTTCATCCGCTAAAACCTATTTTTGCATTGCTTTACTTTAAGCACTTGAAAGATTCAGATGGCCCGAAACAGATTAAACAGCAGTACAGCAGCAGCAGAAGAACTACCCAAAGCAAAAATAAATTCAGAAACTATTAATAAGATTTCAGGCTTGCTGGCATACCTGAAACCCTACAGGGTTAAATTTATTCTCGGACTGATTTTCCTTTTTCTTTCAAGCCTTACCGGACTTGCATTTCCGTCTTTGCTTGGTGCTATGATCGATGCCGCACAGGGTAAACAAAAGTTCCCTTTTATTCCCGCAAGTATCAATATGATCGGAATAATATCGTTTGTTATTCTTTTTGTGCAGTCGTTTGTATCTTTTTTCCGGGTTCGGCTATTTGTTGAAGTTGCAGAAAAATCACTCGCTGATATTCGTCGTGATACCTATTTCAAATTAATTACTTTACCCATGAATTTCTTTGCCAATCGTCGTGTTGGTGAATTAAACAGCCGCATTTCTGCTGATTTATCGCAAATACAGGACACACTTACCACAACGTTGGCAGAACTGGTAAGACAAGTAGTTTTACTAATTGGTGGTATCGCTTTTTTAATAATTGTTTCTCCCAAGCTGACGCTGTTTAACCTTTCTATATTACCGGTATTGGTTATTGCTGCTATATTCTTTGGCCGTTACATCCGGAAAATCTCAAGGCAAGCGCAGGATAAACTGGCAGAATCGAATACCGTAGTGGAAGAAACCCTGCAAGGCATAAGCAATGTAAAAGCTTTTGTAAATGAAGCGTATGAAGCTAACAGGTACGATAAAAGCTTAAGAGAAGTGGTACAAATCGCTTTAAGAGGAGCCACTTTTCGTGGTGGTTTTGCTTCTTTTATCATCTTTTGTTTATTCGGCGCTATTGTAGGTGTTATCTGGTACGGATCAACCCTGGTTGCTCACGGCGATCTTTCTGTAGGGAGCCTCACAACCTATATTTTATATTCCATATTTGTTGGCGCTGCGATGGGTACCTTTCCTGAGTTGTATGCAAACGTTCAGAAAGCAGTAGGCGCAAGTGAACGGGTTTTAGAAATCCTGAGCGAAGAAAACGAGCCTATTTCTATCAAAGCAGAAGAAAATAAAACTCAAAAGGTTTTAGAAGGAAATCTTGCTTTTGAAAATGTTGAGTTTGCCTATCCTTCCCGCAAAGAAATTACCGTGTTGAAAGGCGTATCTTTTGAGGCAAAAGCAGGCGAAAAAGTAGCAATTGTAGGTTCAAGCGGCGCCGGAAAATCAACTATCGCATCCTTAATCCTTCGCTTTTACGATCCGGAAAAAGGGCAGCTGTTATTTGACGGAAAACCTTCTTCCTTGTATTCGTTAACTGATATCCGTAACCAGGTAGCAATTGTTCCGCAGGACGTGATTTTATTTGGAGGAACGATACGGGAAAATATCGCTTATGGAAAACTGGAGGCATCAGAAGAAGATATAATGCAGGCGGCAAAAAGAGCCAATGCGCATAATTTTATTTTAGGATTTCCTGAAGGCTATGATACCATAGTCGGCGAACGTGGAGTAAAACTATCAGGGGGCCAGCGTCAACGCATTGCTATTGCCAGGGCACTATTAAAAAACCCTGCTATTTTAATCCTTGATGAAGCTACTTCGTCATTAGACAGTGAATCAGAACGGCTGGTTCAGGAAGCCCTGGAAGAACTAATGAAAGAACGGACTTCCATCATTATCGCACATCGCTTGTCTACAATCCGCGAAGCAGATAAAATCGTCGTGCTCGAAAAAGGAAAAATTTCTGAGATCGGAACACATCTCGAACTGATGAAAAATGAGGAAGGCTTATACCGTTATTTAAGCAATTTGCAGTTTGAAGCGTAGAAAAGCTTTCAGTTGCGGGCGATAGCTTTTAGCTTTCTGTTTTGAGCTACTCGCTTTCTTAACACCTAACTACATTAAATGAAATTAACAATATGGGGTGCAGCGAAACAGGTTACCGGAAGCATGCATCTTTTAGAACTTGATAATTATAAAATCCTTATGGATTGCGGCCTTGATTACGAACGTGAAACGCGGCTGGAAGATAACCTGTTATTTCCGTTTGATCCTGCAGATATTGATGTTGTAATTTTAACACATGCTCATATTGATCATTCCGGCAATCTTCCTACCCTGGTAAGACTGGGTTTTGAAGGACAAATTTTAGCTACCCCCCCTACTGCCGATTTAACAGAACTATTACTGCTTGATTCGGTAAATATCTTTTTAAGTAAACAAAGAAAGAGCCATAACGGGAGAAGAAAACACACATCAGGCCCTCAGCCATTATTTCTTCAAAAACATGTAATGGATACGATGGAACGATTTGTAACAATTGGTTTCAATAAACCGTTCCGGCTGAACGGACAGGTTGAACTTACATTTGTTCCTATCGGCCATTTGTTAGGAGCAGCCGCAGTTGTATTAACTATTAATGAAAAAGGCACGGAGCGAAAAATTGCTTTTACCGGAGATGTGGGCAGAAAAAACTATCCCGTACTTTGTGATCCGGAGGCTCTTCCACAGGTCGATTTTTTGGTATGCGAATCTACTTATGGCGGGCGATTTCACAGTACCGGCAAAACAGTAGAAGAAGTTTTAACCGAAACTATTAAAGAAGCATGTATTAAAAATCCCGGAAGACTTATTATTCCAGCTTTTAGTATCGGCCGCACGCAGGCACTGGTGTATTCGCTGAATAAAATATTCACTGAAGGAAAATTACCGCCTGTAAAGGTTTTTGTGGATAGTCCGCTGGCTAATTATGCTACCGATATTTTCAGGAAATACCATTACCTGCTGAGCGAAGATGCCCAGGATTTTTATCACCAAAAAGGCGACGAATTTGAATTTGATAACCTGGAATATACCCAGAATATGAAAGAGAGCAAGGAGCTTTCCAATTATTTTGAACCTTGCATCATTGTTTCTTCAGCCGGCATGCTTGAAGGTGGCCGTATCCAGGACCATCTTTTTTACAATATCTCGAATTACTACTGTACCATCCTTTTTATTGGGTACAGCGCAAAAGGAACACTTGGAAACCGCTTATTAAGAGGCGATCCTATTGTTCACATTCGCGATCGCGAACTTCCTGTATATGCAACCATTAAACAAACAGATCTTTTCAGTGGCCACGGTGATCATACTGACCTGATGAACCTGGTTAAACAACAGGATAAACAGCATCTGAAAAAAGTATTCCTGGTACACGGGGAAGTGGAAAGCATGAATAGTTTGGGTAAAAATCTTGCAGAAGAAGGCTACACGGTAGAAATGCCTGAACAGGGACAGGTTTTTGATCTGTAATAATATAGAAATAATAATTTCAGATTTCGTTTGTATATTTCATTTATGAATTCTGCAACCGAACCTCTTACCTCCGCTCCCATCATCAATCCTGCCCTTAAACCCAAACGCATTGTTTCCGTAGATGCGTATCGCGGCTTTGTAATGCTGTTGATGATGGCTGAGGTTTTATCTTTCAGAAATATTTCAGAAGCTTTACCCGAAAGTTCCTTCTGGAGGTTTCTGTATTTTCACCAGGACCATGCTCAATGGTTTGGGTGCTCGTTGCATGATCTTATTCAACCCTCATTTACTTTCCTTGTTGGTGTAGCTCTGCCATTTTCGCTCGCCAGCCGACTAGCCAGAGGTGCTGATAAACCGTCACTTTTTAAACATGCGGTTATTCGTTCGCTGATTTTAATTCTCCTGGGAATTTTCCTGAGGTCGATGTACGCAAAGCAAACGTATTTTACATTTGAAGACACGTTAACCCAGATCGGCTTAGGCTATACCTTTCTGTTTATTCTTGGATTTTATTCAGAAAGGGTTCAACTAATTGCTCTGATCAGCATCCTGTTAGCCTACTGGGCTGCTTTTGCCCTTTATCCATTACCGGATTCTTCTTTTAATTATTCAGCAGCAGGCGTAACTGCAAACTGGGAACATAATTTTAATGGCTTTGCGGCTCATTGGAACAAAAACACCAATCTGGCATGGGCCTTTGATAAATGGTTTTTAAATCTTTTTCCAAGGGAACATACTTTTATGTTTAACGAAGGCGGATACTCAACCCTAAGCTTTATTCCAACGCTTGGAACAATGATTCTCGGCCTTTTTGCAGGTAATGTATTAAAATCTCAAATTGATATTTATCAAAAGATAAAACGCTTTATACTTATCGGATCAAGTTTGCTTCTGCTTGGCTTTATTCTTCACATATCCGGTATTAACCCGATTGTAAAAAGAATCTGGACTCCCGCCTGGACTATTTTCAGTGGCGGCTGGTGCTTCCTTCTTCTTGCCCTGTTTTACTGGCTGATCGATGCAAAGCACTATCAAAAGTGGAGTTTCCCGCTTATGGTAATTGGTATAAATTCCATTGCGGCATACGTTATTGCCCACACGTTACCTTCATTTATTGTCAGCTCCTTTTCTACTCATTTCGGTCAGAATTTTGATAAGATTCTCGGGAATGCTTACACTACACTCATTTCAGGCGGAGTTGTACTATTAATAGAGTTCTGGATTTTATACTGGATGTATAAAAGGAAATTGTTTATCAAGATTTAAAAAGCCTGTCAGGGCAAAGCAAGAACTTACGCCCTGATACTTTAACATTAATATTTCATCAATAAATTCAGCATCTTTCGGTCAAGTTTATGTCCGTACCAGTCTTCGTACTGTACATCTGCCCTACCGGAATCAAGAACACCGAAATCACCAGAAAATTCCCAGATTGCAAAGCCGATGCCGTTTGAAGTTAAAATATCGAGGACATCATTAAACCATGAAAGAAAAACCGGGTGAGGGGTTTTGTTCCAGCAACCGCATTCTCCGCAATGTACGCCAACTCCCTGTTTTACTAATTCAATCCAGGGTTTATAGTATTCTTCCAGCATCTGGCGACTCAAATATTTATCCCCAACTTGTCCGGGCCATTTTGGTTCCGGCATGTGCTCCACATCTTTATTGGCCCATGGCGCTTTGTAATGAGAAATTAAACCGGGATTGTACCCTCTGCAGCTTTGAGCGATGTTCAAATCAATTATTTCAGGAATTACAGAGCTGCCAACATTATTCCCATCCGCTATTATCAAACGGTTCGGATTTTCCTTTCTGATAGCTTCTGAAGCAGCTTTAGCTACCTTTCTGTATAATTCTCCCGGAACAGTACTTGCCCTCGAATGCTGATCATTCATATCCTCCCTCATACTGGGCTCATTCAATAAGTCAAAACTTATTTTTTTGGATGATACATTCTTATACTTTTTAGCCCACATATTCCAGTGAAAACAAAAAGCATCAAGGGCAGCCTGATCTTTCCACAAATTATACGGTTCATGAAAACCTGCATTGATACAATATCCCGGAGCACGGTGTAAGTTCAAACTCACGTGCATATTATATTTGTGAGCAATGGAAACAAGTTGATCGATTTTATCTACTGCCCGATCGTCGATGTGGTAAACCTCTTCCGGTTTTATATTTCTGGAACGGTCGAAATTGAGATAATACGGGTAAGCTATGGGAATGCGAACAAAATCAAATCCCCAGTCAGACATCCATTTAAAATATTCTTCAGGAGTTGCTTTTCTGGAATTTGAAGGGTCGGGAGAAAAGAAATCGAGGAGGTTAAATCCTTTCCACTTTGGCAGTTTATTTTTTGCTTTCCCCAAAAAAGGGTCACTTGCAAAAGCTGCAGTTCCGGCCAAACCCAAACCTGCTGTAAGAAGTGCAGTGCTTTTTATAAAGGCCCTTCTGCTTAATTCTGTATTTTGTTTCTTCCCCATTTAATTGCTTATTGAAAGGTTAAATTAGAAATGTATTCCTGTTTTTAAAAATTTATAACTCAAATGATACGAAAAGCAGGACATAAAAAAAGTCCCAACCGAACGGAAGGGACTTTAAAAATTAACTTTTATTAATTATTATTTATTAAAATGATCTATGATCAGATTGGCAAGTTCTACACCTATGCGTTCCTGTGCCTCGTTGGTAGCAGCACCAATATGAGGAGTTAAAGAAACTTTAGGATGGGTAAGCAGATCCTGACGTGGAGTAGGTTCGTTTTCAAATACATCTATACCTGCAAAACCTACCTGGCCTGAATTTAGCGCTTCAATCAAAGCTTCTTCGTCAATAGTACCACCACGGGAACAGTTAACAACTCCTACTCCTTTTTTCATGCGCTCAAATTCTGTTCTTCCTAATACAGGCTTATCAAGAAAAGGAACGTGTAAACTGATAAAATCAGCATCAGTAATCAGTTCGTTAAACTCCACTTTTTTTACCGGAATTTTTACCTTGATGCCGTTGGCAAGGTCGAGTTCAAGTTCTGCAGGAACGTCATATAAGTCGTAAGCCAGAACTTCCATCCCTACACCTAAGGCTACCTTTGCCGTTTCACGACCAATGCGGCCGAAACCAACGATACCGATTTTCTTACCTTTCAGTTCAACTCCTTTTGCGTAAGCTTTTTTAAGTCCGTTAAAATTGGTTGCCCCTTCAACCGGCATTTTCCTGTTAGAGTCCTGTAAGAAACGAACACCGGTAAAAAGATGCCCAAAAACAAGCTCTGCAACAGATAAAGAAGAAGACGCGGGAGTATTAACTACAGCAAGTCCTTTACTTCTAGCATAATCAACATCGATGTTGTCCATTCCTACTCCGCCACGACCAATTAATTTAAGATTTGGGCAGGCATCAATCAGATCTTTGCGAACTTTAGTTGCACTGCGTACAGTTATAGCATCGTAATTCAACAATGCGTCTTTTAATTTATCCTGGGGAATATTCTCTGTATCAACAGTAAAACCTGCTTTTTCCAGCATAGCCTTACCTACAGCATCTATTCCGTCATTAGCTAATATTTTAATCATGATTATAATTTTAGGTTTAAGCTAATAGCTTTTGATCTTTTATTTATTATTATCTGCAAACTCCTGCATGGTTTCAATTAAACGATGCACACTTGAAATTGGCAATGCATTGTAAATAGAGGCTCTGAAACCACCTACACTACGATGCCCCTTAATACCGATCATACCGCGTTCCTGTGCAAACTGAAGGAATGGTTTTTCCAGTTCTTTGTTTTCCATAACAAAGCAAACATTCATCATGGAACGGTCTTCAACTTTACAGGTTCCTTTAAACAAGGGGTTTCTGTCTATTTCTTCATATAAAGCCCTTGCTTTCGCCTGATTTTCTTTATAGATCTCTGCCACGCCGCCTTTTGCTTTTAACCAACGTAAATTAAGCATAGAAACATAGATTGAATAAACAGGAGGCGTATTATACATAGAACCACCAGCTATCTGAACTTTATAATCAAGCATAGATGGAATCTTACGATCAATCTTTCCTAAAATTTCATCTTTAACAATAACCAGTGTTACGCCTGCAGGGCCCATATTTTTTTGAGCTCCGGCATAAATCAAACCAAAATCAGCTACATTGATGGGACGGCTTAAAATGTCTGAAGACATATCGCTTACAACAGGAACAGGTGATTTTGGAAATTCATGAAGTTGAGTTCCGTAAATCGTATTATTTGATGTACAATGGAAATAAGCCGCATCAGCAGGAATTTCATATCCTTTAGGAATGTAAGTATAATTAGCTTCTTTGGATGAGGCAACAACATTTACTGAGCCAAAAAATTTAGCTTCTTTCATTGCTTTACTTGCCCAAACTCCCGAATCAAGATAAGCTGCAGTTTGACCTTCACCTAAAAGATTCATTGGAGCCATGGAGAATTGCAAACTTGCACCTCCCTGAAGCAAGATAACCGAGTATCCTTCAGGAACATTCAACAGTTCTTTAACTAAACGAACTGTTTCTTCAACAACTGCTTCAAATTCTGGTGTTCTGTGTGAAATTTCCAGGATTGACAACCCGGTTCCATTAAAATCAAGAACAGCCTGAGAAGCTTGTTTGAATACTTCCTGAGGTAAAATACAAGGGCCTGCGCCAAAATTACATTTCATTTTTACTAGGATTTTTATGTTTGGTCAAAAATAACAGAATTCTAATAAATTCCCTATTTCTATTTAATTTTTGCAATAATTCTTAAATTTAGTTGACGGGATGTTAAATAATTAGGAATAGCGTACTGATTATTATCAACATCCTTTATCCACAGGTAAGAAATGGTATTATTTATATCCAGCAGGTTAAAAATTTCTGCATAAATAATTAAGGAGTTCAGATAAGATGAAAGCAAGCTGGACCGGTTTTTACCCGATTTTTCCAAAAGATCTTTAGAAAACCCGATATCAACCCTGCGGTAGGCAGGAATTTTAAACACATCTTTATAACGTTCTTCCTGCGGTGGACCAACGGGCAAAGCCGACCCGTACAAAATATTAAGGTGCACCTTATAGGTAGGACTGTTAAGCAATTTATCCTGAAAAAAAGCGGAAAAATTAAGCCGCTGATCGGTGGGCCTTTTTAAATACCCTGGTTCTGTTCTTACAGCGTTTCCATTAATCGTTGTATAGTTAAAGTCATTCACAATGTCTTCTGAAGTTTTCATCAGTGAAAGGCGAAAAACCGATTCCAGATCTTCCACAAATTCTCCGCTTAAATTAAAATCGGCACCCATTGCATATCCACGAGAATGTTGATCCGGGAAATATTTTACCCGCAGGTTTTCTATTTTATAAGGAATTAAATTAAACAGCTTTTTATAATATAATTCAGAAGAGAATTTCAACTGCTTTTTCCAGGATTTGAATGAATAATCGGCACCGGCAAGTAAATGAAACGAGCGTTGGGCTTTTGCATTCTGATTGATAGATCCATCGAAATTTCTAAACTCCCTGTAAAAAGGGGGCTGACTATAAATTCCTGCCGCCAGACGTAAGGAAAAATTATCAGCAGGAGTATAGAAAAAATTTAACCTGGGACTAACTAAAAACTGTTTTGTAAATGAATTATAATTCCCTCTTAATCCTCCTGTAAAAGAAACTGCTGGTGATAAATTAAATAAGCTTTGCCAATAAGCAGTATATATATTTGTTTGAATTGAGTTAAGTGTATTGATAGTATCAGAATTCCCTGAAAGATATTCAGGAGAAGGAAAAGCATACGTTGCTGAATCAATAGTGTTATATTCGTTAAGCCTGTCATCAATCAGATTTCGCTGGTACCGCAGCCCCCATTCCATGTACAGCCGCTTTAACTGCTGATATATTTTAAGTTCTGAACTGATGATAGAAGAATTTAGCCTGTTATTGGCATAATCGGCATAAAAACCCTTTTTCCGAATTAATTCAGGTTCGCTATCCGGCTTCTGTTTATCTGAAATATTAAAGAGGTAATCCGCTTTAATATCAAGGTTTTCCTGGTCAGAATTACTGAATACAGAACTCATCCATTTTATATTGAACCTTTCGGAAGGTTTATAAAGAGCCGTAACGTTTGCCGCAACAGAGCGGAAAGCATCCAGTTCCTGGCCGTTGAAATTTACATTGAAGCTCTTCAACTGATTTAAAGTCCCAAACTTAGTTTCCCTGCTTGCAGGAATCAACTTAAAACTACCTGTATTCAGATTACCAAAAAAAGAAAGATTCAGCGATGAATTGATATCGCGATTATACAGGAGTTGTAAATCATAAAAATTGGGGTGATAGCTTCCTTTAACCTCCTGCGTTTTAAGTAAGCCTCCATTTTCCTTCTTCCTAAACCCGAATAAAAGGTAGCCGGATGTAAGTGAAGCCTTGTAGGTAGCGGAAAAACCAAGCAACCCGGCAGAAATGATAGTTTCGGTGCTATCTGGCCGAAGGTATTTTACATCCAGTACGGATGACATTCTATCTCCGTATTTAGCTGCAAACCCACCTCCGGAGAAACTTGCCCGACTTACAAAATCGGGGTTAATAAAACTTAACCCCTCCTGCTGGCCATTGCGGAGTAATAAAGGCCGTATCATCTCAACATCATTCAGATAGAGTAAATTTTCGTCAAAATTTCCTCCGCGAACAGAATACTGAGCACTTAATTCATTGTTTGTAGAAACGCCAGGAAGTGTTTTTAATATTGATTCAAAATTCTGCGAAACAGAAGGGAACGATTTCATCAGCCCTCTTGCAACAGCAATACTGTTTCTGTTTGGCTCTGAACTTGTCTGAATTACGATTTCATCCAGGGGCTTAATATAGCGCTGCAGAACAATATTTTTTTCTATAACAGCATCAGCAGTAGTTGTAACTTCTTCAGCTTTTGTAATATACCCTGTAATGCTAAAAGTAAGTTTAAAGCTTCCTGAACTTAATCTCATACGGTATTTACCATATTGATCGGTACTGGTAAATACCTTGTCATTGACAGAAATTGTTACACCATCCAGCGTTTCGTGTTGTTCATTAAAAACTCTACCTTCCAGAATGCTGCTTTTTTGAGCCATACAAATGCCTGAAAAAAACATCAGCAGTATGGACAAAAAAAACTTCATTAAGAACAATCAGGCCTTAAGTGTATATGGCGACAGTTGTTTTAATTTAGATATAGTAGCGGCCGGATATTCTGATGCAAACACGAAATTGCCAGCAACCAAAACATTAGCTCCTGCTTTTAATAAAGCTAAGGCGTTTTTATCATTTACTCCGCCATCTATTTCAATATATAACCCTTCATTTCGTCCGGCTGCAAGAGCCTTTAGCTGAGCGATTTTCTGGTAGGTCTGCTCTATAAATTTCTGCCCTCCAAAACCTGGGTTAACAGACATGATTAAAACCAGGTCAATATCCTGAATAATATTTTCGAGTACACTAACCGGTGTATGCGGATTTAAAGAAACTCCTGCTTTACAACCTAAATCCTTTATAGCCTGAATTGTGCGATGCAAATGAGTACAGGCTTCGTAATGAACCGTAATTATCTCCGCACCAACTTTTTTAAATTGTTCAAGGTAACGGTCGGGCTCAACAATCATCAAATGAACATCCAAAGGCTTTTTAGCATGGCGGGCAATAGCTTCCAGCACGGGGAACCCGAAAGAAATATTAGGAACAAAAACGCCGTCCATTATATCAATATGAAACCAGTCGGCCTCGCTGTTATTTATTACTTCGATATCTTTTTGGAGATTGGCAAAATCAGCTGCCAGAACTGAGGGAGCGATGAGATGATTCATGCGCAAATATACGAGGATTTTTAGATTGAGTTAAGAGTGAATCAGTTTGTTTTATCATTACCCTGCATCTCCCGGATCTTTTCAAGCATTATAATATCGATTTCATCCTTTGGTCTTGCGGCAGCTTTTTTGGCTTGTATTAGTTGGTTGATATGCAAAAAAGGGACTTTGATATCGTAAATATTAGCAATTGAAGCAAGTTGTAAACAATTATCAAATGAATATTCCTCAAGGCCTTTTACAGCAGTCATAATATCTAATCTTATTCCATTATTTAAATGAAAATAAGTCCAGCCTGCTATAAATTCTATTCGTTCAAGAGATTCAAAATCTCCCAATCCATATTCCTTAAAAGCAATACGCAGCTTCTTCCTGTTTATCAATGTATCTTCCAGCCATATATCTATATCTTCCGTTGTACGCTGGTAACCATGCAGGTTTGTTGCAACCCCACCAATCATAATATACTTAATCTGATGTTTATTTAGGATTTGCCAAAACAAAAGAAGCTCTTCATCAAAAACATCCATACTTACTTATCTGACGGAAAAGGCTTATGAGTAATTACAGCCTTACGAAAAAAAGCATTCATTTTCATCAGCTTTGTCATCATTTCAAAGCGCTCTGTGTGCGTACGTTTTAAAGCAGCTTTAAGAAGATCCATTTCGGCCTTTTCATAATCATGCAAAGGCTCCTGCAAAACAGGTTTGGAAGTTTTTTTCATTATGATGTCAAAGTATTAATGCAATATAACCAAAATAAAACAGTTATAAAACAAAAATCCCGCCGAAGCGGGACTTGATTTTTTATTGATTTTCCTGTTGAGGATTTTCCTGGGCCTGTGGTTTTGGCTGGCCTTCAGGTTTTGGAGGGCGTGGAATCAACGCTTTTCTTGATAATTTAAGTTTCCCTTGTTTATCAATATCAAGCAATTTAACTCTTACCTCGTCTCCTACTTTGAAGATACCTTCCATGGTTTCATAACGTTTCCAGTCAATTTCTGAAATGTGAAGCAAACCATCTTTTCCAGGCATAATTTCAACAAATGCCCCAAATGGCATAATTGACTTCACTTTACCTTCGTAAACCTCTCCTACTTCAGGTTTTGCAACAATCGCCTTGATTCTGCGGGTAGCATTATCAATTGATTCTTTATTGTCGGCAAAGATCTGGATGATACCCTGGTTATCTTTTTCTTCAATAGAGATAGTTGCGCCTGTTTCACGCTGCATTTCCTGAATGATCTTTCCACCGGGACCAATAACGGCGCCAATAAATTCTTTATCGATACGCATTTCGATGATTCTCGGTGCGTGAGGTTTAAAGTCTTCGCGTGGTTGAGCGATGGTTTTCTTCATTTCATTCAGAATATGAAGACGCCCTTCTTTTGCCTGTTCTAAAGCAGCTGTTAAAACCTCCCAGCGTAAGCCGTTTATTTTCAAATCCATCTGGCATGCTACAATACCATTTTCAGTTCCGGTTACCTTAAAGTCCATATCACCCAAATGATCCTCATCTCCAAGAATATCTGAAAGGACTGCGTATTTTCCTGTCTTTTCGTCGGTAATCAATCCCATTGCAATACCAGAAACCGGGGCTTTAAGTTTGATACCAGCATCCATTAAAGCTAAAGTACCTGCACAAACTGTAGCCATTGAGGATGAGCCGTTCGATTCAAGAATATCAGAAACTACACGGATAGTATACGGGTTTTGATCGTCGGCAGGTAAAACCTGTTTCAATGAACGCATTGCCAAATTTCCGTGACCAATTTCTCTTCGGCCTGCTCCCCTGTTCGGACGAACTTCGCCGGTTGAGAATCCGGGAAAATTGTAATGCAGAATAAATTTCTGGTAGCCGTTAATAAATGCTCCGTCAATTAATTGTTCATCTGTTTTAGCTCCAAGGGTAACGGTAGTTAATGACTGAGTTTCGCCACGGGTAAAGACAGCCGAACCGTGTGCTGCAGGCAAATATCCTACTTCGCTCCAGATAGGACGAACGGTACGAACGTCACGGCCATCGAGACGGATTCCCTCATCCAGTATCAGGTTACGAACGGCGTCATACTGCACATCGTGAAAATATTTTTTCGCCAAGAACTTAGTAACATCATCGATTTCCTCACCTAACGAAGCAATAAACAAATCTTGTATCTCAGCGAACTTTTCAGAACGTTCATGTTTTGAAGAGCCTGATTTGGCTATATCATACACTTTCTGATAGGTTTCTGCAAAAGCACGTTCTCTCAATTCGGGATTGCTGTTTTCGTGAGAATAAGCACGTTTTTCAGTTTTACCAACTGCAGCAGTTAATTCTTTCTGAACCTGAACCTGAACTTTAATTGCCTTGTGCGCAAACTCAATTGCTTCTACCATTTCAGCTTCAGAAATTTCACTCGCCTCACCTTCAACCATCACAATATCATTTTCAGAACCTGCTACAATAAACTCTAATGTAGCACGCTCCAAGTCATTCATGTATGGATTGATTACCAGTTGTCCGTCAATTTTCGCCACACGAACTTCAGAGATAGGCCCGTTAAACGGAATATCTGAAACAGCCAGTGCTGCAGAAGCGGCCAAACCCGCTAAGGCATCGGGCATTATATTTTTATCGGCAGAAATCAAAGAAATCATTACCTGGGTATCGGCATGGTAATCTTCAGGAAACATTGGACGCAAGGCACGATCCACTAAACGTGAGATTAATACTTCATAATCTGAAAGACGCGCTTCACGGCGTAAAAAACCTCCGGGTATGCGGCCCGTTGCAGCGTATTTTTCCTGGTAATCTACTGATAAAGGAAGAAAATCTACTCCCTCTTTCGCTTCTTTTGAACTTACTACGGTAGCAAGAAGCATGGTATCACCCATTTTAACAACTACCGAACCGTCTGCCTGCTTTGCAAGTTTTCCGGTTTCAATTTCGATCATCCGGCCATCGCCTAAATCGAATGATTTTGTAACTAAATTATAATTCATCGTTTGTTAATTACAATGTGCTTTTCCTCTTTCGAGCACATTGGTTTTTATATTGACTTTGTTTTGTGCGAATTTAAAACAAAAAAGCCATCCCCTATTGAGATGGCTTTGATTTTTTTTGTTAAGAATTATTTGATGATATCTCTTAATTCTAAAGCTTTGATAATAGCACGATATCTGTTGATATCTTTCTTATATAAATAAGCTAATAATGCCCGGCGTTTACCAACTAATTTCTGAAGAGATAACTGGGTTGAAAAATCTTTTTTATTTTTCTTTAAGTGCCCTGTTAAATGTGCAATACGAGTAGTAAATAATGCTACCTGTCCTTCGGCTGAGCCTGTATCTGCAGCGCCTTTACCATGTTTAGCGAAAATCTCCGCTTTTACTTCTTTACTTAAATACATTACCTGAATAATATTAAAGCGATTAAAAATTTTTGTTAATTGAAGTGCAAAGGTAGAATTTAAAAACGTAACGAACAAAAGTTTTTAATTCAGCCCCAGGGCATATTACAAAATAATATTTCTCATTTGTTTTTAATATACCAATTTTACAGCGTCTAAAAGTATTAAATAATGAGTACTGATAAAACCTACAGCAAGTTTACAACAGAATTTAAAGTCCGGCCTGACGATATTGACATGTTTAACCATGTACATAACAGTATTTACTTCGATTATGTACTTGCTGCCAGATACGAGCAAATGGAGACTTATTATGGTATGCCGATGGAAAAATTTCTTGAACTGGGATATGGCTGGGTTGTAAAAACTGCGTATGTAGATTATAAACGGCCGCTTGGTTTAGGCGATTATTTCCTGGTTACTACCGGTATTGTTACTCTTAACGACAGAGGATGTCGTGCCGAATTTGATATCAAATTTAAGAAAACAGGCAAAGTAAGTTGCGACGGTTGGTTCGACTTTGTTCTTATAGACTTAAAAACAGGCAAAGGAATGAAGGTTACGGAAGAAATGATTGAGAAGTATTCTATTTGAGCGGAAAGCACACAGCAGAAACTATCTGCTTGACACTTACTACTTGATACTTACTACTTGATACTAATACTTACTACTAATCCAAAGCCACTTCTATTAATTCATTATAGAAATCTTTGATATCAATTCCTGCGGCTTTTACCTGCTGAGGAATAAAGCTGGTTGGAGTTTGCCCCGGAATAGTATTAATTTCTACAAAATAAAATTTGCCTGTTTCAGCTTCAAGGAAATAATCTATCCGAACCATTCCCCTGCAATTTAATTTCTTAAATACATCCTTTGCTATTTGTTCTACCCTTTTTCTTTCCTCTTCATTCATCCGGGCAGGAGTAATTTCTTCGGTTACACCGGGAGTATATTTTGCTTCGAAATCAAAAAACTCTTTTGAACTGATCACTTCAGTTGCAGGCAGCACGGTTATTCCTTCCCTGCTCTGATACAAACCAACCGTAAATTCTCTACCACTTATAAATTCCTCTACCAGCACCTGCGTATCTTCTTTAAATGCCTTTTCTAAAGCTTCGGGCAGTTCGTCCAGCGTTTTCACCTTACTCATCCCAATACTGCTTCCACCATTATTGGTTTTAACAAATAAGGGTAATTTCAACGCTGATCCAACTTTTCCTACAGGATCTTCTGTATTAAAAAACAACTGGACAGAGCGTGCGACATGGAGATTTTCTATATCTGAAACAATGGCTTTGGTATAGCCTTTATTCATAGTTAAAGCGGAGGTTAACGCGTCGCAGCCGGTATAAGGTATTGCCAGCATATCGAAATAACTTTGCAATTTTCCATCCTCGCCCGGAGAACCATGAAGCATGATAAAAGCGAGGTCGAATGTTACAGTCCTGTCATTTAGGGCGATACTGAAGTTATTTTTATTTACCGGATGCTCAAAATCATTTTCATCTACATAATACCAGCTTTCTTCTGTTATAATGATCTTGTACACATCGTATTTCTCCCTGCTGATATTGCCATAAACAAATTCTGCACTCTTTAAAGAAATCACTGATTCGCCGGTAAATCCTCCGGTAATAAGGGCAACTGTTTTTTTCATAACTATTCCTGCACCAAATATAGTTTATGATAAAGACCTTTTCGATTAAACTTCCAAAATCTTAATTTTTCAAGTAAGTTTGACTTTTTAAATTTTTGAAGCGTATCCTGAAAGATTAATGAATAAATTCTTTGCTTATTTAGGAACCACCACGTTCCGCAATAACCTGCTGATAGCCCTGGTATCAATTATCGTTTTTGTGACGTTAATTTTCATGAGCCTTCGTTTTTATACACGTCATGGCGATAGTATTCCTGTTCCAAAGCTTAAAGGTTTATCCATTGAAGAAGCTGTGCAATTGCTGGAAGAACAGGGTTTTCAATACCAGGTAGATTCTGTTTACCAAATGGATAAAGAGCCTGGCCTGGTAATTGAGCAGGACCCGGATCCAAATACCAGTGTGAAACAGCACCGTACCATTTACCTTACTATTATCACCAGCAATGCCCCTGATGTAGGTTTTCCGGACATTCTTTCGTTGACTTTTCTTGAGGCAAAAGCGATTCTTAATAATTACGGATTAAAACTTGGTGATACTTCCTACGTTTCTGACATTGCCCGGGATCGGGTACTCGAGGTTCAGTTTGGAGGTGTTCCGGTAAAAAAAGGACAGCAAATCCCAAAAGGCTCAAAGGTTGATCTTGTTTTAGGCGACGGCAAGGGAGCAAGCGAAGTAGACCTTCCTAACCTGATAGGCCTTCCGCTTGATGAAGCGAGGTTTTCTTTGCGAGGTTCTTCTCTTGAACTAGGAAATGTAACTTATGAAGGCACATTAACCGACTCTGCTTCAGCAAAAGTGATTAAACAATATCCTGCCTTAAGCGATTCTCTGACAAAAGTAAGTATTGGCACACGTGTTGACCTGATACTTTCAAACGATCCTCCACCTGTTGAAACTCCATGAATATTTCAGCAAAAGAATTAAAAGAAAAAATAGATTTAAAAAGCAAATTAACAATTCTGGATGTTCGTGAAGAACTTGAATACCATACCTTTAATATAGGGGGTAAAAATATCCCTTTGGGTAAATTGCCGGTTGTTTTAGAAGATCTTGATTATGAAAAATCAGAAGAAATTATTGTAGTATGCCAGCGCGGACTACGAAGTGCAACAGCCCAGAAAATACTTCAGGCGGCCGGCTACGTTAATACGAAAAATCTGCAAGGCGGATTGCTTGCTTATAGAAGAACTAATAATTAATTTAAAAAACTTTAACGGGAAAACAAAAATGACTGAGAAAAAGGGAGGGCGGTTTAGTCTGACCACTAAAATACTGATTGCATGCGCTCTGATACTCGTACTGGCTTTAGGATTAACAGGCTTGACGTATTACCTGCGCTATTTTGGCCCGAATGTTACAGATAACCAGGAGTATTTATACATCCCCACGGGATCTGGTTTTGATGATGTAGTAAAAACTATAAAAGAAAAAGAAATTGTAAAAGATACTACAACGTTCATCTGGTCGGCAGAAAACATGGATTATACCAATCGTATTAAACCGGGAAAGTATAAGTTAACAGCTGGAATGAGCAACAGAAGGCTTATAAACATGTTGAAAGCGGGAAATCAGGAGCCTGTAAAATTACGCTTTCAGAATATCCGGTTAAAAGAAGATTTTGCAAAATTTATCTCAACCAAAATTGAAGCGGATTCAACAGCGCTTATTCATTTGCTTGATTCTTCTGCATTCGTAAGCAATTATGGCTTTAACACAGAAAATGTGTATACGATGTTCATTCCGAATTCGTATGAAATGTACTGGAATTTATCTGCAGAACAGTTTTTTAAAAGAATGTACGATGAATATCAAAAATTCTGGACGGAAGAACGAAAACAAAAAGCGAATGAAATTGGCTTAAATCCTATTAAAGTAAGCATTCTGGCTTCTATAGTAGATGCAGAAGCTTTGCACGACGATGAAATGCCAACCATAGCAGGCTTGTATATGAATCGTTACAAAAAGGGTGTGCGGCTGCAGGCCGATCCTACCGTTATTTATGCAACAAAAGATTTTACCATACGAAGAGTGCTTAACAAGCATTTAAGAGTGAGCTCGCCCTATAATACATATCAAAATACCGGACTTCCGCCGGGCCCTATTATGATGCCAAGTATCAATGCAATAAAGGCAGTTTTAAACTATAAAAAACATGACTTTTTATATATGTGTGCCAAAGAGGATTTTTCCGGATATCATAATTTTGCAGTTAGCGAAGCAGAGCACCGCGTAAATGCAAAAAAATTCCAGGCAGCACTCAACAGAATGAACATAAAAAAATAATGTACATACACGAAACGAAGCTCAGGGTAAGATACGGCGAAACTGACCAGATGGGCTATATGTATTATGGTAATTATGCCGAATTTTATGAAGTAGGAAGAGTAGAAATGCTTCGCAGTCTGGGCATGACCTATCGGTGGATGGAAGAATCGGGAATAATGATGCCGGTATTAGATATGAAATGTAAATACTTAAAACCGGCCTTATACGACGAAGAAATCACCATTAAAGTAATACTGGCGAAAATGCCCGGAGTAAAAATTCATTTCCGGTACGAACTTTTTAATGAAGATAAACAGCTTATAAACGAAGGAGAAACTACCCTTGCTTTTATTGATATCAAACGCAACAAACCCTGCCTGCCTCCTAAGAGCTTTCAGGATAAACTGAAGCATTATTTTGAATAAACAGTATGCAATGGCTCCACAAGTTATTATTACGAACACATTTATACCAGTCATTTATTGAGTGGACTAAAAGAGTCATTTTTCCCGGATTCAGCCTTCCCCTTTATACCGTTGGTACTTTCTTTTTCCAGGAAATTGCAAAGGACTCGCTGGTAAGCCGGGCATCGTCTTTGTCGTACAACTTTATGCTGGCCATTTTTCCGGCAATCATTTTTATTTTCACTTTAATCCCATACATCCCCATAGACAATTTCCAGGATCAGTTACTATCGCTGATTGCGCTTGCTTTACCGCATAATGCATATATTACAGTTAGATCAACGCTGGAGGACATTGTAAAAAATCAAAACGGCGGACTTTTATCGTTTGGTTTCCTGGCAGCTTTATTTTTCTCAACAAACGGGGTACACAACCTGATGCAGGCCTTTAATAAATCCTCACTGCAAAGAGAATCGCGTACCTGGCTTAAAAGGAGGCTTGTTGCTCTTACCCTTACAGTTTTAATTGTTTTCGCCTTGCTATTCGGCCTTGCCATTATCACTATTGGCGAATTTGTGATAGCATTCTTAAAAAGCGAATTAAAATTTAAGGCATCCTTCTGGCTTTTTTTAATCGGAGTTGTACGGTGGATTATCCTGATTGCCGTTTACTTTCTCACCATCTCCATATTGTATCGCTATGGCCCTGCTCATCCAAAAAAATGGAAACTTTTCAGTGCAGGTTCCTGGCTGGCAACTATTCTTGCCGTTTTAACTTTTGTAGGATTTGGCTTCTATATTAACAATTTTGGCACTTATAATAAAGTTTACGGATCAATCGGCACTCTGATCGTTATAATGATCTGGCTTTATTTAAATTCACTCATCATCCTGCTGGGATTTGAACTAAATGCCAGCATCGACCTGTCTAAGCGAAGCATTAAGGTTGTAAAACCCAGGTTCAATACATTTAAAAATCAACCCGTTGAGGGAAAATACGAAAGACGGTAACACAACCGAAAATATTTGTTAATGAATACGCCCTCTTTCTTCCTCATTACCAGTACTTCTGTTGCTATTGCCAGTTAAACCAGCGCCGAAATGGTAATTGAGATTTAACTGAACATAGCGGTTGATCTGAAAATTAGTAAACTTTTGAGGGATATCATTTACAATATAGGATACCGAAGATGCGCTGCTTCGAAATGCATCATTTAAAATAACGGCAATATCCCATTTCTTATCAACCACACTTGCTTTAAAACCTAAATCTAACTTGTAATACCTGCTTGCTTTTGCTACATGATCTACTTCCGGAAACTGATACCAGAAGTTTACTGCTGCAGCGAGTGTTTTAGCAGCATTGAAATAGATGTTATTGCTGCTTGAAAAGTAAGCACCGAACCCTTTCAAATCACGGATGTTAGAAATTGATGATTGTGCATCGGTGTAATATAAGCTGATAAGTTCATTACTTTCCCAATGTGCTATCGGCTTAAAAGAAATATTTTCCGATATCCCAACTCTTTTTGTATGTATAAAGTTTAAAGGCCGGGTGTAAACCAGATTAGTATCCGCAGCAGCCATTGTTACACTGCCGAAACCATTATCTGTTTTATTGAAAAATACAGAAGTAGTAAGAACATCGCTTAAAGTATGCGAAAGCTCCACATTGGTATTATACTCTGGCTGGAGATAAGGATTTCCTTCACCATAACTAGATGCTGTGAACAAAGACTTAAACGGATTTAAATTCCAGAACGAGGGACGGTTAATTCGCCTTCCAACTGAAATGGAATATATGTTTGTGGCGCCTGCTTCGTAACTTACAAGTAAAGAAGGAAATAATTTCAGGTAATTATTTACTGTGATTTGCCGGAGCGTATAGGAAAACCCTTTGGTCTGAGTTAATTCTCCCCTTATTCCCGCCTCAAACTTCCATTTTTTAATATCCTTACTTATACTTCCGTATAGCGCCTGCGTATTTTCTGTATAATCAAACTCATTGCTCAGGTTGGTATTGTAACTCAGTGAGCCATTACCGGCTTTATTATAATAGAACGCATTGCTGTAATTACTGATAAAGCTGAGTTTAGCTCCAAAAGAATATTTTGCAAATGAAGTGGGCAGATCAGCATCGGCTTTGAAGGTATATACTGAAATATTTTGCTTGTTGCGGTCAAAGTACCTTGTTTGCCCCTCAGGATTTAAATTGCCGCTTCCGTCGTAGCTATCAGACTGAAAATCGGAACGGTCGGTTCGATAGTAGTTGAAGTAATCCGCATTAAAGAACAGTTGTTTACCCGTTGTATCTAACTTAATATCTGTATGAACGTTCAACGAAACAGGTAATGCAACCGGATAATAGGTAGCATACGTGTTAAATAGTGAATCCAGCTGGCCAGAAAGATTATAAACCGGATTACGGACATTATCAGAGCCATCGTAATTATCTCTTCCGCCTGAATAAGAAATACCGATGGTAGTTTCACGACTGATCTTATAATCTATCCCGAGAATGACATTAAAAGCATTGTGGGTATAAAGCCCCGTATCCGTTTGAAGCCAGGTTTTATCCGGATAAAAGACATCCGTTTCAAACCCTTCCAGATGCCTGTCACGGCTATGATTAAAACTTCCGTAAGCAGAAAAGTTGTTTCTGTTGTAAGAAATATTTCCGCTGCCGCTTATTTCGCCAAAGGTACGAACACCATAACGTGAACTTATTCCGGGAAGATAGTACTTGGATGCCAGTTGAAGACTTCCGGAATAACCCTGCCGCCTGCTCCTTTTAGTTATAATATTTATTAATCCTGCGTTTCCTTCCGCTTCATATTTTGCTGAAGGATTTGCAAGAAGTTCAATCCGTGTTATTTCGTTTGATGACAAGCTTCTGAGATATCGCATCAAATCTTCTCCCTGAAGCTGTAACAAGTGGTTATTAACCATTACCTTAACGAGTCCTTTACCCACAACATTAATCTGGTTACTTCCAATCCGCACACCAGGCACCTTACTAACAGCTTCCAGCGCATTACTCCCCGTTGCAGTAATACTATTGTTAAGATTATACACTACTTTATTCGCAGATCGTTCTATTACTGCTGTGTTACCTGTAATTACTACTTCATCCAAACGCTTACTTTTTTCTGGCATATGAATGGTAAAAGAAGTATCGCTAGCCAAATAGAAAGAAAGTTCTGCAGGTTCATATCCCATGTGTGAAAAAGCAAGTATATACTTCCCCTTTTGAAGGTTTTTAAAGTCAAACTTACCTAAACTATCTGTCTGGATAAACCTTTCAGATTGATTAGTATCGCCTTTTAAAGACACCCCTGCAAATGGGATAGCTGTATTGGAAGTGTTTAAAACTCTTCCGAATAAATTGCTTTGAGCATATATACTTTCGAAGAATATTGTGAAAAACAACAGCAGAATTAATCTCATTTGCTTACTGGATTGAAATATAGCGTTCATATTCTTTTAATCCTTTTTCTGTTAAAATGCCCTTAACAAGCGGATAAATAGTATTTTCGAGAATTACTGGAGTACTATAACCATAAGTTGAATACGCCGATTCTCTGGTGATAGAATGATACAAACGCACAAAGGCAGCCATAAAAAGCTCGGGTTTAATGTCACTTTGAACCGTTCCTTCTGCAATCCCATTTTTTAAAATTTCCACACTTGAATCCGGAAATTTAGGATGAATCTTATTTAAAACAGCATCCTGAATAGCTTTAAAGTTTCGGTTAAGATCCGTAAAGAATGCCTGGTTGGTATTAAACTCTCGCGAAAGGATAAAGGAAGTTGCCTTTAAAAATGCAGTAACAGAACTTTTTTCTGTACAATAAATTACCTTGATCTCCTCTAAAAACTGCTCATAGTAAAGTTCCAGACAAGCAGCAAGCAACTGATCCTTACTTTTAAAATTCAGATAAATTGTTTTTGTGGAAACGCTCACTTTCTTTGCAAGCTGCTGTATGGTATAGGTTGAAATCCCTTCAGAGAGAAATATTTCAAGTATTTTTTTAACAAAGTGATGCTTCAAAAGAAATTTATTTATAAGGAGATTCGAATTTAGGGAAAATATTTCTACATTTATATTTTCCTATTAAACTAACTAACATAAACCAAATCTTAACAGAATGAAACAACTTATAATAGCTTTTTTATTCCTTTTCCAGCTAAATCTGGCTTCCTATTCACAGCAGATCACTGAGGTAGATTTAAAAGGGTTAAACTTAAAGTGGGAAATAGTTGATACAGGTTTGAAGGGAGGACGATCACGGGCTACCTTTACCTTTATAAACAATGGCAGCAAAGCTTTTCCGGCACAGGGCTGGACAATTTATTTTAATTCGGGCTTTCTAAAGTCTGCCGATACCACAGAAGCAAAAGTAAAGCACGTAAACGGCGATCTGCAATCGCTTGCTCCCGGCTCCAAATTTGGTACTTTACAACCCGGAGAAACCAAAAAGATAGAAATATACGGTGGACCAATCCGGAATATAACAGAGTTTCCGGTTGCATTTTATTTAAGTTTCGATAACGAAACTGAAAAAGGATATCCATTAAATGTTTCGGTTGGAAATTTGGTCAACACCGAAAAAAATGATCTCCTTGTTGCCAACAGAATCTATAATCAGAATAAAGAAATAGTAAATATACCAGTCGAAAAGCTTGTTAAAATATTTCCAACACCGGTAAGCTATAAAGAAAGCTCAGAAAAATTCATACTTGATACTACAGTAACCGTTTCAGCAGAAACAGCCTTCAAAAACGAAGGTGAAGCATTGGTCACTTATATTACCCAACTAACGGGGAAACAACCTGCTTCAACTAAAGGAGGTAAAAAAACGATAGAAATTGTAAAAGTAACAGGTTTAGATCCCGAAGCATACAAACTATCTGTAAACCAACAAAAAATTACCATTTCAGCTTCTGCACCAGCCGGCGCATTTTATGGTATTCAATCATTGAAAACCCTCGTTTCTCCATCGGCAAAAAACAATGGCAAATCCATTTCAATTCAGAGCGTGGAGGTGAGTGATGCTCCGCGATTTCCTCACAGAGCTTTTATGCTTGATGTTGGACGAAACTTTCATTCAAAAGCCGAGATTTTAAAACTTCTGGATTTAATGGCATTGTATAAACTTAACGTGTTTCATTTTCATTTCAGTGAAGACGAAGGATGGAGATTAGAAATACCTGCATTGCCTGAACTTACCAGTGTAGGTTCAAAAAGAGCGCCAACGCTTGACAGTAAAAATTATCTTCAGTCTTCTTTTGGCTCGGGTGCCGAAGCTGTAAATAGCGGTACAGGCTTTTATAGCAAATCAGAATTTATTGAGATTCTTAAATATGCCAATGCACGCCATATCAAGGTAATTCCTGAAATTGAATCACCAGGGCATGCCAGAGCAGCTATTAAAGCGATGGATGCACGCTATGAAAGATTACATAAGGCAGGACAGGAAGAAGAAGCAAGGAAATATCTTTTACGCGATCCGCAGGATAAGTCGAAATACAGGTCAGTTCAGGGATGGGATGACAATGTCATTAATGTTGCCATGCCTTCAGTTTACACGTTTATGGAAACAGTGGTGGATGAAATAAGAAAAATGTATGCTGAAGCGGATGCCCCGCTGGAAACAATTCATTTTGGCGGCGATGAAGTACCAAAAGGAGTATGGGAAAATTCGCCTGCAGTAAATACTTTATTAGCTAAGAATCCTGAATTAAAGAGCACGAATGATTTGTGGGCCTATTATTTCGGGCGAATAAGCGACATTTTAAATAGCAGAAACCTGTACTTATATGGCTGGGAAGAGGCCGGATTGGTAAAAACTTTTGTAAACGGAAAAGCTGTGTGGCAACCAAATACGGAGCTGGCAAAGAAAAACATCCAGGTAGATGTATGGAACAATTTGCCGGGATCCGGAGCGGAAGATTTAGCATACAGGATGGCAAATAAAGGAATAAAAGTAGTTCTTGCTAATGTAACTAACCTGTATTTCGACCTTGCCTATAACCAGTCTTTTAATGAGCCCGGATTATTTTGGGGAGGCTATGTTGATATTGATAAGCCCTTCTATTTTATTCCGTTTAATTATCTTAAAAATCTTAAAGACAATAATGGAAATCCAATTAATAAGGCAATAATTAAAGGGAACGAACAATTAACCGAGTTTGGAAAATCAAACATTGTTGGTTTACAGGGAGCATTATGGAGCGAAAATATACGAAGCCCTGAAAGATTAGAATACATGCTGTTACCCAAATTCCTTGGTCTCGCAGAACGTGCATGGGCTAAACAACCCGAATGGGCAAAGGAAAATGATCCATCAAAAAGTGAAAAATTATATCAGGCTGCATGGTCTGAGTTTATTAATGTTACAGGAAAGAGGGAGTTACCACGTCTTGACCAATATGCCGGTGGATTTAATTACAGGATACCTGCTCCGGGAGCTGTTATAAAAAACGGACAGGTAGAGGCAAATATCCAATTTCCTGAATTTTCCATTCGCTACACTACAGATGGCTCAGAACCAAACAGTAACAGCCCGCTGTATAAGAATCCAATCAAAACTAAGGGAACAATAAAGCTGAAAGGGTTTAACTTAACAGGAAGATCAAGCAATACTTTAACTGTAGCAAACGAATAACAAAATCGAAATTAAACTCTCTTTTATATTAACTAACTAACCTAAGGGCCGGTTTTCCGGCCCTTATTTCGTACTTATATTTTTGTATCTCTATTAATAAAAGTTCTGTTATTTTTGAACGAAATGGAAAATCAGGATAAAAAACGCGAACTGATTATTGAAGCGGCTCTTAAAAGATTCGCTCATTTTGGTTTAAATAAAACAACAATGAGTGAGATTGCTGCAGATATCTCCTTTTCCAAAGCCCTGCTATATTATTATTTTCCTGATAAAATCAGTCTTTTTTCTGCTGTAATGGATACTATCATCCGCCGGATAGAAAAAGAAATGCAGGAAGGCTTAAGCAAACAATCCTCCAGTCACGATGCCATTCTTTTCTATCTTGATAAGAGGCAGGAATTTGTACGAAAGTATTTTTACCTGATAGAATTTGCCATTTCTGTAGGAGCCGAACTGCCAGCAGAATTAGTGACAATCTTTAAAAATTCCAGAAGTTCTGAAGTAGCTTCTATTGCATCCATTATAGAAAGAGGTAATTCTGTAGGAGAATTTAATGTTGTAAATCCCGCGTTAACAGCAGAAATCCTGCTGGATGCATTAGCTGGGATGCGCTTAAATCATTTTGGTGCTTCTAAAAGCTTTTATCCCGACAAAGACCAGTTTGAGCAAATACTTCTTAAAGAAAAACAACTCGCAGTTATCTTCTTAAAAGGCCTTACCAAATAAACCTTCGTCATCGTAAAGTAATCTCTTCTTAATTCATTACCTGATTGTGCTTTTTAAATAGTATGGTCATTTTTTTGCTGTACATTTGACTAATTAATTTAAAAAGTCAGAAAGTAAAAATGACAGAAACTGATAGAAAAAGAGAATCGATTATAGAAGGGGCGATTAAACGTTTTTCTCATTTTGGAATTAATAAGACCACAATGGCTGAGATAGCAGAGGATTTATCCGTCTCAAAGCCAGCCCTTTATTACTACTTCCCTGACAAGCAAAGTGTCATAATAGCTGTTGCCGAAAAAATTATAAGCGAATATTTAAAGGATGTAGAGAATGCCTTTTTACAATATCCGGATACAGAAGAAGCGCTTATAAAACTTCTGAATATCAGAAGAGAATTTTTCCAGAACTATTTTATGCTGCATATGGGAGAAGAATATTCAGATGCTTACCTGAAAGACCCCGGGCTAATTCTGATAATGAAGCAAACAAGACAAAGGGAAGTATCTATAGTTGCTGAAAGTTTTCGGAGAGGAATGGAGAACGGGCAGATTAAAAAAATGGATGCTGAAAAAACGGCTGCATTGCTTTTAGATACCCTGATGGGATTACGGGTGTCTATGCGAATCGAACAGCTTCCCTTTCCGGATAAAACATCCTTTGAAGAATTATTAAACAAGCAAAAGGACGTTGCCCGAATCTTCTTAAATGGAATTAAAAAATAAGGCTGATGGAAGAACGGATATTAAGTAAAGCGAAAGAACTGTTTTTCTTATACGGTATAAGAAGCGTGACAATGGAAGACATTGCCAAACAAATGGGCGTGTCGAAAAAAACCATTTATCAATTCTTCCGGGATAAAAATGAAATAGTTACCAAAGCAATAACAGGGCTTATTTATCAGCATAGCGATAAAATAATAAACTCTGCCGCTGCCGCAGAAAATGCCGTACATGAAGTGGTTTTGCAAACGGAAGCATTGTATGACATTTTTAATGCAATTACTCCCGGTATATTTTACGACGTGCAAAAATACTTTCCTGAAATATGGCAATTAATTAACGGGCACAAGCACGATTGTATATTAACAGGAATATTCCGCAACCTGGATCGGGGTATTACAGAAGGATTGTACCGCAGGGATTTAAACATTAAAATAACTGCACAAATGCGATTGGTGCAATTAAGCTCTGCCTTTAATCAACAAGATTTTCCTGCACCTGAATTTGAGTACAGAACAGTAACAGCTCAACTAACAGAATTGTATCTGCATGCTATCACTTCTCCAAAGGGCCAGCAGTTAATATCAAACTATTTAAATACGAATTATAAATGAACATAATAAAAATGAAACCAATAAAAGTAATACTAATGCTTTTTGCCCTCTCCTTATCAACTGCAATATCGAAGGCGCAAACTGTTCAGTTAAGCTTAAAAGATGCCTTAAAATACGCACTCGAAAACAACCAGAATGTAAGAAAAGCCCGGTTGGATATTGAAGGTGGAAAGTATAAAACAAGTGAGATAAAAGCTCAGGCTCTTCCCCAAATTAACGGAAGTGCAAGTTTAACCGACAATCTTATCATTCAAAAAAGCGCAATTCCAAACATCTTTCAGGGTAAACCGGATGAAATAATCCTTGTCCCTTTCGGGCAGCAATGGAATGCGAACGCTTCTGTACAATTGAGTCAGCAGTTATTTAACCAGTCGGTGTTTACCGGATTAAAGGCAGCAAAAGTTGGTGAGGACTTTTATAACCTGAACGCCTCGCTTACTGAAGAAAATCTTTTACAGCAGATAGCCGCTGCCTACTATCAGATACTGATTAACCGCCAGAACCTGGCAGTCATTGATACCAATATCAATTCATTGGTACGCATTGAAAAAACAGTTGGAACTCAATATAAAAACGGATTGGCACGAAAAATAGACCTTGACCGGGTGAGAGTTAATTTAACGAATCTGAGAAACGAGCGCCAGCAACTGGCAAACGGAGTAACACAGCAGGAAAACGCGTTAAAGTATTACATGGGAATGCCCATTAATACTATAATTGAAATTCCCGAAGCTGCAGTTACCCAAATAACTACCGATGCCAACATGCTTTCTGAAACTCTGAATGTTGACGAATTAACCGAGTACCAGTTAATTCAGAAACAGGAGCAATTGCTAAATCTTCAAAAGAAAGCTTATCAGGCAGAATATTTTCCTTCCTTGTCTTTAACCAGCAGTTATTTATACAGCGGATTAAGCAATAAGCTAGATTTATTTAAACGTAATTCAACCGCTAACTGGAATGACGCCGCCACTATAGGATTAAGCCTGCGAATACCTCTTTTTGATGGAAACGCCCGGAAGTCACGTGTAAAACAAGCTGATGTAGAACTTCAAAAAGCGAAAGAAGATTTAAAAAACACTTCCCAGGCATTGAACCTGGCCTATGACAATGCTCAATTACAGATCAGGAACAGCATCAATACTATCAATTCACAAAAAGAAAATGTACGCCTGGCAGAAGAAGTTTACAGCAGTACGCAAAACAATTATAAAAACGGCCTGGCGTCATTAACAGATTTGCTGGATGCTGAAAACTCTCTTACAGAGGCAAAGAATAGCTACAATCAGGCTTTACTCAACTACAGGGTTGCAGAAATACAATTAATAAAATCAAACGGAAATATCAAATCACTTTTAGATTAATCACATGAAAAAGAGCATACTAACCACAGTATCTATTATTGCAGTTATTGCATTAATTGGTTGGGTTTTATCAAATAATAAGAAGAAAAATCAGGCTAAAACGGAAATAGTAGCAAAAGGGGCAACCGGAGATGTTACTGTCCGGATTGCTGCTATCAAAAAAACGCCGGTTGATCTAGATTTTAGTGTAAACGGAAATTTTCAGGCAGCGCAACAGTTAACATTTACTGCAGAGAATTCTGGCCGTATAACAAAAATATTTGTTGATGAAGGCAGCAGAGTTAACAAAGGACAGGTTCTTGCAACCATAGATGCTGAAACTTTAACTGCAGACCTTCAGGCTGCACAGGCTGCCTATCAGACAGCTCTTAAAGACCAGGAACGTTATGAAAGTTCTTTTCAAACAGGCGGCGTTACACAACAGCAGTTAGATCAGGCAAAATTAAATACCAGAAATGCCTTAACCCGATTGCAGCAAGCAAAAATTAAAACCGGAGATGCTAATATTAAAGCTCCTTTCAACGGGGTTGTAAACAAAAGATTTATAGAACAAGGTGCTTATGTTTCTCCCGGCACTCAATTATTTCAGCTGGTAGATGTATCGAGGTTAAAACTGGCTGTTACCGTTAACGAAACACAGGTGGCTAACTTAAAAGTTGGAGACAAGGTTAGAATTAAATCCAATGTTTTTCCGGATAAGAACTTTAAAGGAAAAGTAAGTTTTATCGCTCCATTGGCTGATAATACCTTGAATTTCCCGGTAGAAATTGAATTATCAAACAATGCAGATAATCAATTAAAAGCGGGAATGTACGGAACGGCAATTTTTGAATTTCCGGAGCAGGCTCCTGCAATTACTGTCCCACGAACCGCTTTTGTTGGAAGTGTAAGCAGCAATAAAATATTTGTTTTAGAGAACGGAAATATTGCACGCGAACGTAAAGTAGTTGCCGGCCGGGTTTTTGGAGACCGGGTTGAAATATTAGAAGGACTTAAGGAAGGTGAAACGGTAATTATCAGCGGACAAATTAACCTGGTTGACGGAACGAATGTATCTCCTATTAAATAGCTGATAGCTAAGGGCAAAACGCATTCATAAATAAAGTATAAAAGCTGACGGCTAACGGCCGAAAGCTAATAACAAAAATAAAATGAAAATCACAGAAGTATCAATAAAACGACCTACACTGGTAATAGTTGTATTTACTGTACTCACACTGATGGGGCTATTAAGCTATTTCTCGTTGAATTACGAGTTATTGCCCAAATTTTCTCCTGCAGTAGTATCAGTAGCTACCGTATATCCGGGTGCTTCGCCCAGTGAGGTTGAAAATACCGTAACAAAGGAGCTTGAGGATGCGGTATCCTCAATGGAAAATATTAAAAAAATTGATTCCAGATCGTACGAAAGTTTATCCGTTATTACCATTACCTTAAATGATAATGCGGATGTAGATAAGGCATTGAACGATGCGCAACGTAAGGTGAACGCCGTATTAGGAGAACTTCCGGAAGATATACAATCACCGGCTTTAAATAAATTCTCGTTAGATGACCTTCCAATCATTACCATGTCTGCTTCGGCAAATATGGACGATGCGGAATTTTACGATCTGATAGATAAACGAATTGCTCCGATAGTTTCACGGGTGCCCGGAGTTGCACAGGTAAACCTGATTGGCGGCCAGGAACGTGAAATACAGGTGGGTATTAATGCTGATAAACTGGAAGGTTACGGCCTGTCGCTTTTACAGGTACAACAAGCTATTTTAAGTTCAAATCTGGATTTTCCTACTGGTAGTGTTAAAACAGAAGACCAGGATATTCTGATTCGGCTGGCAGGAAAATACCAATCTGTGCAAGACCTCAGAAACCTTGTTATTACTACTACAAAAGAAGGTGCACAAGTTCGCCTTGGTGATATCGCCGATGTTCAGGATACTCAAAAAGACGTTGAAAAAATAGCACGTGTAGATCGTAAAAGTGCAATTGCCTTACAAGTGCTTAAGCAATCGGATGCGAACGCGGTGGCTGTAAGCGAAGGGGTTCGTAAAATTGTAGATAAGGTTCAAACCGATTACGCGAAAAATGGATTAAAAGTAAATATAGCAAGCGACAGTTCGGTATTTACCTTAGAATCTGCAGATGCCGTAATCCACGACTTAATTCTTGCGGTTATACTGGTGGCATTTGTTATGCTATTCTTCCTCCATAGTTTAAGAAATGCGGTAATTGTAATGGTTTCCATTCCGGCATCCTTAATTGCAACCTTTATCGGGATGAAGCTTTTTGGTTTCTCTTTAAACCTGATGTCGTTACTTGGGCTGTCGCTTGTTGTAGGTATCCTCGTAGACGACGCGATTGTGGTTCTTGAAAACATATACCGCCACATGGAAATGGGCAAAAACCGCGTACGTGCAGCATTCGATGCTACCAAAGAGATAGGTGGAACTGTAACATCCATTACGCTGGTAATTGTGGTCGTATTTTTCCCTATTGCAATCAGCACAGGTTTGGTATCAAATATTCTTAGAGAGTTCTGTGTAGTTGTTATTATCTCTACACTGCTTTCGTTGCTCGCATCCTTTACCATTGTACCTCTTCTGTCATCCAGGTTTGGAAAGTTAGAACGCATAACAGGAAAAAGTTTCTTTGGAAAAATAATTTTAGGATTTGAAAAACAGCTTCACCGTTTTACCGATTGGGTAACCTCAGTTTTAAAATGGTCACTTGCTCATAAAAAAACCACATTAGGTGTTACGTTCCTTTTACTTATTGCCTCTTTCTTCTTGCTCGGTGCCGGATACATCGGAGCAGAGTTTTTCCCAAAAAGTGACAGGGGTGAGTTTATCGTTCAGATTGAACTGCCGAAAGATGCATCGGTGGAACAGACAAACCAGATAACCCGCAAGGCCGAAGAGTTTCTATCCAAAAAACCGGAGGTAACTTCCCTGATTACTTCCGTAGGCCAGTCAAGCGAAGGCATGGGCGGCTCACAGGCAACAGCATACGCAGCGGAAATTAACGTAAAACTGGTAGAGAAAAAAGATCGGGAACACGACGCGACAGTGTATGCAGCTAAAGTTGGCGCTGAACTTAAGAAGTTATTGGTTGGAGCAAAGGTAAAAACAGTTCCTGTAAGTATTTTAGGTACGGCAGAGCGTGCTCCTATCGAATTGATTGTAGTAGGTTCTGACCTTGACAGCGTAATGAAATTTGCCGAAACTGCCCGGAAAGAGCTGATGACTGTACCGGGTGCGGCGGAAACCAAGCTTTCTGTTGAAGCAGGCAATCCGGAAATCCGGGTTCAGGTTGACCGTGATAAAATGGCCGCCTTGGGTTTAAATCTTCAAACCGTTGGCGGAACCATGCAGACAGCATTTAGCGGTAATACAGACGGTAAATTTCGCCAGGGTGAGTATGAGTATGATATCAACATACGGTATCAAAGCTTTAACCGCCGAAATATTGACGATGTAAGAAACCTCATGTTTGTAAATAATGCCGGTCAGCAGATCCGTCTATCTCAATTTGCTGCAGTTACAGAATCTTCGGGCCCAAGCCAGTTGCAACGCCGAGATAAAAGTACTGCTGTTTCTGTTCAGGCACAGTCTGTAGGACGCCCGACCGGAACAATTGTATCAGATTTTCAGCAAAAGCTGGATAAACTTGAAAAGCCTGCAGGAGTAAGCCTTGTATGGGGAGGTGATATGGAAAATCAAAGTGAAGGTTTTGGAACTTTGGGTGTCGCCTTGCTTGCCTCTATCATCCTGGTGTATCTGATTATGGTTGCCTTATACGATAGCTTTATTTATCCGTTTGTGGTGATGTTCTCTATCCCGCTGTCAATTATAGGTGCTTTGTTAGCGCTTGGGCTAACGAACAATTCACTGAATATCTTTACAATCCTTGGTTTGATTATGCTTATAGGGCTGGTAGCGAAAAATGCGATCATTATTGTTGACTTTACAAACCAGATGAAAAAAGAAGGTAAGAGTACATATGAAGCCCTTATACTCGCCAATCACGCACGTCTTCGCCCGATTTTGATGACAACCATTGCAATGGTTATCGGTATGCTTCCGATTGCAATAGCTTCCGGAGCAGGTGCAGAATGGAAGAACGGGCTGGCATGGGTAATTATTGGTGGTCTGATCAGTTCGCTGTTCTTAACGCTGGTTATTGTACCGGTTATGTATCAGATCTTCGACCGTTTAATTGAAAAATTCAGAGGGAAGAACAAAGAAAAATCCATTGAAGAACTGATGGAAGAACCCTATGAGCACCATGAGGTAAAAGAATACGAATTTGAACCGGAATTAATGTAACTGAAATAGTTAATATATTGAAGAAGCCGTCTCCTAAATGCAGACGGCTTTTTTATTCGAAACATTTTGCAGTGAATGAGAATATCCGTCACTAATCAATTATCTGATATTGCTGGCAAATCTGCAGATGCAGATACTCCCCAATTGGGCGAGGGTTTGTTACTCATGCGAATAAGAAGCTCTCCGCCTTTAACAATGTCTTCGTGTTTTATAAAAGGTTTGTTATACTCAACACCGTTTAAGTAAACAGCGCTGATATATTTATTTTCACTTGTATTGTTTTGAATTTCAACATGCAGGTTTTTCTTTCCAACCTGAATAGTTGCCTCATTTATAAGTGGCGAACCGAATACATAGGTACCATTTGCCGGATTTACAGGATAAAATCCAAGTGCTGAAAAAACATACCAGGCAGACATTTGCCCCACATCTTCGTTTCCGCACAGGCCATCAGGCCTGGAGGTATAGAAAGAGTTTGCTATTTGCCTCACACGTTCAGCGGTTTTCCATTGCTGATCAGCAAAAGCATATAGATATACTGTATGATGTCCCGGTTCATTTCCCTGTGCATACTGTCCGATTAAACCGGTAATATCCGGAGAGCCGGAATCGCTACGAGCCGACTCTGCAAGAAAAAGAGAATCAAGTTTCGATGCAAAAGCCTGCTTACTTCCAAATAAATCGATCAGGCCGTTTACGTCGTGAGGAACAAGCCATGTGTATTGCCAGGCATTTCCTTCTGCATAATCGTCTTCCCGGTGTTTGGATGCTACCGGATCAAAAGGAGTTCTCCAGCTTCCGTCCTTTAATTTACCCCGCATAAACCCTGTTTGTTTATCAAAATATTCTTTATACAGCTTCGCCCGCTTACTGAAATAGTTATAATCATCTGTTTTATTTAATGATTTTGCCATTTGAGCGATACACCAATCATCGATAGCATATTCGAGCCCCTTGGCAACAGTTTCCAGAATGGTATCAGCGGGTATGTATTGAAGTTTTTGTACATAGTCTATACCTTCTGTTTTCTGCATAGCCGAATGCCTGATAGCGTCATAGGCCAAATCCACATCAAAACCTCTGAAACCTTTTAAATAAGCATCCACAATGATCGGAACAGCATGATACCCGAGCATGGTATTGGTTTCAGAACCCATTAAATGCCATACAGGTAGTTTCCCCTGCTGTTTATAGATAGCAAGCATCGTATTAATAATATCAGGCACCTTGTCAGGATGCAGGATAGTAAATAAAGGGTGGTAAGCACGATAGGTATCCCATAAAGAAAAAGTGGTATAATTAGTAAACGGAGCCTTTTTATAAACATTTTTATCAGTACCCCTGTAGTCGCCATTTGCATCATTAAATATTGACGGCGCAATCATAGTATGGTACAAAGCCGTATAAAAAATAGTCTTAATATCTTCAGAGGCGTTTATCTTAACTTTCGAAAGTTCTTTATTCCACTTTGATTCCGCTTGTTTTACTACTATTGCAAAATCCCATCCCGGAGTTTCTGCAGAAATATTTGACAACGCGTTTTCATAGCTTACAGGAGACAAGCCGACTTTCAGTTTCAAAACCCCGGCTGCTATATTCTTAAAATTAAGAACGGCCTTCATCCGTTGCCCTCTTCCCTCCTTTCCTTTAATGGCAGCAGTGCTATCATAAAGCGCCAGAGATGAAAGGCCCTGAGAGAGTTTTATAGCAAAATACACCCGTTGGTCGCTCGACCACCCTTTGGATAAGCGGTAACCAACAATAGTTTTCTCATCTGCTAATTTTATATACGTATCAACCGGGCTATCCCATCCGGCACCTTCATTAAGGTCGATAATAACGTGAGGATTGTTTGATGGTTCATTGAAAGTGTATTGATGAAAACCTACCCGCTCTGTCGCAGTAAGCTCTGCCTTTATTTTATATTTATCCAACAAAACCTGGTAAAAACCCGGTTTACTGATTTCATTTGTATGCGAAAAGGTTGACAGGTAACCATTATTTAAGTCTTGTTTAGTCCCTTTATTCAGGAAAGTTTTGCCGGTTGCAGGCATTATTAAAATATCATTTAAATCTCCGATACCTGTACCGCTAAGATGAGTATGTGTAAAACCAACGATTGTATTGCTGGCATAATTGTACCCGCTGCACCAATCCCAGCCTTCAAAGATATTTGTAGGGCCTAATTGAACAGCTCCAAACGGGACACTGGCACCAACAAAAACATGGCCATGTCCTGCCGAGCCAATTAAAGGGTTAACATATTTAGTTAAATTAGTTTGTGCCTGGGTTGTAAACGTTACTACAACACAAAGCAAGTAAGCGACAGCAGTTAATTTCCGGTTCATTAAAAAAATAGTATTGTTAGAAAAACTCATCAATAATCACCAAAGATCGTATTTTTAATTATATCTCTTCGATTCCTGCCGTTGGAACGTTTTAAAACAATGTGAAAGAACTATTTTAATATCTGCTATACCATGGAACAATTATTTTTGTCGCAAATGCCCCCATCTTTGCCGTATTTGCCATTGGCTGTTTTTTTAAATTTCTATCATATTTGTATTGGTAATAGTCAGAAAGATTAATAGTATATTAAAATAAAATGGAATCAGAAAACAAAAAAACAATCACTGTAGAAAACACAGTTAACGCACCGGTGGCACGGGTTTGGAAATTATGGAACGAACCAGAACATATTCAGAACTGGTGTCACGCCTCCAATGACTGGCACGCACCTTATGCAGAGAATGATTTAAAGATCAACGGTACATTTAAAACCACCATGGCTGCCAAGGATAACAGTTTCAGCTTTGATTTTGGAGGGGTTTATACTAATATCAAAGAAAACCAGTTGATTGAATATACTATTGACGACGGAAGAAAAGTTGCAATTAGGTTTATAGACGAGGGTAATCAAACTAAAGTTATTGAAACGTTTGAAATGGAAAGCCTTCATCCGGAAGAAATGCAGAGAAGCGGATGGCAGGCCATTATGGATAATTTTAAGAACTATGCAGAAAGTATAGCTTAAGCTTCTTCCCTCAGACTTTAACCACTAAGACATGATTTTTCAAAAAACGCATTAAAAGCACTCACCGAAACATCGTATATTTGTAGACGTAAACAAACTAAAACTCATCTCCATGTAGGATATAATTTCTTTCAGAAAGATAAAATAGAAAAAGGCATCTAGCTTTTCTATGATTATTTACTCTTTAAAGAAGAAATTATGCTTATTCTACAAGACATTTCATACATCCACCCTAACAGGGATTTGTTGTTTAACAACATCAGTTTCAGTGTAAACCAACACGATAAGATAGCCCTGATTGGAAATAACGGTGCTGGAAAATCAACTTTGCTTAAAATTATTGCAGGAGAGTTACCGGCTTCTCAAGGACAATTTAACAGTAGCAGGAAATCTTATTATGTACCCCAGATTTTCGGGCAGTATAATCATCTGACTATTGCGAATTGAGGACAAACTACATGCCCTGAAAGACATTCTTGACGGCCATGCAACTGAAAACAATTTCAATACACTGGATGACGACTGGACAATTGAAGAACGTTGTATAGAAGCACTTAATTACTGGCTTTTGACAGACCTGGATCTGAGCCAAAAAATGGGAACATTAAGCGGCGGACAAAAGACCCGGGTTTTCCTTGCAGGAATTTCAATTCACGAGCCTGAACTCGTATTACTCGACGAGCCCAGCAACCATTTAGATGCAGCAGGCAGAGGCTTATTATACAACTTCATCCGTTCTACTCCAGACACACTGATTATTGTAAGCCACGACAGGAAACTATTAAACCTTTTGGATAAAGTTTACGAGCTAAGTGCAAACGGTATAACCGTCTACGGAGGCAATTATGATTTTTACTCGCAACAAAAGCAGATAGAGAAAAATGCCATTGACCAGGACCTGAAAAGCAAAGAAAAATCTTTACGCAAAGCTCGGGAAAAAGAACGTGAAACTTTAGAAAGGCAACAAAAGCTGGACTCACGGGGAAAGAAAAAGCAGGAAAAAGCCGGTGTTGCACGAATTATGATAAACACGTTGAGGAACAACGCAGAAAACAGCACGTCGAAAATAAAGGGCGCACATGCTGAAAAAATTTCAGGGATATCGCAGGAATTGCAAAATCTGCGAAAAGAAATGCCTGGCATTGATAAGATAAAATTCGGCTTTGACAATTCAGTATTGCACAAAGGAAAAATACTATTTACAGCAACCAGCATTAATTTTAGTTATTACAATAAACCGTTGTGGAATGAAAATCTGACTTTTCAAATCATAAGCGGTGAGCGAATTGCATTGATGGGACTTAACGGCTCCGGAAAAACAACATTGATAAAAATAATCTTGAAAAAATTAGAGCCGAAGAGCGGGACCGTTTACAGAGCCGATATCCGAGCGGCTTATATTGACCAGGACTACTCGTTAATTGACAACCAATTAAGGGTTTACGAACAAGCCCAGCTCTTCAATGTTTCTGCATTACAGGAGCACGAAATCAAAATCAGGCTTAACCGTTTTTTGTTCACTAAAGAAGATTGGGAGAAAAAATGTAGTGCGCTAAGCGGAGGAGAAAAAATGCGTTTGGTGCTTTGCTGCCTTACTATAAATAAGCAATCGCCTGATCTTCTTATACTTGACGAACCAACCAATAACCTGGACATCCAAAACATAGAAATATTAACGGCCGCAATTAATGAATACCAGGGGACCCTTCTGGTTGTATCCCATGACGACTATTTTTTGGAGCAAATACATATAGAACGTGTAATTGATCTTGAAAAAGTATAAATAAGGACAAGTTTAAAATGAAATAAACAAAACTTAATCTCCAGCAGGCCGATGTAAAAAGCGCCAGATATCGAAAACTATTGTACCTGATGCTTATGTTGCGCAGAATCGGCTTTATAGGATATGATCAATTGTCTTATTTCTCCTTTTTCCCAGGCATTAGCCCCGGCATCAGGCTTTCCCGCTGGAATATCTCGGCGTTTTTTGCGTGTTTCTTCTGTACTTATTTTGAAGCGCTTATCTCTTTCTTCTACCAGGTGTGGTTGAATTTGTCCGTCTTTTGTAAAACCCATCATGATCATGGGTGCTCCAAGGGGCAAGACCTTTTCCTGGTCGGTATGCCAGGTATGGATGGTTTTGCCATAAGTTGATACCAACTTTTCCATTAACTCATGTTCTGCAGCATCGGGTATTCCCGGAGCAATGAGTGTTCCTGATTTAACTTCGTATTGATGGCTATGCCATAGTTTTTTCTCTTCTTCGGGTAGCTGTTTAAAAAGCTTTTCAGTAATAATGTACTCGATCCCCATAATTTTCGCATCCTCCCCGTTCCCGTCGTATATTATTGCCTGATAGAGGTCGTCATTAAGTTGTGATACATAATGATGCGCTTCCATCTGGGCATTCATGTTGCCATTGTAAAAATGGAAGCCATCCAGGTATGTATTGATCTTGCTCAGCGGCGTTTTTTTCTGGAGGAGATCAGCCCCGGTCTCCAGAACTTTATCCTTTCCCGACTTCTCTGCTCCGGGCGATTTGACATTGGAATCAGTATTATTTCCGCCACAGGACGAAAGAGCTAAAACGAGATAAGCAGCGACTGAAACACAGAATAATTTCATAGCAGACTTGTTTTACTGCTAATAATCTTTCTAAAATAATTTTGTTTTTATTATTGGTTTATTTGAAAATCCTCTTCTTTCTGTTAAACCTTATCCCCTTCTTATTTATTCTTTTTCAGACGCCTTATAAAAACCTATTTCTGCTAACTGAACCTTACGTTTCGATTTTAATATCGTTAGCCTTACTTTAGAAGTTTCTATTGAGGGGAAACGCAGCAGCCTTTTATATCCCACCGTAGTAAACTGGCTGATCTCCTTCCACTGCTTTCCATCCCAGTACTCTACAACAGCTTCCTTAATTGATTGTCCGTTGGCTATATTTTCCTGAATAGATATGCGGTCAAAGTTCACGGCTTTTTTAAAGTCTAGAACAAACGGTTGATTCTCGCTTAATTGAATAAATGAACTTAGTTTCTTGTCAGTTAATGCTGATTTTGTTTTACCCTGAGCAAGATTAACTTTAAATGTTTCATTCAGAATAGCCCTGAAATCGTGTAGGCTTTTAATGTCTTCTTCGTTGAACAATCCTTTTTTATTCGGAGGAATATTGAGCAACAATAAGCTGTTTCTTCCAACTGATTTGTAATACAGGTCAACAATATTTTTTCCTGGTCGCACTTTGCTATCTTCCTCTTCATGATAAAACCATCCCGGACGAATAGATACATCTGTTTCAGCAGGTATCCATGATTCTCCGTTAGGGTCACCTGTATTCAAATAGGAAGCATCTGCTACGCCTGGTGCAAGACCTGTAGTATCAATGGTTGACCAGCAGGTTTCACCTGCATTACCTTTTTCATTGCCTACCCAACGCACATCAGGACCAGCATCAGAAAAAAGCACTGCCTTGGGTTGCAAGGTTCTTACCAGTTGCCAGTAACCCTTAAAATCATACTGCATAGCTTTGGCGTTTTCGCCTTTGGCTCCGTCAAACCATACCTCCGACACTTCTCCGTAATTTGTGAGTAGTTCCTTGAGCTGATTTTTATAATAAGTATTGTATGCATCAGTACCATAAGAAAGTTCATGGCGATCCCAGGGAGAAAGATAAAAACCAAACTTGATTCCGTGCCTTCTGCAGGCATCAGCAATCTCTTTTACAACATCGCCTTTTCCGCCCTTCCAGGGACTATTCTTTACAGAATGTTCTGTGTACTGGGAAGGCCAGAGGCAAAAACCATCGTGATGTTTAGCTGTGATTATAGCCATTTTAAATCCTGTTTCCTTCAGAGTTTGCACCATCTTATCTGCATCAAAATCTGTAGGATTGAAAATTTGAGGGCTTTCCGAACCATCTCCCCATTCTTTACCTGTAAAGGTGTTGACCGTAAAATGTAAAAATGCAGTAGTTTCCAATTGCTGCCAGGCCAGTTGCCGTTGCGAAGGTTTGGGAAAACTTTGCGCTTTTACGTTTATTGAAGTGTAAATTGTGGCAGTAAAAACTAAGAATAGTCTGAACAGGAGCTTCGTCATATTATTTTTAATTGATTAGTATAGATTATTGTGTTTGTAATTGAACAATCTGGTCAACATCATCAAAAGAAACATTTTTCAGATAAATAAACACCCCTTCCGGCTGTTGTTTAAAAGTAATTGATTTGTTGGTATTAAGCAGTACCGCTTTGGTAACTTTTTGATTTATACCTGGAACAAACACATAGGCTTGTTTTGGTTTTGATAGAATGTGTACGTTTAAAACCTTATCCTTTGCTGTTACCACCCCCCAGGGCTGAGGCGGAATAATCTTACCTCTGGTACCGTAAATTGTTTCCCCGTATTTGTTAAGCCAGGTACCCACTGCAGCAAGTGTGTCAGTAAACTCAGGCTGAACGCTACCGTCCGGCAGCGGACCAATATTCAATAACAGGTTTGCATCACGGCCTGCTGCATTTACTAAAAGATGCACTACCTCTTTTACTGATTTATATTTCGTATCTGTAATATTAAAGCCCCATGAGCCGTTCAGGGTTTCACACGTCTCTACAGGCAGGTGTTCCGTTGCCTTTTGAAAGCTTAAGCCCGATCGGTTTTCTCCCGGCAGATCACGTTCGAACATTTGAAAATCTTCTCCTTCAAAAGGAGTCATATGGTGGTTGTTACCGATAAGACACTGAGGCTGCAAGCGATGAATTAAAGAGTAAATTTCATCATATTTCCAGTCAATTCTTGAACTTCTGTCCGCTTCTCCTTCTGGCGCTGTCTGATCCCAATGCCCGTCGAACCATACGCCTGCTATCGGCCCGTAGTTTGTAAGCAACTCAGTTAGCTGATCTTTCATAAACTGAAGATAATGAGCATAATCGCTTTTAGCTGTACGGCCGGTGCCCTTACCGGTTCTGCCTGTTTCATAAGGATAATCATCCCTGGACCAGTCAAGGAGAGAATAATAAACGAACAACTTTATTCCCTGCTTATGGCACTCTTCTGCGATATCTTTAAAAACATCCTTTCCGTACGGCGTATTGGTAATTTTAAAATCACTGGCTTTTGTATCCCAATTACTAAAACTATCGTGATGGCGGGTAATGAATGTAATATACTTCATACCCCCGTTTTTCGCTGCAGCAACCCATTTCTTCGCATCAAAATGAACCGGATTAAATATCTGCTGCAGCCTTGCGTAATCTTTTACTTTTATGTTGCGGTTGTTCATCACCCATTCGCCATCACCAAGTACACTCGAAGCGCCCCAATGAATAAACATGCCAAACCTCCGGTCTTTAAAATCTTTTCGTGCTGCCAGGTTTTCTGCTGTGGGCGTATACTTTTCAGCAGGAGCTTGAGCAGTGGCAATGCAATAAAAACAGGTAAGTAATGCAGTGGAAATTAGTCGGTTCATAAAAATTCAGATTAATAAGTTAGTATTTTAATGCATTAAATAGGATTAATACTATTCTGCCTTTAACACAATTATCCCATGTTTAGGGATACTGAAAGTTTGTCCTTCTTTCAGCCTGCCCAGGTCTTTATGAAGCCATAGATCTCTGAACATGCTTTTTTTGTTTACACTTAATTTTTCTGCGTTAAATGTATAAGTAGCTTCCTTATCTTCACGATTCAAAATGGCAATTGCTTTGGCCTTGCTGTTAGTTCCAAGCGATTTTACCCATACTTCCACATTTTTTTCTGTCAGCACTTTTTGAGCTTGTTTAAATCCCGGATCCTGGTTTAGGGCAATCAATTCTTTGTTGGTAAGAATTTCAATTGTTTGTTTTGACATCGTTCTGAGATCGTTTCCGGCAAGTAGCGGTGAATTGAGCATACACCACATTGAAAAATGCGTTTTATCCTCATCGTAACTCATACCCCTGCCTACCTGTAACATATCCATATCGTTGTAATGCCCAGGCGAAGCATATTTATACAAGTTGGCGCTGGCATCAATAATTTTCATAATAGATCCAAAATCTTCTCTGATGTCTCCTGAAATGCGCCAGGAATCGGCTTTTTTAATGGCCCACTCACCGGGAAATTGCCAACGGCAAATGTTAAAGACGATATTAGAGTCGATTGCCTTAACCGCACCAAGGATTTTTAGATATTCAGTTTGCTCGTCGAGCTTCATCTTTTCGCCCCCGCACCAGTCTACTTTAAGGAAATCATACCCCCATTCATTAAAGAACAGGTTGCAGTCCTGCTCAACGTGACCATAAATGCCTACTCCTACGCCATTTTTGTCGTTATCCCACATAGATGCGCAGGTATTCTGGCCCGCATCCGTATAGATACCTGCTTTCAGGTTCTTGCTATGAATATAATCGGCCAGAGCTTTCATGCCGGATGGAAATTTGGCAGAATTGGAAAATAATCTCCCATTCTCATCGCGTCCACCGAAATAGCCATCGTCAATATTAATAAAACGATAGCCTGCGTCGTATAAACCTGAAGATATCATGGCATCTGCCTGTTCACGTATCATCTTCTCGTCGATATTTATGTGGAAATTATTCCAGCTGCTCCAGCCCATTATGGGAGGTTTAGCCTTTTGAGCAATTGAATTTACAGGCTGGAATAGCGCCGCAAAAAACAGCAGCATTAACCATGTTATTGATCTGAAATTCGTGTTCATCCCTGTTAAATTTAGCGATCTCAAACCTTGAGATTTGAGATTCAAAAAGTAAGAAATAAAACTTTTTAAGATGCTTCTTAGAAGGAACATCACAAACTTATTACGTTACTATTATCTTTTAAAGCTTTACACTTACAGGGGGCAGGATAAAGTGATTTCAGCTATCAAAGGATATTTTATTCTGAAAAGATGAGAAGAACTTTATCCATATTATTTTGCTTTTGGGCGATAAATGGATTTGCACAGCAACAGGCCATGTTCTCGCAGTATATGTTCAACGGACTTCTAATCAACCCTGCCTATTCTTCTTTAGATGAAACCTTAAATATTAAAACTTTATACAGAAGGCAATGGACAAGTTTTGAAGGAGCGCCAAACACACAAACTTTTTCTATTCATGCTCCCATAAAGGCTTCTAATACTTCTGTTGGAATAATTATGATGAGAGATCAGATAGGTGAGGTAATTAATGATAAAACGATCCTGTTAACGGCGGCACAGCGGGTGAAAGTTGCAAGCGCCACTTATCTTAACCTGGGAATTAATTTCGGGGTGAGTAAATATTCGGCATCTTATACCGATGTTGCAGATTTTGACACCAGCATTGACCCCGTATTTACTGATCAGAATAATTTAAGAAGTAATATAGGCTTCGGCGTATTGCTTTTCTCCAAACGTTATTTTGTAGGATTTTCCTCTCCATTTTTTCATTCTAAAATTTTTCAGGACAATTCGAATCCCGGTACACCTTCTTTTCGTCCTCATTATTTACTCGCGGCAGCATATTTATTGGATATAGGTGAATCTTTTAAATTAAAACCAAATACTTTAATTAAATACGTAAGCGGAGCACCTGTGCAGGTTGATCTGAATATTAATTTACTTATTAAAGAAAGGGTCTGGATCGGAGCATCCTGGCGATCTTTCGATTCTTTTGATTTTCTTACCCAAATTGAATTCTTACCCGGATTCCAGATAGGGTATGCGTATGATTTTACAACTTCCGATCTTTTTGATCAGCAAAAAGGCTCGCATGAAATTATGTTAAATTACAGGATTCCACTTAAAGGAAGGAGTTTTCCACGATGCTATTTTTAATTCCATGTTTTCAGGATGAACTTTTATTCTCAGAAAAAAAAGATTTCATATTGATCCCAACCGAGGTATCCTGCACTTTCCTGAAAAATCATCAGTTCCTCAATATTCGCCAACCTAATTACTATTTTTTCATATATTGCTCAAAACAGTATGAGTGAAACGTCAAACCGATAATTATCAGGACGACAGCTTTATTACCTTTAAAAATATCTATTCAAATGAAAATAGTTGTAGCAGACGGTTATACCTTAAATCCCGGTGATTTAAGCTGGGAGCATCTGAATACGTTAGGCGAAGTAACAATTTACGAGCGAACACCTGTCGAATTACTTGTTGAAAGATGCCGGGAGGCCGATATTGTTCTTACAAATAAAGTTCCTTTCAAAAAAGAAACACTCGAAAAACTTCCCGGATTAAAGCTGATCAGTGTGCTTGCTACGGGATATAACATTATCGACATAGAGGTTGCAAAAAAGCTGAAAATAAGAGTTTGCAATGTTCCCGCTTATGGAACGGCTTCTGTCGCCCAACATGTTTTTGCCTTATTACTTGAACTGACGAATCATGTAGGATTAAATGCAAGAGCTACCGCTGAAGGTAAATGGGAAAGAAATCCTGATTTCTGCTTTTCAGAAAAGCCTATATCGGAATTAAGCGGAAAAGTTTTTGGAATTGTAGGAATGGGCGATATCGGCGAACAGGTTGCCCGCATCGCTGCAGCTTTTGGTTTAAAAGTAATTTATAACAACAGAAATAAAAAGCAAACGGAATTAGCTGAATACCATGAGATGAAAAGCTTATTTTCTCAAAGTGATTTCATTTCCCTCCATTGCCCCCTTACCGAAGAAAACCAGCAATTTGTAAATAAGGATCTGATTGAATTAATGAAACGCTCCGCTTTTATTATTAATACAGCAAGAGGTCAGCTGATTAATGAGCACGATTTGGCCGAAGCATTAAATAAAAACAGGATTACCGGAGCAGCATTAGATGTTTTATCAACAGAACCTCCCCTGTCAACAAATCCCTTATTAAAGGCAAAAAACTGTATTATTACTCCGCACAACGCCTGGATGAGCAGGGAAGCCCGTGAAAGGATGATGAATACGACAATAAAAAACATTGAAGCTTTTCTGAACGGAAACGCAATAAATGTGGTGGCATAAACTACTTATTGTAATTCGAACCTAATACTTGTGCAATATTAAAGGCTGTTTCAGAAACCAGTTCAGATGCTTTTTCAATCGCTTCTTCCAGGAGCATTGGTCGGTTTACAATTGAAAAGGCTGATAAAACCTTTAGTTTTTTCAGTTCTTCACATGTTAAATCTAAACTGCCGCAAATAGCTATAAGCGGTTTATTGTATTTCAAACACAACCCGGATATTTCTGAAATTAATTTACCCTCTAAAGTCTGTTTATCAATTTTTCCTTCTGCTGTAATAACAATATCGGCATCTTTTATATGCTTCTCTGCTTCACTATACTGAAATACAAGCTCTGAGCCGCTTATTAATTTTGCATTTAAAAAAGCCATACAGCCTGCTCCCATTCCGCCTGCCGCTCCGGCCCCGGGAACTGAGGAGATATCCGTTCCTAAATCTCTTTTTAACACTTCCGAAAAATGAATCATCCCTCTCTCGAGTTCTTCAACTAACTGCCGGTCTGCACCTTTTTGAGGCGCATAAACTCTGCTTGCTCCGTTTTCTCCGGTTAACGGATTTATAACATCACAGGCAACTTCTATGCATAGGTTACTCAGAGGTATTTTTTCGGAAGAATCTATTGAATCGATATTTATCAGATTTTCCCCGATTGGTTTTATATCTTTTCCATCTTTATTAAGAAAACGATAGCCTACAGCTGCCGCCATTCCAATTCCGCAATCGTTTGTAGCACTGCCACCCACTCCGATAATGATTTTTTCAACACCCAATTTTAATGCTTCAGCTATTAATTGCCCTGTACCAAAAGAAGAGGTAACTGCACAGTTATATTCAGATGGTTTTAATAGGTGCAGTCCTGAAGCCTGAGCCATTTCCATGAAAGCTGTTTTTCTATCTTCAGACAATAAAACGCTTGCTTTTATAGGACGAAATAAAGGATCGGATACTAAAAATTCATGTTTCGTTACAGAAATATAATGACGAATTACTTCGATTAATCCGTCACCTCCATCGGATAAAGGCATTTTGAAAATTTCAAAATTTCCGGATGATTTTGAAAAACCCCTGCTTACAGCTTCACAAACTTCAAAACTGTTTAACGAATCTTTAAATTTGTCGGCAGCAACTACTACTTTCATATTGAAATAATGTATTCTTCAGCAAGATACAATGAATCAGAAAAACAGCTTCATGTCCTTTCCAAATCTTATTCAAATACATTCCCATTAACCAGTGTAACCATGCTCAATGCTGGCAGTATAATTTCATCTTTTTTTACTTTTTTCTCTTTTTTCTTACAATTATCACTGGCAGTAGTGTAATAGAAATCGAACTCTTCCGGAATATCTGCTCCTGTTAAATTAACTTTTACTTTTTTATTTGTAGGATTAATTAAAACGACTGTAAAAGAACCCATGTTTTCATTTTCAAAAGCGACACCAGATACTTTATCAGCATTGTTAAATGTAAGTTTTATCATTCGGGATCCGGGCCTGATAAAGCGGTAAAAATGTTTGGAAGTATAATATTTTTTCCCAGCCTGCATTCCGTTCATCAACGAATAATCTTCATCGCCGCCGCTACCCTGCCACCAAACCCATCCCGATATTTTGCCGTAATATAAAGCTGCAAGAATATCCATACCCAGATCTAAAGCGCCTGGTTTATCTCCAATTTTTGTCCAGTTATTGCCGTAACCCGAGGTCTCCGTCATCCAAACCGGCTTATTGGATGGCTCTGCATATTCAGTTCTTACCGTTTGCCACAGGCCGGCAACTTTTGATGATTCTGTAGGCTTTATTCCCTCCAGATAACCATGAAGTGCCCAGATATCCAACATACTCAAAGCTTCTGGATCTTTCATGATATCGGCTCCGTAAAACCATTGCCTGTCTGTACCGCCTTCCATTTCCAACATATTTTCAGAGCCAAAAATCTTTACGTTCGGGAACCTTGCTTTTACTACAGGTACTACGTTTTTCAACATTTGTGAATACCATTTTTGCGGCTTATAAACGCAGGAGTTATAAGGTTCGACAAATAAAGGCTCATTTTGCGGACTGATGGCATAAACATCAACGCCGCTATTTTTATATAATTGAATTCCATCCGCAAGCCAGTTAGCAAATTGAGTATATTTTGCAGGATCGAGGGTACCACCTTTTATGGTACCGTAAGGGTGTGGCGTTCCTGAAATGGGTTCGTTTGTATTGGTATCAACCGCACATTTCAATTCGGCCGGAGGCGACCATATTGTAAATATAACTTTTAACGGCACTTTATTTTCTCTGGCAACTTTTGCCAGTCCTTCAACTACCGGCTTATCTTTTTCCCAGTTTGAATCCTGATTCTGCGCAGGCGTAGCAGGTGGGTGGTATTCATTTCGCCAGATAGTAATTCCCAAATCATTAATTACCTGCTTAGCCCAGGCTTCGCTGTATAATTTGCTTTGGTCCTGCTCCCACCACACATCCTGGGCACCAAAAAAACCAAAACCGTCTATTGACTGGTATTTTTCGGCCCGGTTGATCTCAATTCTGGTTGTTATATCAAAGGAAGAAGTACCTGACTCATTTTTAACCGCACTTTTTTTACAGCTGTTAAAAAAAGCAAGGCCGGCTATCACAATACATACAGAATTCTTTAAGATCATATTAATTGGTTAAGATTAGTACCGAAACTAATTGATCTCTGTTTCTTAAGTATCCTGAACTATCCTGTATTATCACAAATTAAAATGCTCCTATAATTGAGATGAAAAATTATAATCCCCTGAACCGACCGATATTACTGCATATCCCTTTTCGTACCGCACAAATTTCACTCCCGACGCTTTTAAATCTTTTCCTCCTTCTTGCAATTCTCCGTTATTTTTTGATGGGATCCATATCTCGGCAGTAGTATTTGCAGGTACTGAAACCTTTAGATGAAAGTTCTCTTTATCTTTTTTCCAGTCGCTTACAATTTTTCCCCGAACAGACTGATAACTTCCTTTTGCCCATGTTAAATCGCCTGCGGGCTGCGGTTTTATAATAATCTTTTTAAAGGCAGGGGCAGCAGAGTTAATTCCTAAAAGAGATTTATAGAACCATTCTTCTATGGAACCGAACATAGGATGATTTTGAGAAGCGGCATTATCAGGATAAGCCCATGTTTCCCATAAAGTTGTGGCTCCTTTGGATAACATGTATCCCCATCCGGGAAAATCACGGTGGTTAGCCAGTCGGTAAGCAATATCATTTTGATCTCTTTCCCTGAGAATGTCAAACATCATTTGGGTAGAAAATATACCGGTAGCTATATGCCAGTTATGACGGGCAAATTCATCCATAAGCACCTTAAAACTGGCCTCCTTTTCGGGAGAGAAATTATACCACAAAGCAAATATCTGTGCTGATTGCGTGGCATTATCAAATCTTCCGGTACCGGGGATAAGAAATTTCTTCACGATAGCATTTTTTATTTTCTCGGCAAGAGCCGCGTAGTTAACAGAATCTTGCTTTTTACCTAAAATCCCTGCAAATTCGGACACTAATAATACATGATGGTAATAGAAAGCAGAAGCGGTAAAAGCTTCAGGTTTAGGATCCAGCGCTTCGTGGTCACTAATATCCCAATAAAAAAGACCATCTACCGCTTTAGAATTTATAAAGTCTATCTGCCGCCTAAAGGCGGGATAGTTTTCCTCGATAATTCTTTTATCCCCATAATACTCATACAGTTGCTTCTGAACATAGGGAAATGCCAGCTGCCAGCCTAATGGGCCCGACTTGTCACCAATACCCAAAACTGCAATTCCCGTACTTGGAGCAATTTCGGTTATACCTCCTGCCGGTAACTGCTCGTTTGCAAAATCGCGAACAGTTTTGCGATAGAAGTTGGCCATATTGAAATTGTAGATATAAGATGGAGAGGTAACAACAATGTCTGCGCCGTAGCCCATTTTTTCCCTTCCCGGACAATCTGACTGAACGCTGAAAACATTGCTTAAAAAAGTCCATTTTATCACCTCGTGCAGCTTATTAAACATTTGATTTGATGAAGAAAAAGTTCCATTTGAATCAAGGTCTGAATTCATTCTTAATCCTTCAATATCATTAAGTGTTGGTTTGCCCGGCCATCCTGTAACTTCTACATATCTGAAGCCGTGAAAGGTAAATCGTGGCGCCCAAATCTCAGTTCCTTTTCCTTTTAAAGTATAGCTATCTTCCTGCCATGCCGTTTTTGGTGCTCCCGGCCCGCCTTTCAGGTTCCACATTTCTTTAATATGGCCGGCTACGGTTGTCAAAAAATTCAATCTTCCGTCAGGATGTATATCTTCTCCGTAACGCAGCGTAATTTTTGAACCAGTTGGACCTTTTACTTTTATTCGGGCAACTCCGGCAAAATTTTGCCCCATATCAACAATAAAAGTATCTTTTCCAACTTCTGTAATTTCGACAGGTTTTAAAACTTTAGTTACTCTTACCGGAGGCTGCATTTGTGCTGTTAAAATTCCGGATGGCCCTTTTGCGATTGCAGCTTTTTTCCATCCGGTGCTATTGGAAACAAACCAATCTGACCTTTCTAACCGGGCATCGTAATGTTCGCCTAAATAAATGCTGTTTCTCAAAATCGGCCCTGGTGCAGTGAGCCAGGTTTCATCCGTGTTTACCTGTTCCTTTGTACCATCAGCATACTTTATCAAAATTTGTGCTTTAAGAACAGGACGACCGGTTTGCTGAACGTCCCGGATATTATAACGTCCGAACAGCTGAAGAGGTAAGGGATTATACCAGCCATTTCCCAGCATAACCCCAAAGATGTTTTTACCTGTTTTTACTTGGGATGTAATGTCGTAAGTTGAATATAAGTCCTGCTTACTGTAAGTTGTAAAACCCGGATCTAAAACATTATCGCCTATCTTTTCACCATTGATAAAGGCTTCATAGTAACCTAACCCGCTTATGTATAATCGTGCAGAAGCAACCTTCTTAATTGCATTTATCTCTTTTTTAAAAAGCGGCATCGGGTCATTCTGATAAAAATCTTCATCCCGCTCAAACTGCTTGCTGCCGTCGCCTATCCATTTTGCCTGCCAGTCTGATTCTTTAAGCATAGCTGTTTCAAACCATGCAACAGCACTCCAATCAGACACCTGACCTTTTTGATCGAAAACTCTTACTTTCCAGTAATATCGTGTAAAAGGTTTTAAAGGGTTGCCGGCATATTCAATATGAAGACTCTCGGAAGATGTTACTTTTCCACTTTCCCAAACAATTGCTTCGGTGCCATTCAAATTGCTGCTGACAATAATTTCATAGGCGTTTTGTACCTGGTTCCTTTGTGCTGAACTTAACATCCAGCCCAACCTTGGTTTTTGTATATCGATACCTAAAGGATTCTCCCTGTATTCACACGTAAGAGTTTGCGGTATTAATGGAGACGAGGCTTTGATGATCAAGGGATACACAAAGGAGAAAACAACCAATAAAATATAAAATTTAATTTGTTTGATTGCAGGTATTTTGAGGTTGAGAATCATTAGTTGTAATACAAATGCTTTATCCGATAAAAGTAGAAAACAGGCTTATTTTTGCTGTCATGCCGTATCCTGCCTGCCTGCTACATTTACTTCTGAAAAGATCTTAATTTTTTTCTGTCGGTGATAATACAAGCGTAAAACCTCCATGCGGAAGCACATCTATATCTAAAGAGCTTTTTCTATCCAAATGGGTTTCTGTTACTTTAATTTCTCTTCCTGCTTTCCCGTCAGAAAAGAGGATGGCTTTATAGGTTTTACCATTTAGAAAAGGCAATTTGAGATTAATTTTTATAGCCTGATCATTACCACTCGCTCCTGCAACATACCAATTGTTGCCATTTTTCCGGGCGATAACTGTTTCTTTCCCGGGTTCACCCTGAACAAATTTTGTATCGTCCCAGGTAGTAGGTACTTTACGCAGAAACTCTTTTATTCTGTTATCCAGATTCTGATAATAAGCTGCCCTGTCTGCAAAATGCAGAATTCCGGTTTCAAACAAAACGCTTAAGGCCAGTTCCTGCGCATTGGTTGTAACATGCGGACAGCATTCGTAATCAGAGAAAGTTACAGGCGTATAATCCATCGGGCCAACTACGTTTCTGGTATATGTTAAAATATTATTCTGAACCGGCGCCTGCTGTGCAAATTCGTTACTCCAACCATAGTTCTCTGCTCCTCTTACTGCTTCCATACTCATTAAATTCGGGTACGTTCTCGACCACCCCCGTGGAAGCGTACAGCCATGAAAATTAACCAAAATGTGTTCGGCGGCGGCATCTTTCAAAATGTCATGATACAGCTGAATAAGATTCTGTTTATCACTTTGAAAAAAGTCAACCTTAACTCCTTTTACACCCCATGCCCTTAACTTTTTAAACTCTTCCTTCCGTTTTACCGAATCAAACATGATATCCCGGGGCTGTTCTGTAACTGCCGTATGAGGGCCGCTGGAATTATACCACATAAGCAACCCTATATTTTTTTCTTTAGCATATTTAACAAGGTCATCAATAGTACCACCGCCTTCCATGATATTCCAGTTGGCATCAACTAAAGAATACTCCCAACCCATTTCATTTGCCAGGTCCACAAAGTTTTTAAGTTTACTAAAATCTCTGCTGCTGTCATGATCTCCCCACCAACTCCAGGAAGCACGGCCGGGTTTTACCCAGCTGTAATTGCCAATACTATTAGCTTTTGACAAATGGTAAACCAGGTTCGACTCAACAATAAGCCCTATATTTTTGGAAATAATAAAGGTGCGCCATGGAGTAGTAAAGGGAGTTTCGGAAGTAGCCGCAGCTCTGCCTACACCGGTCGCTTCACTAGGTAACGGCATGGCTAATTTGTAAACGCCATTTTCGCAATTCTGCTGCAAATGCGAGCCGAAATAACTACCCTCCAGGTTTGATTCGGTTAAAAGCAGCCAGTGTCCGGATGTTTGAAATAAAGCAGGGAATCCCCATCCTCCTTCATTTTTTGCATTTGTACCGATAGCAACACCGTTTGTATAAATTCCTTCATAAGCCGGATCGAGATCGTAATTTTGAAGCCATACTTTACCGTTTAAGGGAAGTGTAAAATTTGTATTTTCACCGGTGACAGTTACACTTTTTCCGTTTTCAGGAAAATGATAGCGAAAGGCAACACCGTCATTATAAGCTCTTAAATCAATCTGTATAAACTGGTTTGCGGAATTTTTGAAAGAAACAGTTGTTTCATTTCCTAATGCATGGTTAACTTTTCTTTTCCCAATAGTCAGTTCATATTTTTCGTCAATTTTTCTCGAATTAACTTTAACAAAGTTCAAATTATGCCCAAAGCTGCCGATAGAAGTTTCTATACCTAATAAGGAAGGCTTAACAATTTCTGTATTTCCCGAAAGAACTTTATAGGATAATTGACCTTTTGCATTGGAAAGAATTAGTGTTAATGATTTATCAGGTGAATTTACGGACCATTCTTCCTGTCCAAACGCAATAAAAACCTGCAGGAGACTAAAAAGAGATAAGAGGACTTTTTTCATTTTTTGATATTCAGATTGTTATAAGATATTTCAATTCATCCTTTAGATGGAATGTATTTCATTTTAATCATCCACTCTTTAACCAGATCCATCCATTTCACGCTACTCGTTTTATTATTCATTCCATAACCGTGGCCTCCTTTTTCGTATAAATACAGTTCAACCGGCACCTGATTTTCTTTTAATGCTTTTTCGAATACTAAAGAATTCTTTACACTGAGCGGATCATCTTTAGCATGCACAAGAAAGGTTGGAGGAGTTTTAGGAGTTACCTGCAACTCATTCGAATATTCTTTTATTTTCTCTGGCGAAGGATTTTTTCCCAGTAGTTGCTCTGCCGAACCCGAATGTCCGATGCTGTCTGTAAAACTTATTACAGGATATACCAGAATCATAAAGTCAGGCCGCAGGCTGGTATGTTTTGGATTTGCAATATATTCCTTATTAAAATGCGTTCCAGCAGTAGATGCTAAATGCCCACCAGCAGAAAAACCCATAATGCCAATACGATTTTTATTAACACCCCATTTTACTGAATTTTCCCGAACCAGCTGTATTGCACGCTGTGCATCCTGCAATGCCCCAATTTCCCGGTTTATCATCGTTTCATCACTTGGAATCCGGTATTTCAACACAAAAGCAGCAATACCGCTTTCATTAAATTTCCTGGCAACGTCAGCACCTTCATGGCCTGCCGCCTCTACCCAGTAGCCGCCGCCGGGGCAGATTATAACTCCTGCCCCGGTAGCTTTTTCCTTTGACGGCAAATATATCGACAGCTGCGGACGGCTAATCTTGCTGATTATTAAAACACTGTCTTTATTAATTTCAGATTTCTCCTCGTCTGTGGTTGGTATTGAATTAGGAATACTGCCTTTATAAAGCGGAATTACCGTTTGCGAAAAACTGTTAACATAGGTTCCTGCTATTAATAAAAACAGTAGCAGACAACATTTAAAAGAGTAATAATAACTGGTCATATATTAAAATTGGTATTTATTACAGATCAATTTGAAAGAGCTTTTCAAAATTCAGTGAATTAGCAATCTACTTTAAAATATAAAACTATACCCGATATATCAATTATGATTAGCGGAGAGATCAGGTATAATCAGTTTTTTACCAAGTTATAATTAGTAAATTACAGCAGTATCCTGCACTGTCCTGATTTTTATTAAAAACCGTTAATTTTAATACTAAAGCATAAATTTTACGGCTAAACGCTTGCACCCGCCTTTACTTTAACTTTCACAAATTGTATCTTTAGTTATCCAATTAAACCAACGCTTCCTGTCATGAAATTTGATTTAAAGTTATATTTCCAGGAGAATAAACCTTTATATATTCAGATATCTGATTCTATTATAAATTCAATCAGCCTGAAAAAATTAAAGCTGGGCGACCGTATTCCCTCCATTAACCATTTAAGCGAAGAACATCTGCTGTCGCGTGATACGGTAGAGAAAGCTTACAAAGAATTGATGAAAAAAGGGATCATCACTTCTGTAAAGGGAAAAGGCTATTACATAAACCGGGTAGATGTAGAGAAGAAATTACGTATTTTATTAATCTTTAATAAATTAAGTACCTACAAAAAACAAATCTACGACAGCATTATTCATACACTGGGCAGCAATACCACTATCGATCTAAGTGTTCATCATTCTAATATTGATATTTTCAGCAGTATAATCAATAAAAATGCAGGCAGCTATGATTATTATATGATTATGCCCCATTTTTATACAGATAATGAAAAAGCTGCCGAAATAATTAAACAACTACCTAAAGAGAAAGTAGTTATACTGGATAAAAAGCTTACAGACCCTGCATGTTCTTATGCTTGTGTTTACCAGGATTTCGAGAAAGATATATTTGAAGCCTTAAAAGATGGTTTTCCTCTTATTCAGCGATATAAAAAGCTGATTCTTGTTTTTCCAAAATTAGTTCCTTATCCCGCAGAAATAGCCAAAGGATTTAAGTTGTTCTGCATCTATAACACGTTTGACTTTAGTATTATTCACGGAATCGAGGCATTCAGCCAAATAAATAAAGGTGATGTTTATATAGTTATCGAAGAAACAGATCTGGCAAATCTGATAAAAATATGCCGGCAATCGCACTTAAAACCCGGGCATGATATTGGGATCATTTCTTATAATGATACTCCTTTAAAAGAAATTTTGCTGGAAGGAATTACTGTAATCTCAACAGATCATGAATTAATGGGACGTACCGCTGCAACATTGATACTTGAAAATAAATGTACTAATATCAAAAATCCATTTTCGCTGATCAGAAGGAATTCTCTGTAAATATGGACAATCAAGTATCTCAATGTCCCCACTTTTTTACTCTGATATTTCAAACTTTTATAAAAACAAAAAAACCGGATAAAAGCAGGATAGTGCAGGTTGCAGATAAAATAAGTAAAAAATACTTTTACAAACCTTGTTAAAACCTATTCCGAGCTATTTGAAGGAGCTGCAATGACGGCAATAAATTTTAAATGTCTTTACAACAGCAATAAATCAGCAAAACGAATAAATAAACAATTGAACGCTTTATTACCGTTAAAATGGATAAAATTATAGGAAAGGATATTATAAAAACTTCTACTGGTCAAAACTTTATCGTAACATAAACAAAAAATATGCAGGCACTCATAGGAGTTTTTTTTCATTTTATAGGAGGTTTTGCCTCGGGAAGTTTTTATATACCTTATAAAAAAGTTAAAGGATGGGCGTGGGAAAGTTACTGGATTGTAGGAGGAATTTTTTCCTGGCTGTTTGTTCCTTTTATTGCTGCGTGGCTTACTGTTCCAGGTTTCATGGAGATTATTAAATCTGCCAACTCAACTACCATCTTCTGGACTTATCTGCTGGGAGTACTTTGGGGAATCGGCGGACTTACATTTGGGCTGGCCATGCGCTATTTAGGAATGTCTCTGGGCATGTCGGTAGCGCTGGGATTTACTTCGGCATTCGGTTCTTTAGTACCTCCCATTTACCGAGACCTTGTTCTTCATCAAACAGAAGGCAGCTTTTCAGCCATGTTAAAAAGCCAGGGAGGCAATGTAGTTTTGGTTGGAGTATTAGTTTGTCTGATTGGAATTTATATCTGCGGAAAAGCCGGTATGATGAAAGAAAAGGAGCTTTCAGATGAACAAAAAAAAGAAAGCATCAAGGAATTTAATATTACAACCGGATTGATCGTTGCCATTGTTTCCGGTATTTTGAGTGCCTGCTTTAATTTTGGTATAGAGGCAGGCAAGCCAATGGCCGAGGTTGCAATAAAACAAGGCAGTAATCCGCTGTTTCAGAATAACATAATTTTTGTGGTGGTTTTATGGGGCGGTTTAACTACCAACCTGATCTGGTGCATGATCTTAAATACTAAAAACAAAACATTTAAAGATTACACCAACAAGAAATCTCCGCTGTTGCGAAACTATATTTTTTCTGCCCTTGCCGGTACCACCTGGTTTTTACAATTCTTCTTTTACGGAATGGGCGAAAGTAAACTGGGCAACGGTGCCAGTTCATGGATACTCCACATGGCCTTTATTATTTTAATTTCCAACATGTGGGGAATTCTATTGCATGAATGGAAAGGCGTAAGCCGGAAAACATTTTTAACAATTTTAACAGGAATAGCAACCATTTTATTGTCAGTAGTTTTAGTAGGATACGGCAACTCGCTATAATATAATTTCAAGAAAAATATGTCAGAATTTACAACAAACACAGCCTTTAAACATGTAAGTTACTTATGGGATGAAGCCGAAGCTGCAAAACTTGCGGGAGATGAAGTTGGCCTTTTGATCTACCGGTCAAACCTGTTGGGAGCGGATTTGCGATTAACAAATTATGGCGGTGGAAATACTTCCTGTAAAGTAACTGCTAAAGATCCGCTTACAGGAACCGACACAGAAGTAATGTGGGTAAAAGGCTCGGGAGGCGATCTGGGCACGTTAAAACGAAGCGGCCTTGCTGCTTTGTACATGGACCGTTTTCTCAGTTTAAAGAATGTGTATAAAGGTATAGCCCATGAAGACGAAATGGTTGAACTCTTCAACTACTGTATATTTGATTTGGATTCGAAAGCGCCTTCTATTGATACTCCCCTTCACGGATTTTTACCTTTCAGGCACATTGACCACCTTCATCCCGACGCTGCCATTGCTATAGCTGCAGCAAAAGACGGTAAAAGAATTACCGAAGAGCTATTTGGAGGAAAGATCGGCTGGGTAGAATGGCAGCGACCCGGATTTGACCTGGGATTAAAATTACGGGAATGCCTGAACCAGAATCCCGGCATCAGGGGGATTATGCTCGGATCTCATGGTTTATTTACCTGGGGCGATACCGCTTACAAGAGTTACGTAAATACTCTTGAAGTAATTGAGAAATGCGCCACCTACCTCGAGGAAAATTACGGGAAGAAAAAACCCGTATTCGGGGGGCAAAGAATTCAAAGCCTTGAGCCGGAAAACCGAAGAAAACAGGCTGCTGCCATTGCACCTGTTTTAAGAGGATTTTGTTCCAGCCAAAGAAACATGATAGGGCATTTTACTGATGATCCCCGTGTATTGGAATTTATCAATTCCAATGACCTGGACAGGCTGGCCCCTATGGGTACAAGTTGCCCCGACCATTTCCTTCGCACTAAAATCAGTCCGCTGGTACTTCCTTTAAATGCAACGGAAGATCTTTCCGATACAAAGATTCTGAAAGAAAAAATAGCTCCTTTATTTGATAGCTATCGCAGCATGTACACCGAATATTACGAAACATGCAAACATCCTAACAGCCCTGCTATACGCGATACAAACCCTGTCATTATATTATATCCGGGCATTGGCATGTTTTCTTTTGCAAAAGATAAGCAAACAGCAAGAGTTGCTGCCGAATTTTATATCAATGCCATAAATGTAATGAAAGGTGCTGAAGCTATTTCAGAATATACATCCCTACCGCGGCAGGAAGCTTTTAACATTGAATACTGGCTGCTTGAAGAAGCAAAACTTCAGCGAATGCCAAAACCGAAAGCACTTTCAGGTAAAATAGCTTTAATAACCGGAAGTGCAGGAGGTATAGGTAAAGCCATTGCAAAAAAGTTTATTGAAGAAGGAGCTGTTGCTGTAATTAATGATAACGATGCCAGCCGCCTGGAGAACGCGGACAACGATTTTCAGAAGCAATATGGAAAAGACAGTTATACTGCGGTAATTCTCGACGTTACTCAAACTAACTCTATACAAGCTGCATTCAATGCTGCCAACCTTGCATTTGGAGGCGTGGATATTATTGTAAATTGTGCAGGCTTATCCATATCAAAACCATTGGAAGAACATACGGAAGCAGACTGGGATATTTTATACGATGTATTGGTAAAAGGCCAGTTTAAGGTAACGCAGCAAGCAGTAGAAACAATGAGGAAGCAAACCCTTGGCGGTGATATTATAAACATTGTAAGCAAAAATGCCCTTGTATCTGGCCCTAATAATGCCGGTTACGGATCTGCAAAAGCTGCACAATTACATCTCAGTCGCTTAAATGCCGCTGAGCTGGGTGCAGATAAAATTCGTGTTAATGTGGTTAACCCCGATGCTGTTATTTCCGATAGTAAGATATGGCAAAGCGGCTGGGCTGAAGGAAGAGCAAAAGCATACGGAGTTTCGGTAGAAGAACTACCGGCATATTATGCCAAACGGACTCTGCTAAATGAGATTATATTGCCTGAAGACATCGCCAACGCATGTTATGTACTGGTGGGCGGTTTAATGAATAAATCTACCGGTAATGTATTAAATGTAGACGGAGGTGTTGCGATGGCATTTGTAAGATAATCTGAAATATTTTTAATCTAACACGATTATGAACCTGGAAAAATATCGCATAGAAGAATATAATAATTGCCTGTTGCAAAAACATAAGCAGAAGTTTGAAAGCATAGCTGCCGATATTCCGGCTATTGAAAATATTATACAAAAACTGCTGGATTTTCAGATAGCCATTCCAAGCTGGGCGCTTGGAACAGGTGGAACCCGCTTTGGCCGGTTTTCCGGCGGCGGTGAACCCCGCAATCTGGAAGAAAAGCTGGAGGATGTTGGATTGCTGCATGCACTTAACGCATCCTGCGGAGCAATATCACTGCACATTCCCTGGGATATTCCTGAAAATTATGCCTCAATAAAAACACAGGCGTCTCAGCTCGGATTAAAATTCGACGCGGTTAACTCCAATACTTTTCAGGACCAGCCCGGGCAAAAGCGAAGCTATAAGTTCGGATCCATGCAGCATGTAGATAAAGCCGTACGTAAACAAGCCATTGAGCATAACATTGAAGTTATTAAACACGGAGTTGAACTTGGCTCCGAATCCTTAACTGTCTGGTTATCGGACGGCTCCTGTTTTCCGGGTCAATTAAACTTCAGGAAAGCTTTTCAAAACACACTGGAAAGTTTACAGGAAGTATATGCCGCTTTACCAGACAGCTGGAAAATGTTTGTTGAATATAAAGCTTTTGAGCCTAATTTCTATTCTACTACCGTTGGAGATTGGGGACAATCTTACCTGTATGCAAGTAAATTAGGGCCTAAAGCATACACTTTAGTTGATCTGGGGCATCATTTACCCAATGCAAATATTGAACAAATTGTTTCTTTATTGCTGATGGAAGGAAAATTGGGAGGCTTTCATTTTAACGATTCCAAATACGGCGATGACGACCTTACTGCCGGCAGTATAAAACCCTATCAGCTGTTCCTTATTTTTAATGAACTAGTTGAAGGAATGGATGTACGCGGAATGGAACATGCAACAAGCCTGGGCTGGATGATTGATGCATCTCATAATGTGAAAGACCCCTTGGAAGACTTGCTGCAATCTGTTGAGGCTATTATGATTGCCTATACGCAAGCATTGCTTATTGACAGAACTGCTCTGGCGGAAGCGCAGCTAGCAAACGATGTTGTTCGCTGCCAGGAAATTTTACAGGAGGCGTTTCGCACTGATGTTCGCCCCATTGTAGCAGAAGCACATGTACGTGCAGGGGCAGCAATACAACCGCTGGAAGTGTTCAGAACGTTAAAAGTGAGAGAAAATTTAATAAAGGAAAGGGGTTCTAAAACAGTAGCCACAGGATTATAATGATGTATAAAATACCGGTAATAGCTATTTTTGATATAGGGAAAACAAATAAAAAACTTCTCCTTTTTTCTGAAAACTACAAGTTGGTTCATCAGGAGTCGGAGAACCTGCCGGAAACAGTTGATGAAGATGGATTTCCTTGTGAAGATCTTGAGGCGCTTTGCAAATGGGTTTTAGACACTCTTAAATCCGTAATTGAATCAAACTTTGAAATAAAAGCTATTAATTTTTCAACCTATGGGGCAAGCTTCGTATACTTGGATCAGTATGGAAAACCTTTAACTCCATTGTACAATTATTTGAAACCTTATCCGGATAAACTCAAATCAGCATTTTACCAGAAATACGGCGGCGAGGCTGCTTTTTCAGAGAAAACCGCATCTCCGGTTTTAGGAAGTTTAAACTCTGGTATGCAGATTTACCGGCTTAAATACGAAAAACCTGAACTATTTAAAAAAACAGCTCATATTCTTCATCTTCCCCAATACATAAGCTCCCTGATTACCGGAAAATACTTTTCTGATATTACCAGTATCGGGTGCCACACCAACCTGTGGGACTTTACAAAGAATGATTACCATTACTGGGTAAAAGAAGAAGGAATCCTTGAAAAATTAGCGCCGATAGTGGCCTCTGATTCTGCAGTACAAGCGGATCTCCCCCAGTATGACTTTGCTGTAGGAGTAGGATTACATGACAGTTCTGCGGCGATGATCCCTTACCTTAATTTCCACGATTCTTTTGTACTAATTTCTACCGGCACCTGGTGTATAAGTTTAAACCCTTTTAACCATTTGCCCTTAACACAAAACGAATTACAACAGGATTGTTTATCTTATATCCAGTACAAAGGCACCCCGGTCAAAGCGTCCAGGCTTTTTACGGGTTACGAACACGATACCCAGGCACAACGGATTGCAGGTCATTTTAAACAGAATCCAAAGCATTTCAAAGCGATTGAATTTCTTCCGCATATTTTTAACAGGCTTACCGGTAATAACTTTGAGAAGTTTAAAGCAGAGCTGATGAATAGGCCCTTACAACAATGCCAGTTCTCGCAAAGAGATCTTACTTCCTTCAGTTCAGATACGGAAGATTATCACCAACTCTTATTGGATCTGGTTGCCCAGCAATACCAATCAACCAGCCTTATTTTAAAAGGAACAAACGTAAAACGAATTTTTGTTGACGGAGGATTCAGCAAAAATTCTGTTTATATGAATCTGTTAACTTTATTCTTCCCGGAAATGGAGATTTTTGCCACTTCCATGGCCCAGGCAACCGCCATGGGTACAGCCCTGGTAATGCATAAGCACTGGAACAATAAGCCTATTCAAAACGATATTATCAAATTAAAATATTATTCTACAACCCAGCACATTGCTTTATGACTATAGGGCTTTTTATTCCCTGCTATGTTGATCAATTTTATCCGAAAGCAGCAATAGCCAGTTTACAACTGCTTGAAAAACTGAACCAAAATGTAATTTATCCTTCAAAACAAACCTGTTGCGGACAACCGAGGGCAAATTCCGGCTACGAACATCTTACCATGGGGTGCAATGAATTGTTTATCCGGAATTTTGCTGAATTCGATTATATTGTAGCTCCATCAGGCAGTTGTGTTCTCCATATTAAAGAGCATTTAAAATCTGAAAAATACGCTGCTGAAGCTGCTTCTGTAAGAGAAAAAACGTATGAATTGGTGGAATTTTTAACTGATGTGCTTCAGGTAGATAATTTATCTGCATACTTCCCTTATAAAGTTGGTTACCACCAAAGCTGCCATGGTCAACGAGGATTAAAACTTTCGCAGATGACAGAAGTAGTTGAAAAACCATTTTCAAAGCCTCACAAATTACTTTCGATGGTTAAAGGTATTGAACTTGTTGAGCTGGACAGGCAAGACGAATGTTGTGGCTTTGGAGGTACTTTTTGCGTTGCGGAAGAAGCTGTTTCTTATAAAATGGGAAAAGACAGGGTCGCAGATCATTTACAGCATGGAGCTGAATTTATAACAGCCGGAGACATGTCGTGTTTAATGCATATGGAAGGAATTTTACGCCGGCAAAAAAGCAGTGTTAAAGTGCTGCATATTGCAGAAATACTTAATTCTGAAGAAGTATGAACAACGTAAATGATCATGCGGAATTAGCAGAAAAATTCAATGCGGATGAGAGTCGGGTTAACTGGTTTGATGAAACGTTGTGGTTTGTACGCCAAAAACGAGACAAGGCTGTTCATGCAATCCCCGAGTGGGAACAACTGAGGCAATCTGCATCGGAGATTAAAAACCATGTCCTTTCAAATCTTTCTGAATATCTTCTTCTGTTTGAAAAAAATGCAGGTGCAAATGGTGTAACCGTACATTGGGCGGCAAATGCACAGGAACACAATGAAATTATTCACTCCATCCTGAAAAAGCATAGCATTGATAAAATGGTAAAGAGCAAATCTATGCTAACAGAAGAATGTCATTTGAATGAATACCTGGAAGAAAAAGGCATAGAAGTAATTGATTCTGACTTGGGAGAACGGATCGTTCAGCTTGCAAAAGAACCTCCAAGCCATGTTGTAATGCCTTGTATCCATAAAAAAAAGGAGGAAATCGGGCAGATTTTTCACGAGCATTTAGGTACAGAAGCAGGCATTTCCGATCCGAAGATATTGACAGAAACTGCAAGGCAGCATTTAAGAGAAATATTTCTTACACGCAAAGCCGCTTTAACAGGAGTAAATTTTGCCGTGGCAGAAACGGGCGAATTTGTGGTATGTACCAATGAAGGGAATGCCGATATGAGAGCCCACCTGGCCGAAGTACATATTGCGGCAATGGGGATAGAAAAATTGATCCCTGAAAGAAAACATCTGGGAATATTTCTTCGTTTGCTGGCAAGAAGTGCAACCGGCCAGCCTATTACTACCTATTCAAGCCATTTTTGCAAGCCGCGTAAAGGACAGGAAATGCACATTGTACTGGTAGACAACGGACGCAGTACACAATTGGGGAGAAAAGATTTCAGAAACTCACTAAAGTGTATTCGTTGCGGAGCTTGTATGAATACCTGCCCTGTTTACAGAAGAAGTGGTGGCCACAGTTATCACAATGTTATCAGCGGTCCTATAGGTGCTATTTTAGCCCCTAATTTAGATATGAAAACAAAGGCCGACCTGCCCTTTGCTTCTACCCTCTGCGGCTCGTGTTCAAATGTATGCCCTGTTAAAATTGATATTCACAACCAGTTATATAAATGGCGCCAGGTGATTGTAAAAGAAGGATATTCAGATGGTAAAAAAAGTGCAGGAATGAAATTAATGGCTGCTGTATTAAGTTCTCCAACCTTGTACAGGTTTACAGGAAAAGCAGGAAGGCTGACTTTAAAATATGTCCCTTTTGCAGTCAATAATAAGTTTAACCCCTGGTTTAAGCACCGTGAAATGCCTGAACCTCCAAAAGAATCATTTTCAGAATGGATTCGCAAAAACAGGAATCAATATGAGTAGCAGAGATAAGATATTGGAGGCAATCAGAAAGAATCAGCCTGAAAAGCTGCCTCTACCGGAACTATTTGAATTCTTTTACGCTGAAGACCTAAAGAATACTTTTACAGAAACAGCTATTTCAATCGGAAGCAGTGTTATTGAAATTGAAACGTTTGATGAAATTAAAAAATTTATCAGGAATACTTGCAGTACCGATTCCCGCATTGTTTCTACCCTTCCGGAATTAAAAGATATTGCAGAAACAGATATCTTCGGCCTTGCTCCTCCTCATTTGCTCGGGAATGTTGATCTTGCTATTCTGAACGGAGATTTTGCTGTAGCAGAAAACAGTGCTGTATGGATAACTGAAGAATCAATGAAACAAAGGGTTCTTCCGTTCATCACCCAGCACCTTGCTTTAATAATTGATAGCAAGAGAATTGTGTCCACTATGCAGCAGGCTTATAAAAAAATCGGAACTGACAATTACGGCTTCGGTACTTTTATTGCAGGTCCGTCAAAAACAGCTGATATTGAACAATCTTTAGTTCTTGGAGCACACGGACCGAGAAGCCTTACTATATTTTTATTAAAATAGAGGCAGCCACACCTCCACATCGGAATTTCGAAATGTTGCTTATTGTTAAAACTGAGGATTGATTTTGTTATGGGATCCATGCTTTAAAATGATCCGAACATACAGATGAGTCTTCTATTTCTTTATATCAAAGAAGATTCTTAGTTGCCGATTTAACAATGGATAATATTTTTTCCTAACAGAACTTGCTTCTGCTAACCCATTCATTGAAGATGTTATATTATCATATTTCTTGCTTATTGTGCTGTAAGAAACAAAAGGAATTGGCTCATGTTCGGATTATAACATTTGATTTAAAACAAAACACTCTTCAGCAAACAAAGTTGAATAAAATAGACAATTACAATCATGACAACAAATAAGAACTATGCACTTATAACCGGTGCAACAAGCGGAATTGGCTATGAACTTGCTAAACTCTTTGCCAGAGAAAAGTACAACTTGATAATTGTGGCCCGCAGCGAAGAGGAACTGCAAAAAACAGCGCAGGAATTAAAACAGCAATATGCTGTTGAGATAGTTTCTATTGCGAAGGATTTATTTCTGCGGGAAGCACCTTTTGAACTATATGATGAAGTAAAAGCACAAGGTATTCAGGTTGATATTTTGGTAAATGATGCAGGGCAGGGTGAATACGGCAAGTTTGCAGAAACAGATATTAATCGTGAACTTGATATTATTCAATTAAATATCGGAGCCTATGTAGTACTTGCAAAATGTTTCCTGAAAGAAATGATTGCGAGGAATGAAGGAAAGATTTTGAATGTTGGCTCGATAGCGGGAGAAATTCCCGGCCCCTGGCAATCGGTTTATCATGGAACAAAAGCTTTTGTTAATTCATGGACCGAAGCAATCCGGAATGAGGTAAAAGATTACAATATCACTATTACCTGTCTTCTTCCGGGAGCTACCGATACCGACTTTTTCAATAAAGCAGATATGGAGAATTCTAAAATCGTACAGGAAGGCAAACTGGATAATCCGGCAAAAGTTGCTCAGGATGGCTACGATGCATTAATGTCCGGAAAAGGAAGTGTTATATCAGGATTTAAAAACAAAATGCAGGTTGGGATGGGAAAAGTATTACCGGATAGTATAGTTGCAGAACAGACGAACAAACAACAGGCACCTGCAGATAAACAGTGAGTGTCGTCTTACTCAAAAAATAAAAGCTCCGGGTGGAGCTTTTATTTTTTGAGTATTGGAAAAACAAGTTGTTAAGGTTTCAATACTACTTTAACACAGTCATCTTCTTTATTTTTAAATATATCGTAAGCATGAGATGCCTGATCTAAGGGAAGTGTGTGTGAAATAATATCGTTTAACACTACTTTCTCGTCTTTAACCAATTGGATCAAATGATCGAGGTAATTTAAAACAGGAGCTTGTCCTTGCTTTATTGTTATACCCTTATCAAACATCCGGTGAACAGGAAAGTTATCATAAGGAGAACCATAAACACCGACGATAGAAACTGTTCCGGCACGTCGAACGGCTTTAAAACAATTTTCAATAACTTTTGAGGTCCCTTTTTCAAAATTGACAACAGCTTTTGCTTTTTCAAGAATATTTCTTTCGGCTTCAAATCCAACAGCATCAACACAAACATCGGCGCCTCTGCCACCTGTCATTTCCCGTATTGCTTCAATCGGGTCAACTTCATGCGGGTTGATAGTTTCTACTTTATTAACCAAACGGGCTTTTTCAAGACGATAATTTAAAGGGTCAATCGCTATTACACGGCTTGCTCCGTTTAGCCAGGCTGCTTTCTGCGCCATTAAACCTACCGGCCCCGAACCAAATATGGCTACAACTTCTCCTCCTTTTAGCTGTGCCCAATCTATTGCCGACCAGCCTGTCGGGAAAATATCGGTTAAAAACAGCACTTGTTCGTCCGTCATATTTTCAGGAACAATCCGAGGACTGATATCGGCATAAGGTACCCGTACATATTCAGCCTGACCGCCGGAATATCCGCCATACAGATCTGTGTAGCCGAATAAGGCACCACCTTTTCCATCAAGCATGTCTCCTTCCGGCCCGTAATGTTTATGATTGGAATTTTCACAATGCGGAGTAGCGCCATGGGTGCAAAAGAAGCAGTGGCCACAGGCTATAGGGAATGGCACTACCACTCTGTCGCCCCGTTTAAGCCTGGTAACATTTGAGCCAACTTCCTCCACTATTCCCATAAATTCATGCCCCATAATCATGTCTTTGGCTTGTGGAACTCCGCCATCATAGATATGTAAATCCGATCCGCATATCGCTGTAGAAGTTACTTTTAAAATAACGTCGCCGGAATCTTCAATACGGGGATCTTCAACCGTATCAACGCTAATATCTCCGGGTTTGTGAAATACTGCTGCTTTCATAGTGTAAATGTTAAGGTGATGTTAGATGCTAACAATAAGTAATTTATTCGGTTTCCCGGAATTGGATTTTGAAGATGATTTTTTAAAACAGGGAACCGAGGATGTTTATTTTTTCCGCTATACCAGCTCTCTCAGCAGATTATTATAATTTAACAGTACTCAAGTACTTTCATCATTCTTATGGCATTAAATTAAACTTTTGCCTAATTACTAAATGATTTAATTTCTGCGAATGCTATAATTTTAAGGAAGAGGGTACTCTCAAAGTAAAAAACTTAAAACACAAAAGGATTTAATGTATTCGTGTTTACAAAAACTATTTCCCTGCAACATCCTTTTCATTGGTTTTTAGAGAAGACTGACTTAGACCTAATTTTCTTACTATTGACTCTCCGATTTGTTTTCCTTGTTTCTGCCCGTTCTCTATTGCATCCATGTAATGTATTCCTCCGTAAAACCTTGAAATAGCCGCTTCATCAGCGGCCTGTATAAAGGATTTGAACTTACGCGGTTTCAATTCAAACATAAGTTCAGTGTCATCGGTATAGCTAAAATTATTTCCCAATAAGCCGGAAAGTATAACAGCTACTGCTGTTGATGCCACACTGTGACCCGAGGGATATTCTGGAAATGGAGGTGTTTGTAGCATGGGCTGCCAGCTTACATCAATATTTCTGTTGATAAATGTTTCAGGCCGTATTCTATTGCTCCGATATTTTTCATCCCAGCAACTAATAAATGCGTCATGCAGAGACAAGGCTACTAATGTATGGGCAGTAATTACAGCTTTCATATCGAGCTTAGCCTGTTGGCAGGCAATACCGGTTATATTCATCCAATGAGCTCCCGGACTAATTTTTTTAAATCCTAAAGACATGTGACCGGCTGTGACTAAGGCGAAAGGATTACAGTCCCAAAAAGCAGCTATTTCCTTTTGTTCAGATGTAGCATTTTTCGTCGCACTATATACATCGTGTGCTATTTTATAAAAAGCACTGGTAGAATCTTTACTAAAGTGAGTAGGTCGTTCAGGCGTAAACTGAGCAGCCGAGTCAATAAAGAAAGTACGTAATGTATTCCAATGCGGGTCTACCGGTTCCATATAAGCAGGCGGAGTAGGATACCAGTAACCTTCGCCCTTTGCAGGTGTATAACGAAGCCGGGAACTCAGCTTACTATATCCGTCTGTCTTCGACCACGCGACAATTTGCCTGCTTATATCCTGCGCTACAAGCAACGATGCGGTTATGGTCTGTTTAGTTATTTTGCTTTTAGTTAGAAAATTCAAAAAATCGTCTTCATTCTTCTGCATCATACTGCCCGACGGCAAAAGTGATTTTCCGGATTCGTAAATGCATAACACCGCGGCAATGTCTCGGTCATAGCCTTTAACATCCGTAAAATTGATCTTTGGATATTGGTTAATGTTTTTTTTCAGTGCAAATGTTTCTATATCGTTACCTGAAACTATTTCGTAAGCCCCTAACATGCAATAAGCAAAATATCTGGCAGCTCCGGTCGGCGACAATACATCGTGCATCATTACCATGGATAAGGAAAAAACCGCTGGCTTTACAGCATTCTCAAGATGAAGCGGTTTCTGAACGCTGAACGATTTTATGGGTAGAATCAAGAAAAAGGCCCCCAGCATTGTTGCTTTTGCATGGATCTTTTGTATTACCCTTGTAATTCTGATTTCTAGAAAGCTATTTAAATAGTTGATAAAGCTCATAGTTGCATACAGTTAGGGTTATTTGTAATTATAAAATTGCAGTTCCCCATCGGCCACGCCCACGACTACATAATTTTTATCGTTTATTGGAAATGTATCTGCAGATTTCACATCACCTATTACGTTGAGGCCAGATTCTGATTGATTTACATAAGAGAATTCACCAGTACCCATACCGATTAAAAGGCAGCCGAAATTAGCATCAATAGCTCCTATTTTTAACCTGTTATCTGAATGGTTGCCTAATAGTAATAAATCCTGCCTGCCGTCCCTGTTAAAATCGCCGGTAAGAACTTTTGTTACCATTGAAAACTGTGCTTCCACCGGTAAAACATTTTTTTCGTACCGTGGGCCCTTTTTTATAAAATACACGCTATTAGGTTCTGTGGCTGAAAGCTTATTGGCCTTTGCTAACTCTTCTGGTGAAAAAATATCCTTTATGGTAGCATCGGCATAGCTTTTATATGATGTAAATTTTTTGCGCATACCGTAAATCTGATCATTCAGTTCGTCGCGACTTACAAAAGGATAGCTTATTCCTTGTACATAACAGTTTAAAAACGGATCTACTGAACCATTGTTATCGAAATCTGCATAATACAACTCCAGCGGCTCTTTCTCTGAAAAATGAAATTGAATATTACGTCCAAGGTTACCGGCAATAATATCATCCTCCCCATCATTGTTAATGTCTGCAATAGTTAAGGTTTGCCATAAGCCTTTATTATCGTCAGTAAAATACGTATCGGTGCTGTCAATGAACTCGCTGCCGTTATTAATAAAAATACTTATCGGCATAAACTCTCCGCACAAAATCAAATCCGGTTTGCCATCCTTGTTAATATCGGTCCATGCAGCATCAGTCACCATTCCAACTTTTGAAAAAGAAGAAGGCGTTATTTCAAAAGTGTTGTTCCCTCTATTTGTTAAAAGATAACTATCAGGAATTACCGGATATTGCCCGGGAACAACTCTTGCTCCAACGAATAAATCTATTTTCCCATCTCCATTGTAATCGCATGGCCTTACACAAGATTTACTGCCGGCACTTACATCGGGAAGCGTAGTAACGGAGCGGCTGAAATTACCCTTTCCATCATTCAGATATAACTCGTCCTGAAGGGATGGCGTATTAGCTTCGAAAAGGGAATACCCTCCTTTAGCCATATACAAATCCGGATCCCCGTCATTATCGCTATCGAAAAAAACGGCTGCGCTGATTGTAGAGGCAGCCTCATCGCTGATGTTTTGAGGAACAGGTTTAAACGAGCCATCTTTTTGCTGAAGAAATATCTTTGCGGGCTCTGATTGATCTCCACTAATAAAAATATCTGTTAAACCATCCTTGTTAACATCTCCTTTTGCCATAACCGGACCTGTTTTGGAGTACATATACAATAAAAGCGGCTGCCGCTTAAAATCATTTTCTCTGTTGGATTGATTGGTATAGTTGATGAATGCAGGAGATTTCTCAAAAACGATATTCTTTTTAGTAGCAGGAGGTACTGACACAGTACTTTTATAGGTTATTTTAACCAGGGAATTTATTGCAGGAGTTGTTACTTTTTGCTGCGTTTTATCCGGCCAGATAACAAGTACCGAATCAATAACTTTCTCTTGCCCAATCCCAAAATGAGCAGTTGTGGAAACACAAGACAAATAGCCCCTGTTGGGATTTACCTCCAGGTACTGCAGGCCCTGCTTTGTATATAAATAAATTTTGGAACCGATGGCATTTAAATTGGGAGTTTTGAACTCCAGTTTAACTGACAAAAAATTATTTCCAGAGATTTCGCTGCTGTTGTTTCTGTAAATCGCTGCATCTTCATTTATCCTGTTAACAACAAGATCCAGGTCACCGTCGTTATCCAGATCAACATAAACGGCTCCGCTTGAAATATCGGGTGTTTGCAGCCCCCATTCTTCCACAGTGTTTTTAAATGTACGATCCTTGTTATTTCTAAAAATATAGTTGTGAACCTTTGTAGAAGGCATTGCGGTTATCAGGTCCATTAACTTTGCGGGTTCCCGGTCAATTGCTTTTTTCACCTTATAATCGCCCCAGTATTTTAAAAAGTCTTTATTTGTGTAATCCCGCAAATAGCCGTTTGTAACGAAAACGTCTTTATAACCATCATTGTCAAAATCAGCAAATAAAGGGGCCCAGCTCCAATCTGTATTAGACAAGCCGGATAATTGAGCTATTTCGCTGAATGTTCCATTACCATTGTTCAACTGAAGCATATTGCGCATGTATTGCTTCTGCAATCCCTGATTGAGCATCAACTGAAACGATTCATAATTCTCCTGTAATTGTAAAAGTTTTTGCCGTTTGTTATCCTCGGGCATCATATCCATATTTAAAACATCAGGTAAGCCATCATTATTAAAGTCAGCAATATCTACACCCATTGAGAACTGGGCAAGATGATTAAAATATTTTTCAGAAGATTCTGTAAATGTTCCGTTATGGTTGTTGATATATAAATAATCGGGTTCGTTATAATCATTGCTTGCATAGATATCCTGCCATCCGTCTTTATTAATATCTGCAATAGCCAGCCCTAATCCGAAATTAAGAGGGCTTTGGTATATTCCAGCCGATTTTGAGACATCTGTAAAGTGGGCACCGTCATTTCTGTATAGTTTATTACCTGCCAGGGAATCAATTAAATTCCTGTGACGGGCAAGTTCCATGTTGTCTATTTTTTTAGTGCTATGATTTAACAGAAACATATCCAGATCGCCATCGTTGTCAAAATCAAAAAATGCAGCCTGAGTACTGTAGCTTTTATCATCCAGTCCATACTGTTTCGCTGCCTCATCAAACTTCAAATTGCCTTTGTTAATGAATAGCTGATTCCGCCTGTTTTCATCAGCCACTTTGCCGGAATAGCACAAATAGATGTCGAGCAATCCGTCTCCGTTCACGTCCGCTATGGTAGTACCGGTTTTCCAGCTGTTTTTTCTTCCTTCCAATCCAGCACCCGCGGCTTTTGTAATATCTCTAAATTTCAGGTCTCCCAGGTTCAAATAAAGCCGGTTCGGCTTCATATTAGCGGTAAAAAAAAGATCTTCCAGACCGTCGTTATTAATATCGCCGACAGCTACTCCTCCCCCATTATAAAAATATTCATACGCCAGCACATTGAGGTTTTCTGTCTCACTAATATCATTTGAAAAGGCAATTCCAGTGTTTTTTGACGCTAAGGATTCAAACATCTTTTTTTGTCCCGAAGCAGATAAATAACAAGACAATGCAGTCAGCAGGAGAATCAGTCGGCTGTATCTGTTCATAATTAAAAGCATTAAACTGGTATCAACGGATTAAAATAAAAAAAGCAGGAGACATTCTCCTGCTTTTTTTATTATTACTTATCCCACCATATTTTTCCTGTCCAGGTATCACCGCCTGAAATATTTTCTGCGGCGTTGAGGTAATTGGCTCTATTGGAAGTTCCCTCGTCTAAAGGATATAATTGACGACGTGGAATTTGACCGCCAGAAAAATTTCCGGTATAATTAATCGGCGTTAAAGCAGGCAGCCCTGTACGTTTCCAGTTGTTCCATGCTTCTGAGAAGTTTAGCAAAATACCGGTAGTGGCCCAGTATTGCGTATTAATCATATTCAAAGCATTTGCCTGATTGCTAATATCCAAAGGATGAGCATTTGCATAGGTTGTAGCAGCAGCATCGCTTACTACTCCGTCTTTTAAGTTGTTCAATGATAAAACCCCGGCCTTTGCAGCATTAGAATAATGAGCGGCCGCTGATTCTCCGGCATTCCATCCTCTGATAGCTGCTTCCGCAAGCAATAATTCCGACTCAGCATACGATAAGGCATATACAGGAAGGTTCCTGTTTTTATAAACGTTTATTGAAGGACGGGAATATTTTCCAATAGGAGACAAATCGGTTCCGGTTCCTGTTCCTCCGGGATAGCCGGGGGCATTTGCAATATTTGACGGAGATGAGGCAATAATATCATAGCCGTTAGGAAGGCCTAACTGGGTGGCAAAGGTATTATCTCCGGCAAGATCCTGATTATTGGCAGCAGCAACACCTGGTTGCGGCACTTCTGCAATTGCTGATAGCCGGGGATCTGCGTTGCTTTTTAGATAGTCAATAAGTGTTTTACTCCAGCGCACCTGATTAAAATCAGTAGCGGTAAGCCACGCATTAATATTATTGTTTCCGTAGCCGTTAGCGTTATCGCTCCTGAAATAAACATCTTCACCGCTATTCAGGGTACCACCCGCGTAAGCTTTTTCTGCCCATGTTTTAGCAGCATTTGCATCTACTTTTACCAAACGCATGGCCATTCTTAACATCAAAGAATATCCAAAACGTTTCCACTTAGCCATATCACCGTTTAAAGAAGACACATCAACGGCAGGAGCGCTTTTTGACAGGTCAATACTATTTACTGCCGCCTCAAGGTCGGAAAGCAAATGAGGATACAACTCCTGCTGCTTATCATACACCGGGAGTGTAATGCCACTGCTTACCTGAAAGGCTTGTGAATAGGGAACATCTCCATACGCATCAGAAACATAGCTGATACATAACACCTTCATAATTGTGGCTACAGCTACCGAATTCACTTTCGCAGGATTGTTTCCATAATTTACAATAACTTCGTTGGCAAGCGAAGCCGCACGGCCTAAATCTTTCCAGCTTCTTCCTGTATAATCGTTCGTGTTGGAGGACGCCACGTATTTATCCGCATTCGCATAATAATCACCGCTGGTAGTTGCCATGGCAAAAATTTGCATCCAGCCGCTTTGAAAAAGTATAGGCCCTTCATATCCGCTGATGCCTTTTGCAAACTGCGCCTGGCTGTTGGAGATAAAATAATCAGAATTGAAATTCTGAGGGCTTGTTTGAGTGGGATCTGTATTGATCTCATTGAAATCTTTTGTACAGGAAAACAATGATATAATCAAAAACAGACCTGCATATTTGATAAGATACTGCTTCATTTTAATTTTCATTTTGTTATTAATTAAACTTCAGTTTACCGGACAATCTTTATTTGAGTTTAAAATTAAGATTGAAACCATACGACCTGGCCGAAGGAAGGCTCGTACCTTCTATTCCGTAATAGCGGATATTAGAAGCAAAACTCGCTTCCGGATCAATGTTCTTGCTTTTTCTCATCAACACTGCCAGGTTTCTGCCTACTAAGGATATCTGAACACTGCTGAAAATTTTCAATTTGGAAACTATAGCCGGAGATAATGTATAGCCTAAAGTTGCTTGTCTTAACTTAATAAAGTCTCCGTCTACCACACTTGTGGAAGTAATATTGTTAGCTAAAGCTGTATAGTAAGCTTGTGGATCTGCCTTAACGGTATTGGGTGTGCCGTCGGCATGTACACCAACAGTTACACCGTCTCTGCCCTCAAGCGTCATTTTATTTAAACCCCGGCGGATGGAATAATATTCTGTTGCAGAGAGTATCTTGTTACCATAATTGTAGTCGATAAGAAATGAAAGCCCAAAGCCTTTATAGTTGAATTCGTTATTCCATCCTCCATAGTATTTAGGTAACACGCTTCCCATTTGTATCAAATCGCCTCTTACCGGAAGGCCGGCATCATCCACTATTATTTCTCCCGAAGCACTCCTCTTGTAATCATACGCCAATATTTGAGGACCCGCAGCACCTTTAACAAAGGCCGTTAGCGCATTTCCTAAAACACCCCGGTTAGTACCAAGATTTTGGTTTTTTCCATCGGCATCTGTTTCGAGCACCTTATTTGCAATGGTTGTAAAATTGAAGGTAGACACCCATTTAAAATTCTGGCTTTTTACAGGTGTACCGGCAATCTGAACCTCAAGACCCTTGTTTTGTGTAGATCCTGTTCCAACAAATCCGGATGTTCCGCCTGTATATATGCTGTAAGTAGCCGGCATGATTTCGTTCTTGGTTTTCTTATTGTACCATGCAATATCAAGGTTCAACCTGCTATTTAATGTCCGTAACTCTGTACCTACTTCGAACTCAGTAGTTATAAAAGGCTTCAAAAGAAAATTAGGAAGGTCTGTACTAAAATTACCAACCGGGGTATTACCTAAAGGACTTGATAAGCTATAATATAAAGAAGTTTTGTAAGGATCAGGAAAATCGCCGCTTGTTTGGGCATAAGAAATTCTTAACTTTCCAAAATCAAGCTTCTTGAGATTAGCAAGCTCAGAGAAAATAAAGCTTGCCGAAACAGAAGGTGCAAATACGGTATTGTTATTTTCCGGTAAAGTAGAAAGGGCATCATATCTGCCGGTAGTAGATAGTGTAAGGTACTTTCTAAAGTTGAAGTCTAAGGTATAATAAGCTGACTGCACTTCAGTACGCCAGAAATCATAATTATCATTAGGGTTGGTGTTCGGGCTGCGAACATTGCTTAAAGAGTACTGATACGGGATAAGGAAATAACTACCGGCCACTCTTGTTTTTTCGTATTGATTTTTTCTGATGTTACCTCCTATTGCCGCATCCAAACTAATATCTTTGGTCAGATCCTTTGATATACCGATCAGACCATCCAGATTTAATTCATACTGCTGAGAATTAGCTAAATCCTGAAGGTTACCGTGTTTATCTTCGGTATATGCAGTACCCCAGGGTTCTGCTTTTAAAAGCCTGTCATTAAAGATATCATATCCCACTCTTCCCTGGGCATACAGCCATTTTGTAAAATCGTAGCGTAAAGAGCCCGAAGTTATCCATCTCTTCCTGCTTAAATCATTTACATACTGATTTACCACAAACCATGGATTCGACACGAATTCATCGTCGCTAAACTGTGTTTCGAAGCCTGTAGTATTATCGTATCCGGGAGCGAATATTTGTTGGTTCACATTGGAAGCCAGGAAAAGGAAGTTATTGGCATTCATCGGGCCGTCGCTTAACTGAGGCCTTGCTTTCGATTTTTCATCAATATAATTTACGAAAACATTAGCTTTCAGTTTATCTGTTAGCTTTTGTTCCACATTCAGGTTAGCAGTTTTCCTGCTGATGCCGCTGTTTCTTATAATTGACTCATTATCCAGATTAGACAATGATAGTCTGAACAGGTTTTTGTCTGATCCTCCGTAAAGAGCAAGAGTATTAGTCATTGAACTTCCGGTTCTATAGAAGGTTTCAATGTTATCTTTTACCGCACTATAGGGGTACATTTCACCATTAAAACCAATAACCTGCGACCCATCCAGTTTAGCGCCCCAACTTACCCTGTTTGTATTGCGGGCCTCCAGCGCGTCTCCTGGTTTCTGGCCATTTTGTCCTTGTCCGTACTCATATTGAAAGTCAGTACTGTTAATAGCCTGATCGAACATACTATTCAAATTATACTCCACGCCGATACCACCTCTTTTACCTTTTTTCGTGGTAATAACAATCGCTCCATAGGTAGCTCTTGCTCCATATAAAGCCGAGGCAGCCTGGCCTTTAAGTACAGAAATTGATTCGATATCATCCGGGTTAAGATTTCCTATACCGTCTCCATTGTCAGCACCTCCCCACTCACCTGAACTTCCTCTTTGACTATTATCCATGGGAATGCCATTAATTACATATAAAGGGCCTCCTGTTTGGCTCATACTCGGCAAGCCACGTAACAATACTTTAGAAGTACCGCCCGGACCACTACTTGTTGAGCTTACCTTCAAGCCGGCAACACGGCCCGATAAACCATTTGCAATGTTGTTTTCTCTGGCCTGAGATAAATCGTTTCCGCCTACGGTAGTTACAGCGTAACCTACTTTTCTGGCATTTTTCGAAATGCCCAATGCTGTTACAACTACTTCATTTAATTGTTGTGTGCTTGCGGTTAGTGAAACCCTGATATTGTTTTCATTAGGGCCCACAGTTACCTCGCGGCTTTCATAGCCTACAGACGAGATCTGTAGTGTAACCTTTCCGGAGGGAATTGATAAACGAAACGCTCCGCCTGACTCTGTTTTAGTAATTGCAGAGCCGCCTTTAAGTTTTACTGTTGCAGAAAGAATACCGCTGTTATCTTTGACATCGGTAACCACACCTGAAAGTAAGCGATCTTGTGCTTTTGAGCTGACACAAAAAAACAGCGTCAGCACCAGGATAGAAAGCAGTCTTTTCATAAAGAAATTCTATTTTTTAATAAGTGATTTAGATAATTAATATTCTCAAGCTTTAATCTGAAAGAGCATTATTACCTTTTTAATAATTGGACAGTTTGTTTACATGAAAAATGAGTGAAATACGCTCGTAAAACGGGCGGAGAGTGCAAATTGCAGTCTAAGTCTGTAAAAGAAATTTTCATAAAATTTGGATTAGTAATAATTGGTAATAAGTTTTTAGTAATAATCAGAGCTTCCAGATGGCTATTTATAGAAAGAATCCTCTCCAGGAAAAAAATGCTTACAAGAAATTTATTTTTTTATTTCTTAATTAAGCGGAGGCCTCCGAATATTTCATCTGTAACTTACTATGGGCGTAAAGAGGTAAAGAGATGAAACTTCTATTGGACTAATAAAAGTGCATCTCCATAAGGAGATGGCACTTTTAACCAACTAATTAAATTAAACGCAAGTATCATTTATCATTATATCTTCTATAATTCAAAGGCGAAATAAATTCCAGCCATAACTTTAGTGAAAGGCTTTGGAAAATGTCTCTATAGAAAGAATCCTTATAGAAAAAAAAATGCTTACAAGAAATTTATTTTTTTACTTTTAAAAGAGAGGAAAGGTTTATTACGCAATAAACATTAGCAGCAGAAAGGCAATATAGGTTCCCGGTCTTTACCTGGATTAAAATTTTGACAATTGCTTTTTTAAACTTTGTATTTCGTATAATTTGTATAATTGTAGTCTGACAAGTGGTTGAATGTGAAACCGGAAATTTTAGAACTTTGGAAAAAATTTTGCAGGGAGGATGACACGAAGGCGTTCGAAAGAGTGTATTATGTGCTGTTCAAAAAGCTTATAAAATTTTGCATTTACTACATTGGCCATAAGGAACCGGCAGAAGAAATTGTATCTGAAATTTTTGTTAAATGCTGGAACAACAGAAAAAGCTTAGCGGATATTGAGTCTCCTGAAACCTATTTGCACGTTGCGGTAAAAAACCAATCGATTAAATACAACCAAAAATTCTCTTCCATCCACCTTGTTGACATTGATGACACCGACGATTTTTTACTTGTAGATAAAAATGATCCTGTTAAAAAGTTAGAGACCAAGGAACTTCACCATCAATTAGACATTGCAATTGAAACCCTGCCTCAGCAAGCAAAACTTATTTTCCGGTTAATAAAAGAGAACGGCCTCAAATACAAAGAAGTGGCCGAGATTTTAGATATCTCTCCAAGAACGGTGCAAACTCAGCTTTTTCGGGCTATAGCAAAATTGAGAGTAGTGCTTCACTCCGACTATAAAAAAAAGGGTGATTTCCCAAAAGACAAGCTACTGGGGCTTATAATAATATTTCTGGGAAAAATATATTTTTACACACTGTAAGCAATATTCGCAAAAGAAGGATTGTTTTATAATATAAAGAACCGCTTATGCCAGAATCTGAAAAGTGTTTTACCGAGTTAATGTCTAAAAAATTAGCAGGGGAAATCAATTCAGATGAGTTACGGAAGTTTGAAGCCCTTTTGCATAGCAATGCTTCATACAGAGAAGAATATCGTTTACTGCAAAATTATTGGCAGGAGTCTGACATCCCATATGAAAATATGGACACTATTTTTGAAAGGATTAAAAGAAAGACTGATATTGGAATTTACGAAGAAAAAACGATTTCGGGCAGAAAAAATAGTTTAAGCCTAAATTGGAAGTGGAAAGCAGCAGCGGCTGTTTTGTTGCTCTTCCTTTCGGCGATAGTATTCCAAAAGCTATTCTTAGAAACATCTGAAAGTGAAAATACGCTGTCGTGGAAGAAGCTTGCGACGCCAAGCAGCACTATATCAAAAGTAAAACTTTCAGACGGAACGGTTATAACATTAAATTCAGAGTCTGAACTTAAATATCCCCAAAATTTCTCAGGCAATACCAGGGAAGTATATTTGTCGGGCGAAGCCTTTTTTGATGTAGCTAAAGACAAAGTACACCCATTCATTGTTCATAGTGATCAATTCAAAGTAAAAGTATTAGGAACAAAATTTAACATAAAGTCATATCCGGGAGAAATCAGAAAAGAAGCTACACTGATAAACGGTAAAATAGAGTTGACTACAGCCGGGGCATCAGGTAAATCAGTATTTTTAGAACCGAAGGATAAAATTGTTATCGAAGATTCGAAGATTTCCCTTACGAAAACAGACAATTCTGTCTCTATAGCTGAGATAGCCTGGTTAGAGAACAGGCTTGAGTTTAAAAATCAGAGCTTTGAATTATTAGCAAATAGCATTTCGCGAAAGTTTGGAGTCAAAATTATTTTCAAAGATCAGGCGAAGCGGTTCCGAAAATATACAGGGAACTTTAAGGATGAAACATTGAACGAATTGCTGTTCGCTTTACAAACGGTCAACCCTTTTCAATATAAAATACAAGAAGGCATAGTATATATTTATTAACTACCTTAGACAAGGAGCTTGTACTTGCCAGAGAGGATAAATGGGCATAATGATTTACATTTGATGAGGTTTATTTGGCTATTAATATGCCCGGTATTACTACTTTGTTGCTCGGTTGTACTTGGCCAGACAAAAATTACCCATAAATTTAATAATGCAGATTTTGAAAGCGTTATTAATATTATAACAAAGAACAGCTCATATCGCTTTCTTTATGATCCTAACGACCTCCCTTCAAAAAGAGTTACTGATACCCTTGTTGATAAAGATGTACTAAGTTGGCTTGGCGAGTTCTTTCACAACACCAATCATAAATACACTTTGCTTGAAGACAATCTTATTGTAATCAGCAGAAAAAAAAATCATTCGCAGACAAATCTTATTACCGGAACCGTAAATGATATTAAAGGAAATCCCGTTTCATCAGCGAATATAAAAGCGAAACACAGTAACAATAACGCTGCCTCAAATCCGAATGGGACTTTCAGTATCGCTATTGAGCCGCAAAATGACACTTTACATTTTTCTCATATAGGATTTAAGGATAAAGAAGTACCTGTAAGCAAAACAGGTAAAATTAATGTAGTGCTTGAACCGAAAACTGTAGTTCTGGACGAGGCTATTATTACAGCTTTAAATATTACTAAAGAAGAAAGAAAAGTAGGCTATTCTGTATCTACAATACGAGGCGAAGAAATTAGTAAAGGAAAGGAGTCGAACTTTATACTGGGATTGCAGGGCCGGGTAGCAGGATTAAACATAAGCGGCACAAACGGTGGCCCTTCATCCTCTGCAGGAATACTATTGCGAGGTGCGGCAAGTATGAACGCAGGCTCCCCCTTATTTATATTAAATGGAATTCCTATTGACAATGTTAGCAGAAGCGGAGTTACGGAATATGGAGGGATAGATTACGGAGACGGTATCAGTAATATAAACGCTGACGAAATAGAAACCATTACGATTTTAAAAGGAGCCGCCGCCTCGGCAATGTATGGTGCCCGGGCAGCTAATGGGGTTATAAACATTAAAACTAAAACCGGACAAAAAAACTCTTCATTTATAGAGTTCAATTCCAACATAACCTTTGATCAGGCAGTTAACAACACTCATTTTCAATACATTTACGGACAAGGAATGCAAAACAAAAGACCCCAGTCGCGTGAAAGTGCGATTGCCTCGTCTTTGCTAAGCTGGGGCGAACAACTTGACGGAAAGCCTACTATTCAACTTGATGGAAAACTTTATCCCTATGCAGCTGTAAAAGATAATCCTGAACGTTTTTACAGAGTTGCCACAGGCACTTCACACACTATTTTTGCGGGCGGATCAAACGAACGAGCAGGCTTCTGGTTGTCGGCATCTATAGCTGACCGGCAGGCAATCATTAAAAATAGTGCTTTAAGCCAAAAGAATTTTGCCATAAACTCCTATTACCAAATAACACAAAGATTAAGAGCTGAAATAAATGGCACCTACATTAATAAGTTTGAAAAAAACAGATCATACTTAAGCGACGCCCCTCTCAATCCTAACTATGCCATAACTTCGCTTGCAACAAGCTTAAACCAAAAAGCCCTGGCTCCCGGGTATGATCCTATAACTGGAAATGAAATCACGTGGAGTGACGATGAATATAAAACAAACCCCTATTTTTTAATTAATAAACAATCCGATAAAAACAGCAGGAACAGGTTTATATCATCAGCAACTATAAAATACGATTTCAATAAAAACAGTTATTTACAGGGGAGATTAGGTGAAGATATCAGCATTGACGACCAGTTGTCGGTAATACCAACAGGAACTGCGTTTTCTATTAACAAACAAGGAGGACTTAACAGGCTGAATAAATTGAAGTCTTCCGAAATTAACGCCGAACTTCTGTTACACATCGATAAAAATATAAACCAATTTTTATCAGCCAATTTCATTGGCGGTGCCGCTTATAGAAAAAGAAACAACGAATTATCTGGATACTATGGCACACAATTTAATATACCTTATCTTTATGTGCCTTCTAATCTCAAAAGTATAGGTATCAATTATAGTTTAAATGAGTTAATTACTCAATCCCTATTTTCCTCTATCGACCTCAATGTAAAAAACTTCCTCTACTTCTCCGGTACGGGCAGGTATGACGTTTATTCAACCCTTCCTGAAGGCACCAGAGGTATTTTTGTTCCGGGATTTTCCGGAAGCCTGTTATTTTCAGATATTCTGAAGGTACCGGCACTTGATTATGGAAAATTCAGAATAAGTTATGCAAAAGCAAGCGGAGAACCAACACAGCCCTATACAACACAAACCTATTACAGCGCTGGCCCGTCGGTTAACAATATCCCCACAGGAGATTTTTCACGTGGGCTCCCCAATACAACGTTAAAACCATACTCATTAAAAGAGCTGGAATTTGGTTTGAACCTGAAGATTTTTAAGCAAAGGCTCGACATTGATTTCACCTACTTTCGTAGAAAAACAGACCACGAGATATTAAGTGCTGAACAATCTGTCACCAGTGGCTTTACCTCCGCTTTTGTAAACCTGGGTGAAACTTTTAATTCGGGACAGGAAATTTTAATCAAAGGATTTTTGATTAAAAGCAGGAATCATAGTTGGGAAACAACCATCAATACAAGTTTTATTAAAAACAGGCTGGTTTCAATAGATGGTACAAGCCGATATATCAGAACGGGCACCTACAGGCCTTTAAATGCCTTTACAGCAATGGTGGTAGGTAAACCTATTAAGCAAATAATGGCTTATGACTATAAGCGGGATGACAACGGAACTATTATTATAGGTAGTGACGGAATTCCTGTACGGGGAGAACTAAAACCCATGGGAAGCACCTTACCTCGTTTATTCGGAGGGGTGTCAAGTACCTATTCGTATAAAAATGCAAGTATTTCTTTCCTGACAGATTTCAAGTTTGGAAATAAAGTACTGTCAGCTACCGAACATTATTCTTATGTACGCGGCCTGAACACGGCAACAATAAGCGGAAGAGAAACCGGAATTATTGCAAAGGGCATTCTTGAAAACGGAAGCACTAACAATATATTGGTACCCGCATATACTTACTACCCACAACTGGCTAATAATATTTCTGCAATTTCTGTTTTAAACGGAAGTTTCATAAAACTGCGACAAATCACTCTCAGCTATACTTTCGATAAAAATACCGGGAGAAATTTTCCCGGTAAAAGGATTTCGCTGGATCTGTATGCAAGAAATGTGGCAACTTTATTAAAGTACACTCAAAATATTGACCCTGAATCGCAGTTCTCTTCAAGCCTGGATTACGCCGGTATTGAAGGTGGATCGCTGCCGGCTGTCAGAACATTTGGATTACGAGTAACCTACAAATTATAACATCTTGAAAATAATACTTTTTGCCTTCGCAGGATTGTTTCTATTCCTTGCCAGCTGTTCAAAAGAACAGCTGAATAAGATAAATACAGACCCGACCAAATCGAGTGCAGAGAACTTTAACCCCGACTATTTATTAGCAACAGCCCAGTTAAGATCGGGGAATATCGGATACAACCAGCTTCTATATGCCGCCCCAATGATGCAGATTCTGGCCTCTACCTATTTCTATTATAATAACGGCGATAAGTACGTAAACACCGCCAATTTTACTGCTTATCAAGGAGCACTCTTTGAGTCAAGCTATTCTGAAGTTTCAACGATAAGAGAGATGCAAAGACTGGCAAAGGAAAAAGACTCTGTAGCCTATTCCAATTTAATTAACATCGGCAATATCATGTTTGTGCTTATTATGCAAAGGGCTACAGATATTTATGGTGACATTCCCTACTTTCAGGCTGCCAAGGCAAAAGAAGGAATAAAATATCCAGTATACGACCGGCAGGAGAACATTTACCCGGCCATGCTGAAAGATTTAGATGCGGCAATAAATGGACTTGATGATACACGTCCTAAACCTATTGCCGACCTGTATTATAATGGTGATCTTGCTAAATGGCGAAAGTTTGGCCGATCCCTGATGGTGCGGATCGCCATGCGGCTGGTGAAAGTAAATCCGGATCTGGCAAGAACATGGGTAGAGAAAGCTGCTTCTGAAGGAACTTTTACAAACCTTAACGACGATGCAATTTTGCCTACAGATGCAACATCATTCAATGGCCGTAACAGTATAGCCATTGCCATGAGAACAACATCCGATTATAGAGAAGTGCGGTGGAGTAAAACTTTTATTGATTTTTTAAGAAATAACGATGATCCGCGGCTGGGTGTAATTGCTGAGATTCCTCCCCCCGGGCTGTCGAACAATTCCGACCAGACGCTTACAGGTGATACAGATCCTGATATCCAGGAAGGTTTACCTAACGGACAGGATTTATTGGGTGGTGCAACCGACGTTAGAAATCATAAAGATTATCCCGGTGCCTCCGGAACCGGTGCAGACGCTGCTCCCTTAGGAAATTATTCCAGACCCCGAACATCGCTATATCTTAAACTGGATGCGCCCGTTTTTATCTTAACATTTGCAGGAACCGAATTACTGCTGGCTGAAGCCAAAATAAGAGGGTGGAATATTCCCGGTTCGGCCGCAAATCATTATTCAAACGGCGTTTCCGCAGCCTTGCAAAGCCTTTCTCAATTAGATGCTGCGGCAACCATCACCCCCGAAGTGATCACCTCCTATGTAAAAACACATCCACTGAATGAATCTGATCCTGAAAGAGCAATTGAAATGATAAACGAGCAGTACTGGGCCACCACCGGAAGTACTTTTGATTTTATTGAAGCGTGGTTGAATTGGAAAAGGTCCGGTTATCCCAGACTTACTCCGGTAAATTATCCCGGCAACTCCACCAATGGCACTATTCCCAGAAGATTTCCATACTTGTCAACAGAAGTTTTAAACAACCCGGATAATTATAAGTCGGCAGTATCCAGATTAACAGGAGGAGATCAGCTAACTTCAAGAGTCTGGTGGGACAGATAAAATTGATAACTACCAAAAGTATAGGGAAGTCACACCATTAGCAGTCTATTGAAATTAAAATTATTCTTTACCAGAAGTTATTTATCATTCCGCGTTAACTGCAAGGCAACATCGGTAGTATAACGAGGAGTAGTTAAGACCAAACTTCCTCCAGAATGTTTAATTGTCTTAATATCATCAAATCTCTTCCCTGTAGCAGGATTTGTCCATTCAACCGAATAACTTCCTTTGGGAACATCAAGCTCAATTTTATCTGTAAAGTCTTTAACAATTGCTTTGTATCCCCAAATGGGATCATTTCCTTTTGCTATACTGTGATGCAGATAAACTCCATACTGTTTCCCTTCATCACATAAAACTCTTATAAAACCGCTATCTGGTATAGATTTTATAAACTCCGGGCCTGGTTTCATTTCAACATAATTTATTTTGGACATAAACTTTTGCAAATGACTTAATTGCTTGCGAATAGTTGACGCCCCCGTTGTTCCTTCCGGCTTTTCCGGTGTATATTCCCAGCTTAAATTATTATAACTTCCTCCACCGCGTAACATGTAATCCCAGGCTTCTACCCGAACATCCTCTGCGGTCGCATCAACCATAGATCCCATAGTTTCATCCATACTTATTACCTTATCAAGGCTATAAAGCCATCTAAAGTCGGGCATATGAGGAATTTTAACATAATGATAATTAGCAACAGAAACAGCAGGGTTATCGACCACTGCCTGGTTTGACGCAATAAGATGTTTTTTAGGCAAACCTGATTCTACCTTAACAATAAAATCAATCATATGATTATGCCACTCATCTACTGCGGCGGAATCTTTTACTTCGTTATACGGCTCGTTGCAGATTTCATAATAAAGATTATCAAAAGAGTTAAGTTCTTCTACCAGCTTTTTTGCAAGTAGCTCTTGCCTCGACACCAACTCTTTATTCTTCATTGTTTGAAAAAGCAAAAAGCTTTTTTCTCCCGAAGGCCCTTCGTCTTGTATGTTATTTTTAGGGTATAGCGGAGAGTACGTCCATTGTTCATCTGTATAGTTATTGCCGAATAAGGTAAGTTCGACAAAGATGCCCCTCGAAGCTGCCTGCTTAATAAAATCCTTTAAGCGGCTAAAGTAGTTCGCGTTCCATTCGTTCAAATCGAATTTATTTCCACCACCTGCATACCCGCTAACGGAACTCCTTGCCCAGGGAGTTATAACCTTGCCTGGCTTTGGGGCCAAAGTATTACCATACCCCATCCATTTTATATCCTGTTCCCGTTCAATAACACTGCCTGAAAAAACACGGGTATTATTCATTCCCTCTTGCTGTAAGGCATCAAGGTATTTTAAATAGTCAAAATCGGTATTTACTACAGCACCGTAATGTTCCCCGCTGGTAATTAGAATCAGAGACTTATTTTGATACTCGAAATAATGAGGATTAACTTTACTCAAGGAAAGTGGTTTTTGGGCATTCGCAAGAGTTATCACGCAAATAGAAAAAGCAAAAATTAATGAAAAGATTCTGAAAAGGTTTAACATTGAATTTATAACTATGAGTAATATGAATTATTAAGCGGATATGTTTAGCAAAGATAAGGGATAAATCAGAGGTAGAGTAATCTATAGCATAGATCACTTATGTATTGATGTAAAACAAAACCCGCTAAAACATTGCCTTAGCGGGTTTCTGTATTACATTCGCGGAGAGAGAGGGATTCGAACCCCCGGACCTTTAACAGTCAACGGTTTTCAAGACCGCCGCAATCGACCACTCTGCCATCTCTCCGGGGGCAAAAGTACAAACTTGGCATTAATCTCCAAATAGCATTAAGAAAAAAAACAGAAAAGAAATCTAACTAACTAAAAACAAGAAAGTTATTTTGTAAATATCTGCGTACTGGGCTAATAGGCAGTCAACAGATTCAGTAAAATAAAACTATTTCTCCTCAAGGAATTGCCTAATCAATAAGACTGCCGCACGATATGGTTCATTCCCATGTTTAAGGGTAGTTATTTCCCCTATATAATCGCCGTGTCCTCCGGGTAGTATCATTAAGCTCGAATTGGATATAAGCCGGCTCATTTCTACAGCATGTTCTGGAGTAGTTACGTCTTTATCTCCAGCAACAATTAATGTTCTTGCTTTTATAGATGCAATTACACTATCAGGAATATCTTTAAATGCAAGCATCCTGGAACGATCCCTGTTAAACATACTGAGCAAATCTTCTTGGTTGGGATTAATAGCCAGATAAGCATCCTTAAATTCCCGGGGCATTTCGTTAAATGTAGCCTTTTTCATAAACTCCCAAAAAGAAGGCGGGACACCGGCTTTTTTGAACATGGCAGATGCCACAATTAATTTATCTACCAGCTGTGGGTGGCGTATAGCAATCTGCAGAGCCGTAGTTCCGCCGTTGCTGAAGCCAAATATATCAGCTTGTGCAATGTTAAGGTTTTTTAAAAGAGCCGCTACATCGTCGGCGTCCTGTTCAAAACTGGAGGGCTTGTCTCTGTCAGCTGTGTGCCCGTGTGCTTGTAATTCTACGGCTATCACCTTGTGATTTTCAGCAAAAGTGCCTAATACTTTGCCGAACGTAGTTTGGATAGTAGATCCGCCTCCATGAATCAGTACCAGAGGCTTTCCACTTCCGTAAATTTCGTAGTACATCTTCAGCCCGTTCACTTCAGAATAGCCCTTTGTAAAAGGTATTGAGCTATTCCTGTTTTCTTGTGTTTTCATCGTTTTTGTTTGTTTTGTAAGTTTTTCCTGATTTTGAATTTGGGCAAAACAGAGGGAAGTAACGAGCACACAGCTCATGAATGTCCCCGCGAACACTGAAAGTTCTTTCATGGCAATGGATTAATTATTATTCCCCAGCATCGAATCAAGCTTTTCGAGCATATTTATCCAGCTTGGACGTGCTCCGGTACGATCAGCTAATTTCTCCGAAACGGTTTGATGAAGTGAAAGATGTGTTTTTCTATCTATTTCCGTAAAGTTTATTGTTACAAGGGTTCTTGCCGGCCACTGCTCATCTTTACCAGCATCTGGCGAACTGACATCATTACCCTCCCTGTCGGTCATTTCCATAGTAAAAACGAGCCTTTCAGGATAAGTAACCTCCAGATAAGTTCCTTTACACCAGCATTCTCCATGAACAGGATCGTGAATGCACGAGTGATAAGTGCCTCCTGTCCGCACATCAATTTCCTGGTATTCAATCCGGCAGTCGCCGGGTGCAAACCATTTTAATAATTGCTCAAGGTCTGTCCAGGCATTAAATACCATTTCACGACTGGCATTAAAAACATGGGTAAGATAAACTTCCTTATCCCTGTTTGTTTGACTTTGTGTTTTCTGTGGATCCATAGTCTGAAGTTTTATTTTGCATATTTTGTAAATGATCTTCCAATGCAGCGAACCTTGCAGTCCAGATTTTTTTATACTCTTCAACCCAATCCGCCACTTCGTTCAGCTTGTCGAGCCGGGCATTACAGAATCGCTCACGTCCTTTTTGGGTAATTGCAACAAGGCCGCACTCTTCCAGTATCTGCATGTGTTTTGAAATCGCCTGCCTGCTTATTGAAAATGTATCGGCAACAGCATTTAAATTAAGTGGCTGGCGGGCAAGTCGTTGAATTATTTCTCGCCTTGTAGGGTCGGCTATTGCCTGAAAAACGTCTCTTCTGGTAATCATATGCAACTATATAATTGCAAATATAATACGCAATTAAATAATTGCATAAACTTTTTTTAATAAATTTTTCTCCTGATGCATAACCTTCTAATCCTTCTGTATATCTTAAAAAAACACTTTATTTCTTCTCATAAAAACTTTTTATCCCTTAATTCTTTTTTAGGAGAAACTATTTATTATTCATGTACACGGTTGGCATAAATGCTGTTTTTCATGATTCTTCTGCCTGTTTACTTAAAGACGGCCGGTTACTTGCCGCAGTTGAGGAAGAACGCTTAACGCATATAAAACACGGAAAACGGCCTGTACCTTTCTCTACCTGGGAACTACCTTTTCATTCCATTGATTATTGCCTGTCGGTAGCAGGCATTCATTTAAACGACATTGACCACATTGCATATTCATTCGATCCTTTTTTGCTATTGGATGAGAAATACATGCAGGCCCCTGTTATAAATATTCCATTGTTTCAAGGCACTGTTCCTTCAGCTGCCGAATGGCTTAACCCCTGGGACCCGCTATTTCTGTCTTATATAATAAATGCTCCAAGACAATTAACAGACGGTTATCCCCATCACCTGCAAAAAAGATTTAAGGGGGCTAAACCGTTAAAGGCAGAATGGCATTTTGTAGAACATCATATAAGTCATGCTGCAAGTGCCTTCCACCCCTCTCCCTTCAAAAACGCGGCAGTTCTTACTTTAGATGGACGCGGAGAAAAGGCTACAACAACTTACAACATTGGCACCGCTAACGATCTGGTAAGAATCGGAGAAGTAGATCTGCCCCATTCCCTCGGCTTACTTTATGAACAATTAACCTCCTACCTGGGATTTCTGCATTCGTCTGATGAATATAAGGTGATGGCTTTAGCATCTTACGGGAAGCCGGAATTTATAAAAGATTTCAGGGAGATCATACAAATTCAGCAAAACGGGCAATACACGATACAAAATGAATGTTTTGAAGAACGCTTTGGGCCTGCCCGCTTAAGGCATGAAGAATTTACCCAACATCATTTCAATATCGCCCATTCCCTGCAGGTAGTTCTTGAAGAACGTGTTTTAGAACTTGTTGATTGGCTACAGAAAGAAACCAGGGAAGAAAACTTATGCATGGCCGGAGGTGTAGCGCTGAACTGCGTACTAAACGCAAGAATACGAGACAAAGGCCCTTTTAAAAACATCTGGGTACAACCTGCTTCAGGCGATGCCGGAACCGCATTGGGTGCCGCAATATGGATTGATGCAAAGGAACGAAAAAGCACAGGCAAAAGTTTTCAAATGACTCATGCTTACTGGGGCCCTGAATACGACGACCAGGCGATTGAAAAATTTTTAAAGTGGGCAAAAGTTCCATACAAAAAGTTAGAGAACATTGCAGAAGAAACTGCCGAAATACTTTCGAAAGATAAAATCATCGGATGGTACCAGGGAAGAATGGAGTTTGGCCCCCGCGCCTTAGGCAGCCGCTCTATACTGGCTTCGCCTGTTAACCCCAATATGCAGGCATGGCTCAACGAGGTTAAGGATCGTGAAGATTTCAGGCCGGTAGCTCCGGTGGTATTGGAAGAGGATGCTGCAGAATGGTTTGAAAATGCAGATTATTCTCCATTTATGCTATTTGTAAATAATGTTAAGCTGGAAAAGGCAGATCGAATTCCCGCTGTCAGGCATGTGGATGGCACCGCCAGAATCCAGACAATAAACCAAAAGCAGCACCCGCTCTACTACAATCTTTTAAAAGCATTTAAAGCCAAAACAGGTGTCCCCGTGCTGGTTAATACATCTTTTAATACACTTGGTAAACCTATTGTTTGTACTCCCAGGGATGCCATTGAATGTTTCTGGACCTCTCCTTTTGACGCTTTAATAATAGGTTCTTATTTAATAGAGAAAGAATGGGAGTGAAAATCTCTGTTGTAATTCCTACGTATCGACGGCCGGACTTGTTAGTTAGATGCCTGAACGCGTTATTTGAGCAAAATTTCAATGATTCGTATTGCGAAATTGTTGTAATAAGCGACGGACCGGATGATACGACCGAAAAAGCATTAAAAAAACTTAAAAAGCCTGCTAACTTATCCTTCAAATACTTATCAACTCCTAAAAAAAAGGGACCTGCAGCGGCAAGAAACCTGGGTTGGTTAGAAGCGAAAGGTTCTCTGATCGCCTTTACAGATGACGACTGCATTCCGGATAAAAACTGGTTGTATAACATCTGTAATTCATACCTTGGCGAAGAAGAAATTGTTTATACAGGATATGTTAAAGTCCCTCTTCCGGATAAACCTACGGACTATGAACTAAACATTTACAATCTTGAAACCGCTGAATTTGTTACCGCTAATTGTGTTTGTACAAAAAAAGCCTTATTAAAAGTTGGAGGATTTGATGAACGTTTTCAGATAGCATGGCGTGAAGACAGCGACCTGCATTTCAAATTTCTCAAACAAGGTATATCTATTAAGAAAATTGATGCTACAGTTGTGCATCCGGTTAGAAAAGCACACTGGGGAATTAGCATTAAGGAACAGAAAAAAGGAATATTTAATGCTTTGCTATACAAAAAATACCCCGACCTGTATCGCAAGCGAATCAAGCCCTATCCTTCTTGGAATTATTACTGTATCATTATTTGCACCTTCGCAATAGCTATCGGAATCTTAAACAATATTTTGTGGTTGTTTTTCTGGGGGTTATGTATCTGGCTATTACTTATTACAAAATTCATAAACAAAAGGCTCTCAGCAACTACACATTCATTTACGCACGTTCTTGAAATAATCGTTACATCGGTTTTTATTCCTTTTTTCTCGGTTTACTGGCAATTGTATGGTGCTGTAAAGTACCGAGTATTATTTATATAAAATGAAATTACAAGCAAGCGAAACAAAAAAAATAGCAGTTTTCAGGGCATTGCAGTTGGGTGATATGCTTTGTACAATACCAGCCATCAGAGCTTTAAGAAAGGCATATCCCGACGCACAAATTACCCTGATTGGACTACCCTGGGCACAAGCGCTGGTAGAAAGACTTACAGCGTACTTTGACAATTTTATTCCCTTTGCCGGATTTCCCGGACTACCCGAACAGCCTTTTAACGCAAAGAATTTCGCCGATTTTTTAGCAAAAGTACAGTCAGAGAATTTTGATTTAGTCCTCCAGATGCAGGGAAACGGCTCTATCGTAAATCCTTTGGCAGAATTATTTGGTGCTGCTCATACTGCCGGCTTTTTTAAAAGGGATCATTATTATCCTGATAACAATCTCTTTATGGAGTATCCGGATTACGGCCACGAGATAGAACGCCACATTCAACTGATGGAATTTCTGGGTATTCCTTCAAAGGGGACCAACCTGGAGTTCCCTTTGTATGAAAAAGATTATACTGATTTTGAAGATGCAGGTTTGAATCTCCGGGCAGGAAACTATGTCTGTATTCATCCCGGATCACGCGGCACTTCCAGGCGCTGGCCTACTGCTTATTTTGCACAACTTGCTGATGCGGTAGCTGAAAAAGGACTAATGGTTGTAATTACAGGAACAAAAGATGAGCTGGATATTGTAAATGATGTAAAAAATCAAATGAACAATAAACCCATAATTGCAGCAGGAAAAACAAGTATAGGTGCTGTTGCCGTTTTAATAAAAAACTCCTTTGGACTTATTTCAAATTGTACAGGTGTCTCTCATATTGCTTCGGCTTTAGGAAAACGAAGTATTGTAATAAGTATGGACGGCGAACCGGAACGGTGGGCACCTTTAAACAGGCAGGTACATTCGGTTACAGACTGGACAACAACTCCTGATTTTGAACTTGTATTGCATAAAACCCTAACAATGCTGAAAGAATTACATGATCAGGAATATTAACATTATACTACCTTAAAACACTTTTAACACGAAAGGTAATACCTCGCTGCCTGTTGGGACCTACATATGCAATTGTCAGGAAAATGCCAATGTGATTAAGATCAGAATTAATCCTCATATAAAATATATCGTTTTTTAACCGGCTTTTATCTAAATTTAGTAAGCTTGTATATACTGTTCAGGGTTTATAAAAAATGAGCGGTTTTTTTACAAAGGTTTTCTAAATTTTAATTCTTGCTATATTTTATTAATTGCATGAGGAGCCGTAACTACTTTTTACTTTTACTCTTTATACTTCTTTCAACGGCAGCTTTTTCTCAAAAACCTGATCTTCAATTTAAACATTTATCAACCTTAAACGGATTATCGCATGATTTTGCCCGACGAATCATTCAGGACCACCGTGGATATATGTGGATTGCCACTATAAACGGCCTTAATAAATATGACGGGCTCTCTGTTACTGTATATAAGAACAACAAAAACAATAAAACCAGCCTGAGCAGTAATAACGTGTACACTGTCATGGAAGACAGTTACAAGAATTTATGGGTTGGCACCACTATCGGATTGGATCTGTACCGACGAGATACAGATGACTTTCTCCACTACCCGCTGGAAAACGGCAAGTTTATAGAACGGATATATGAAGATCAGAAGAAGAACATATGGGTTGCGTCGGGCAATAAATTGTATCTTTTTGACAGAAAAAAAAGGACGTTTACCGTGTTCGCAAGTGAGGGGCTTAATGAAACCGGGGCTATTCTATGTATGTTTGAAGACAAGGCAGGAGCTTTCTGGGTAGGCGGATTTCATGGACTGTGGAAACTGGACAGAGTAACCAAAAAAGCACAAAAAGTCAGAGAAATCGGTTCAAAACCAATTACTGCAATCTTTGAGGATAATGAAAATAAATTCTGGATTGCCTCCAGAGAGGACGGCTTATTTCTTTACAACAGAAAAACTGCCAGCTTTATTCATTTCAAACACAACCCCCGTGATCCGAACAGTATTCCTACAAATGTAATTTTAAGAGTTGCGGAAGATCCATCAGGAAATTTATGGCTGGGATCTGAAAATGAAGGATTAATAATTTACGATAAAAAGTATAATCTGTTTTATAATTACAAACACAGCTCCCTTGATAATGAAACCATTAATTCCAACACCATATACTCTATTTACAGGGGGCGAAACAACGAGATGTGGTTATCTACTTTCAGCGGTGGTGTTGAACTTGCGGAACCCCGAAGATTTCATCACATAAAAAATGATCCCCTAAATCCTAAAAGCCTCAGCGATAACAATGTTTCCTTCCTGTATGAAGACAGTAAAGGAAATTTCTGGGTTGGTACAGATGGCGGAGGGCTTAATCTATACAATCGCAAAACAGGCACAGCTGTCCGTTTCAAGCATGATCCTGATAATCCGAAAAGCCTGAGTACAAACATCATCACTTTTATACTTGAAGACCATAAGAAACAATTGTGGATTGGCCACTGGGGTGGCGGTTTAGATCTTTATGATGAAAAAAAGAATCAATTCATCCATTTCAGGTCAAATCCTAAAAACACTAAAGAAAGTCTTCTTTTTAATAATGTGATAGATCTTTATGAAGACAAGAAAAACAACCTCTGGGTTGGAACTTCGTCCGGTTTGGATTTATTCGACACAAACACCAATAAATTCACCCATTACAGCCTTCCGGAGAATGGCCTGAAAACTTTTATAACAGATATACTGGAAGACAGGGATAATAATTTGTGGATTGGAGGATTCGGCGGGCTTTACCTGCTAGACAGGAACACTAAGAAAACAAGCATTTACAGGCATAACGACAAAGACTCTACTACCTTGAATAATTCGGTAGTTAATACCATTTTTGAAGACAGCAAAGGAAATTTATGGGTAGGAACCGTGTCGGGTTTAAACCTGATGAACAAGAAAAACAGGACCTTCGTTTCTTTCAACAACAGAGAAATAACTGAAGCAGAAGCAGTTTACGGCATTTTAGAAGACAACAAAAACAACCTCTGGCTAAGTACAACCAATGGCTTATCAAAGTTTAATCCTGCAACAAAGACCTTCATAAACTATACTGTAAGCGATGGATTGCAGGGAAATTCGTTTAAAGACAATTCGTTTGTGAAGTTAAAATCAGGGGAGTTAGCTTTTGGAGGAACAAATGGCTTTAACATTTTTAACCCCGATAGCATTAAAACAAATAAAACCGTTCCGCAGGTAATTCTTACTGATTTTAGAATATTTAATAAAAAAGTACCGCTAAGTGAAAAATCTCCTCTGAAAAAAGTCATAACGGAGACGGATGCTATTACCATTTCTCACAAAGAATCTGTTATTTCTTTCGATTTTTCAACAATTAGTTACACCAACCCCGAAAAAAACCAGTTTGCCTACAAATTGGTTGGGCTGGAAAAAGACTGGAACTATGTTGGCAACAAAAGAACCGCTACCTATACAAATCTTAACCCCGGTACTTATTATTTCAAAGTAAAAGCATCTAATAACGATGGTATCTGGAATGAAAATGAAACTACTTTAAAAATTACAGTTATACCTCCTTACTGGAAAACATGGTGGTTTAGAATATTATTAACATTCACACTTTTTTTAATTTTCTTCCTTATCTATAAGCTAAGAATTAGAGGAATAAAAGGTCAGAAAATGGCCCTCGAAAGGCTGGTGCAAGCGAGAACCGAAGAAATTGTAGCACAAAACGAACAACTGACGGAGCAGCAGGAAGAACTGAAAAAGAAAGATGAAGAAATATTAAGCAGGATAGCGATTATTCAAAAAATAGCTGATGAAATATCAGAAGGGAATTACAGCACCAGGATTCAGGCCGAAGAAAAAGATGTACTGGGATCTCTGTCCTATACACTTAACCGGATGGCAGCTTCTCTGGAAGAGTCGTTTAATAAAAACAATGAGCTGATGCAAAAGAAAGATGAATTTCTGAGCATAGCAAGCCATGAATTGAAAACCCCGGTAACAAGCATAAAGGCTGTAATACAATTAATAGACCGGGCTACTTATCAAAACGAGGAAACTCGCAAAATTTACCCGTTCATTTCACGGGCTAAAACACAGGTAAACAAGCTAACGGAAATTATAAATGACTTACTTGATGTCTCGAAAATCAACGCCGGAAAGCTCGAATTAAAAATCAGCAGTTTCTATATTGAAGAATTAATAACCGAAACACTTGATGGAATTTTTTCCGATGACAAAACCCACGAAGTTAGCATAGAAGGAGATTTACGAGTATTAATAAAAGCCGATAGGTTCAGGATTGAGCAGGTGTTAAATAATTTGGTGTCTAATGCGGTAAAATATTCTCCGGGAAAAAATCAGCTGTTCATTACCATATCTTCCACTAAAAAAACAGTGAAAATTTCAGTAAAAGATCAGGGAATCGGTATTCCTGCAGATAAAACTCCATTCATTTTTGAAAGGTTCTTCCGTGTGCAGGAATCATCACAAAATTTTCCGGGAATGGGCTTAGGCTTATACATTTCGTATGAAATTGTAAAAAGGCACGGCGGAAAAATGGGGGTTGAAAGTGAAACAGGAAAAGGCTCTACGTTCTGGTTTACCCTACCCATTGAAGAATAAAAAATTGTGATTGCTAAAATTACATGTAAAATAATCTATCATCATCCTGCTTCTTCAATTGCCAACCCTATTCTGATAAGTAATTCGGCATCTACGTGATGATTATCCATAGAGCGCCAGGCTCCATATTTATTAGATATGAAAAAATTAGAACCGTTATTACAGATAATACGATAACCTTGTTCGCCATTAAACTTTTCGGGCTTTGCCTCAAATTGAAAAGGCATTCCGGTTGCTGGTTCTGTTATAGTATGTTCCATCGTTATTACTGTTTAAAGAAATTTGCTTATTGTATCAACAATTCATCCTAATACTCAAATGGATAAGTTTCTGGTATTTTATGCCCGTCTGGTTCAAGATATAAGGGATGCAAAGCAGTAGATACATCAATGTAAAGAAACGCGTCGTACCGCGAATTCAGAACGGTGGGAACGTAGTTGCTGTATTTTTCATAGGGTGGATTATATACAACACCTATCGCACGATGGGGCATTATCTTGTTAAAACGTTCTTTTTTATTCTTACTATCAAATATGAGCAATTTGTTTTCTGCCGATTCGCTGTGTAAGATCTCTTCTACGCTTTCGGGCCTCGCCTCCGGAACCTGCATCACTCCCATTGGTGCACCCCAGCTTTCACCGGCAATTACTGTTCCCTGGTACGATCCGAAACCTACCAGTACCACATCTTTATCTCCACGCTGTTCACGTACCAGCTGCCCTACATTAATCATTCCCGCCTTTTTCATATCCGTATAACGTGCGTCCCCTATATGGGTATTATGCTCCCAAACTATTGCTTTCGCACCGTGGCCATGAAATTCAAAAAGCCGGTTCAAAGTCTCAACCATGTGTGTATCCCGCAAATTCCATGTATTGTCATTAAAGCCCACCATATTGCGGTAATATTCTTCGGCATTTACAGCAATCTGTGCATTCTGCTCGGTATTTAAGGCAGCCTCCAGATCATGGTCATAAACGGGTGCCTTTTTTCTAATTTCCTGTAAAAGTTGTATAAGCGGTTCCTTACAGGAATCTTCGAGCGTGTATTGGGAACTTGCATATAAATGCTCGTCCTCTCCGTAGGGCTCAAAACAACGTACTGCTTTCTTTGCCAGCGCTGCAGCTTTCGGATCGTTCTTTTCCAGGTATTCTACCAGCGTATCCATAGACTCCCACAGGCTGTATACATCCAAACCATAAAAACCTATTCTCTTATTTGCATATTGGCTTTTATTGTAATTTGCGAGCCAATCAATCAAACTTACAATTTCCCAATTAGCCCACATCCAGGTGGGCCAGCGTTCAAAAGCTGCCAGTATTTCTGTGGTTTTTTTATTCTTATCTGAGTATCCTTTTATAAAACGATTAATGGCATAACAAGCCGGCCAGTCGCCTTCAACGGCTATAAAATTGAACCCTTTTTCCTGAATAAGGCGTTTTGTTATAGCAGTACGCCAGGTATAATATTCGTGTGTGCCATGAGAAGCCTCGCCGAGCATTACACATCGGGCATCACCGATGCGATCCAGTAAAGGATCAAGGTCTTTAGCACTTTTTAAAGGAAATGTTCTTTCCTTATCCTCATCCAGTGTTACGGTCCGGGGATCGGTATAGTTTTTTGTTGCCATCTTAATTCCATTAAAAAATTCATCTCCTCTTATCTGCTATAGAATTAAAGCGCATTTTCTACCAAAAGAAGTTTTAAAAGCCGGACTTACCGCTTTTCTATATCCTACTTAATTTTAACTTTTACAGAAATGAAATGTTTAGATTTTTTAAGATTACGACTTTAACAGAAACCATTAATTATTCCATCTTTAACATGCGTATACTGTATTATTATCTATCTGATTTACAGAGATGATCTTAAAGACATTTATCCGGTTATCTATCTCCCATTCAATGGTTGCGCCACTCGGATAGCCCATTAGGGCAATTGCAAGCGGATCTGTTGCCGGTATCTTATTTTCCTTCCTGTCGCACTCTTCTTCCTGCAATACCAGCTGCACACTAAAAGTCTGATTTTTATTCATGTTCCAGACTACCACTTTTGCATTTCGGCAAACCACATTTAAGGGTAAACAGTCTCTGCTTACAATCCGTGCATTTTTAAGTTCCTGGTAAAGTTGCCTCCTGTTATAATCGCTTATATCTTCAGAAAGCAGATAGTCCATTAATAAATTATAATCTTCCGCTAATAAAGTAAGTTGTAATCCACGCATAGCTTTACAATTTTAATAATCTGATATAACTAAGTTAAATCCGGACTTCCTATTTATGAAGCCCGGAAATCAACAATCAAATTGCATTTTCAGCCAGGTTTTCAAGGTTTGACACCTGCGTTACTTTTTTAGGGATCACTTTTAATATTTCAAAAGTTTTCATTCCGGTTGGCATTTCCCATTGCACCTTTGCCCCTACGCGGTAGCCCAGCAAGGCTACGCCAATGGGCGCAAAAACAGAAACTTTCTTTTTCATGATGTTTGCTTCCGAAGGAAGTACAATTTGAAAGGTATTTAGCTGCCCGCTTGTTGTTTCACGTATCTCTACCTGCGAATCGAGGCAAACCACATCATCGGGCAGTTCATCGTCTTTCATTATCTGGGCCGATTTTAACTCTTCCAGTAGTTTTTGCTTGTTAAAATCCGAAAGGTCGCTGTGCATCAAATGTGTTTTAAGAAGATCTAATTCTCTTTTAAGAATAATCAGTTTTTCTGCTTTCATAAAAATTTTAGTTTATATATGTAAATACTCTATTGTTAGCTTTAATTTCGCTGTCGTCGTTGAAATAGATCTCTTTCAATGTTCGAACATCAGGCATACTAACACGCCTTAAAAAGTTATCAGGTTTAATTTCCGAAAGGTTTTTGCACCAGCAGGTTTCCATCAGTTTAACAGTTGCTGTTAGCGTATTACGATGGAAATTAGCTATCCGAACACGCTTATCCACTACATCTGAATGCCTGTAAAGCCAGTTATTCAGTGCAGAAATAACAGCCGGACATTTGCCATTATTGTATCGAAGCGAATACACTGATCCGAGCGCCAGCATCATTCCTCTTGCTGTATAACAAGCATCGGCGCCCAAAGCAATGGCCCTCAAAATATCGTACTCACTTACAATTTTACCGCATGCAATAATTTTAGCCGGTATTCCGAATCTTGTCAGCGTTTTGCGTGCTATTACCAGTGCTTCCAGCAAAGGAACCTCCGTTCTTCCTATTTCAGTTCCTTCATCAACACCGTCTATCGAAATAAAATCAACAAAAATTTCGGTTTGCTGCATAACTGCGCACAGGCGTTCAAATTCTGCTTTCCCTGCAATACAAAGTTTTATTCCTACAGGCTTACCGCCCGATAACCTTCTTAAGTGAGCGAGGAAAAGCATCATTTCTGTTTCATTCGTAAAAGCCGTATGTTTCTGAGGCGAGCAAACTGTAACAGCAGGTTTCAGATTTCGGATAGCAGCAATTTCAGGCGTATTTTCCGGAGCGGGGAGAACACGTTCATAATCGAGCCTGCCTCCCTGCGACAATTTCAGTTCGATCATTTTGACATAAGGCCTGGTAGCATTTTTCTGAAAAAGATCTTCATTAAATGAGCCGTCCTGGTAACGGCAGCCAAAATAACCTGTACCAATCTGCCAGATCAGGTCTCCCCCACCGCGAATGTGATAGGGACTGATACCTCCCTCGCCTGTATTAACTGCAAAACCACCAATCTTTGCTCCTTCGCTTAACGCAAGAACCGCCGTCTTACTGAGCGACCCATAGCTTAATGCGCCCACATTTAACACACTCAGGCTGTAAGGGGCTGTACATTGAAAATTGCCTACAGAAATCTTCAAAGCAGCCTGGCTTATTTTTACTGGTTTGTTAGCATACCGTACACACTCGTAACCGGGCAACTGCGGATCTGTAAGCGTCCCCATAACAAGCGTGGTAGGAATGTTCCTTGCCCTGCATTGAATAAGCATGCGCTGTTCGCGGTTAAAGGCTCGTCCAATAGACCCATATTTGGCCAGCATTTGCGAACAAAAGGTTTCTATTAGCTTTAATACCGATACAAGTGAGTAATTGCGGAGAATTGCCTGCTTATTTTTAAAATAATCGTGCAACCAGAACTGGAATAATGCCAAAACAATGGCACTTATCGCAATCCAGCTGTGTCCCGTTAAAACAGCTGCAACAAGCAGGGCAATATTTAAAGAAAAAAGATAGATAAAACCTACCCCGATCCATGACCGGAATTGAATTTTTTTCATAACAAATCATTAAGACAGTAAAAAACCTGAAGTTTATTGACTGGCCCCTAACCAATAAATTGGCCGGGGCTTACTTAATGAAGTCTTTACTACTTGTTTGAAAGGAATATCCGAAATGAAAATGAATAGCTACCAGGCGGCAATACATTACAAAGGCAGCTCTCATTTTAGTTGTGAGAACTGTTTCTATGATCCTTTTTATTTTATGTATTCTGGTATTTTTCATTAAAACTTAATTAAAAACGTAAAACTGTTTGTAACGTTTGCCCCATTACCAACAAAAATGGTTGGGGCTTACTTAATAAAGTCTTTACTGCTTTTATGGAAAGAGAATTCCGAATATGAATGGGTGGAATAGCCTGAACAAGAAACAGCACAGTCCGTTTGCAACTTAGCTGCAGATACCGTTCTGAATGTTTTGTATGGTTTCGATAAGGCCATTAATACAAATATCTGTTATTAACTGAAATTAAAAAATTTCAGGATTTGAAAAGGCATTTATTATAACAATGTTACAATGCTCTCTTGTTATCTGTACTTATATAACCGTTTTTACCGTTATTTATTATGTCATTTAGTTAGGGCAATGCAAAAGCTATGTAGCTATCCCCTCCCCCGGCACCAAGTTTGGTTCCTCCACAAGCTATTACCAGGTATTGTTTACCATTAACTTCATAGGTACTGGGTGTAGCAAAACCTGCGGCGGGAAGTTGTGTTTGCCACAGTAGTTTTCCATTCTTTTTATCATATGCCCGCAACTTTCCATCTTTCGTTCCGGCTATAAAAAGCAATCCGCTTTTGGTTATTACAGGCCCGCCATAGCTTTCAGCTCCGGTTTGGGATATTCCCTTTTCCTTTAACTCAGGTATTTCGCCAAATGGGATCTTCCATACATACTCGCCGGTATTTAAGTTTATAGCATTTAATGTACCCCATGGTGGACGTACCGCCGGATAGCCGTTTTTATCCAAAAATTTACTATACCCCGAGATTTTATAAGAAACTCTTCCTGTCTTTTCTTTTGATACCGGTTCCTGTTTAACTAATTCCGGCTCTTCTTTGTCATTACCAAATAAAAAGTTGACCAGTGCCTGTTTCTGTTTTTCAGATAATTTACTGAATGAAGGCATCATGCCCTTTCCATCAGAGATTATTTTTTTCACCGATTCCATTGACCGGCGGCTGCTGATGCTTATTAAAGACGGGAAACCGCTTTTCGGATTGCCTTTTCTTTCGGCACCGTGACATGGAGTACAGTTTGCGGCATAAATACTGCGCCCTGATGTCATTCCGTGCAGTTCTTCTGTCGAAGATTCGGGACCGATAGAAATACGCCAGGCCATTTCATTACTGTTTACATAAAGTATCCCTTCCGGGTCTGCGGCTGCGCCTCCCCATTCTGCCCCTCCATCCAATCCGGGGAATATAATCGTTCCTCTTGCGCTTAATGGTGTAAACGGGCCTTCTGACCGGGTTTTCCTGAAAGTATCAATAAGTTCCTCTCTGTTTTCTGCCAATTGACTAATATCAGCTTCAATAAAAGTCTGACGTGCAAACGGCGCCGGTTTGGAGGGGAAAGGCTGAGTAGTCCAGGCCTGTTCACCGGGTACATCCGAAGCGGGTACGGGTTTTTCTGTAACCGGAAATATAGGTTCCCCTGTCACTCTGTCGAAAACAAAAACAAATCCTTGTTTTGTTACCTGCGCTACTGCATCTATTTGTTTCCCATTTCGGGTGATGGTTACAAGATTGGGAGGTGCGGGAGGATCACGATCAAGTATATCGTGATGAACAAATTGAAAATGCCAGAGACGTTTTCCGGTTTTTGCATCAAGGGCAAGCAGGCAATTTGCAAAAAGATTTGCTCCCTTACGATCTGCTCCGTAAAAATCCGAGGCAGCTGACCCGGTAGGCACGTATAAAATTCCTCTTGCCCGATCAACCGACATACCGGCCCAGTTATTGCCTCCGCCTACTGTTGTGTTTTTATATACTTCTTTTGGCCAGGTTTGGTAACCGTATTCGCCGGGGTAAGGAATAGTGTGAAAAACCCAGGCTAATTTACCTGTTCGTATATTAAACGCCTGGATGTGGCCAAGAGCTGCGTCTTCTGCTTCTGATAAACGCAGTGGCATTACAATCAGATCTTCGTAAACAGTTCCGGGAGTATTTGAAATTACCATTTTATCCGCAGCGGTCTTTCCTAATCCGGCTTTCAAACTTGTACGGCCATTTTCGCCAAAGGATAGAACGGGTTTACCTGTAACCGCATTTACACAATACAGCCACGGGCCGTTTGAATACAATATTCTTTTATCTTCTCCATCCTTCCAGTAGCTTAAACCCCGGCTGGTACTAAACTGATCTGTCCCTTCACTTTTTATCCGCCATATCTCCTTGCCCGTTGCAGCATTGAGCGCAAACGGCTCTGTTGTTGCTGTCATCCCATAAAGTACGCCGTTTACGATAATGGGGTTGCATTGTATCTGACCTGAATCCAGCGTATGATATTCCCACGCAACTTTAAGCTGATTTACATTTGAAGGAGTAATCTGATCTAAAGGAGAATAATGATTTCGTTCGGGGCCACCTAAATATTCAGTCCATTCACGGGTACCAAAAGCAGGATGATTGGAACTGCAATTCCATGTTAAAAACCCAACAAACAGAAGTGATATTGAAACAAGAAGATATTTCTTCATTTAAAATGAATTTATTAGATATACTTATTCAGGCTGATGCATCATCAAATTGTTAATAATTCGCTCAACATCTTTCTCCGGCAGATTTTCGAGCAGATAATATTGATTGCCGTCTTTATTTTCTTTCCAGCTATTGGAGCCATCTGCAGCAATCTCAATCGTTCCTTTTCTTACTTTATAATAAGGATTAGCGCCTTTAATTGCAACCAATACGGCTGTTTGATCCCAGCTCATTCTCCCGGCACTGTCTTCTTTTGCTTTAGGAATACAAATACTGTAAACATCTTTTACAGGGCTATTTTTAATCTGCTTATTCTGGATAAGCGGGATACCTGTTTTTATTTTACTGCCAATTTCAAAACCACTGAAAATTACCGGCGTAGGCCAGTTCTCAAAAACATATTTTGCCGAAGCAGCATCCTCTTCGATATTAAATTCTTTTCCTGCGGGGAATTTACCGGCCATAGATACCAGTTTTTTCACTTTCTTTTTTACCAGTTCTTTTCCGCTCAACGGAGAATATGTATCAGGCAATGACTTTAAAAGACTGGCAAGGTTGGTAAGAAACCCTACCGTTATAATGGCAACACTGCTATCAGGCTGAGCAGCTAATGTTTTCCGGTAAACTGCAACTGCGTCTGCAACTTCATTGTTATTGTTAATCGTGTGCGGATATTTGGCAATTAAAGTATCTGTCCAATGCTGAGAATCCTTTAAAGTTAAAGCGTTTCCTCGTGGAACACCAATAGGTATATCCTGTTTATTAAAGTACGTATTAAATACATTTAAAACAGCAGCAACACCTTCATATTTAGTACTGGCTATTGTGGCTAAAATAGTTGCCTCTCCTTTATCGGCAAAAGCATGGAGAAGCGTTATAGCTCCGGTATCATCGTAATCGGGGCCCATATCCGTATCCAAAATAACAGGAAGGGGAGCGGAATTTTTCTGAGCTTTTACCCTAAAAGAAAGAGTTAGTAAACTGACAATTAACAACAGTATTTTATACATCTTTTAATTTGGCCTGAACAGTATAAAAGGTTAGTTTATCAAATCTAATACAAAATGGAGTTAATGTATTTAAGAACATACATTATTTCACCCGGCTATCAACTGCTACAACTGCTGATGCACCAAAATATCCGGTAACATTTAATGAATTTGAAGTTAGCTTAACCACGTTTGTCCGGGTATTGGTTGCAGGTACTGAAAAGATTCCACCGTTGCGCAGTTGCGTTTGTATATCCAGCCAGAAACGAAAAGCATCTTCTGTAAGCGACCAACCTTCAAAATAAATAATGTCATCCTTTTGCAGCGGATCCTTTAAAAATACCTCTGCCTGCTTAATGTAATTACCGTCAACAAACTCGTCGGAAAAGAGATTGATATCCCGGGCCGAAAGAAGCGGAGATCCATTCCTTGCAATCTTTAACAGTAGGTAATCCCCTTTTCCTTTTTTTTCCTGGCCGGAAATCAGGGGATAATAACCCGGATTTTCATACAAAACAGACTTCTCCTTATAAACATAGGTAACCGAATCAAGAGACGTTCCGAGACGTTTCATCTCTGTTACGGCTTCATATTCCCCAACATCAGATTGAATTGATAAAGTATAAATGCGACCGACTCTTCCCCTCATCCTTATCGAATATATCCCCGGTTCTGCTTCTTCTAAAACCTCTGTATGTCCGGCATTGTCTTTTAATGTAACAACCGCATGTTGCACAGGAGGAAATTCAGGTTTATTAAAAAATGGAATGGTTTTGTAGAGCTTAACGTAATGCAGCCGGTCCTGGTTGGTTAGCCATCCTTCAACAACCAATGCTTCCTGTTCCTTTTTCACATCAACATCTATCACATCATCGCAGGAGCAAAGCAGGCAAAGAACTATCAGCAGGAGAATATTATTTCTTTTCATTGGTTAAAATTTAAAATTCCAGGTTAACGAAGGCACCACACTTCCTATTACTGAATAGCGTACTGCTTCCGTTTGCGAGAGTATTTTTTCATTTTGCCTGAAGAAAATTGAATATGGATTTTTATGGCCATAGGCATTATACAAAGCAATAACGAACTCACTGCGGTAACGCCTTCCGTCAACTTCTTTTCCTTTTAATGTAACAGAAAGGTCTAACCGGTGATAAGAAGGGACACGATAATTATTTCTGGAATTTGTGTTGTTGTACTGAACCGGGAAACCCTGAAAATCAAAACGGCTACCCGGAAAGGTAGCTGGTGTACCTGTTGCAAAATTAAAAACTGCCGAAAAAGAAGTCCGGGGTTTCCAGTCGTAAATACCTACCAGCGAAAGGGAATGTGTTCTGTCATACTTTGCAGGATAGTATCTGTTATTATTGATGCTGTTTATTTTCCGCTCAGTCCGGCTTAGTGTATAACTGATCCAACCGGTAGCCCTGCCGGTATTCTTTCTGAAGAAGAACTCTGTCCCGTAAGCTCTTCCCTTACCAAACAGCATATCCCCTTCCAGCTGATCGTTCAATAAAACCTCCGCACCGCTTATGAAGCCAATCTGGTTGTACATACGGCGATAATAAACTTCTGCCGAGGCTTCCCAGTTTTTATCGTTGTTATTATAAAAAAATCCTGCCGATAACTGATCCGCTACCTCTGGTTTTACATTAACAGAACTTGGAATCCAGATATCTAAAGGCGAAGCAGCAATGGTATTACTTACAAAATGGAGGTTTTGCGCCGTACGGGTATAACTGGCTTTAAGAGCTGAAGATTCATTTGTCTGATATTTAACCGTGAACCGTGGCTCCAGGTTATGATACCACTTTATTGTTTGTCCTTTTGTAAATGTTTTAGGGTTTACAGGAGTTTTCCGTTTACCGTCTTCGCCTGCATAATTGTAAACGGTTGTATTTTCTGCGCTTAATACCTGGAAGCCAGAATACCTAAGTCCGTACTGAAACGAAATGCTTTTTGAAAGTTTGATGTCGTGGTCCCAGAAAGCCGAATAATCATTTGCAGCTTGTTTAGGCATATAAATAGTATTAATTGCAGAGCCTGAATTAGTAGGACGTGCTGTACCCGGGCTAAAATTATGCCGAACGGCATCAGCTCCAAAATAAATGGTGTTGGCCGGATTCGGATACCAATTCCAGGTGGATTTCAATGTCCAGTCCTTAATATCGGCATGCCAGATAAAACTGTTTGCCGTTTGTCCTTCCACACCTAAAGCATAATCGTAATCAGAATAAATAGCAGAAATATTAGAAAACAATTTCGGATTATATACGTGGTTCCAGCGCATGGTTGCGGTAGCATTACCCCAATCCATACTGAATTGCTCTGCCAGCTTGTTTACATCCCGCCCAAAATATCCTGAAATAAAAAGACGATCGTTTTTGCCTAATTTAAAGTTCATTTTTGAGCTCAGATCGTAGAAATAAACCCGGGTGTTTTTAAGCTGTTCGTCGCTCGAAGCTTTAAGAAACAGGTCAACATACGAACGTCGCCCCGCTACAATAAAAGAACTTTTATCTTTTTTTATCGGTCCTTCTGCCAGCAGGCGGGTAGCTATTGTACCGATTCCCCCCGAAACTGCATACTCCTTTGCGTTTCCTTCTTTCATTCGTACATCAAGCAGGGATGATAGCCTTCCGCCATATCTGGCAGGCATTTCACTTTTCATGAGGGTAAGATCCTTAACCGCATCAGGGTTAAAAACAGAAAAGAAGCCAAACAGGTGCGAACCGTTGTAAACGGCGGCTTCATCCAAGAGGATTAAATTCTGGTCAACGCTTCCTCCCCGTACATTATATCCCGGGGCCCCTTCTCCAACAGTTGTAACGCCGGGTAATAGCTGGATCGTTTTAATTACATCTGCTTCGCCCAGCAATGCGGGCAATTGTTTAACTGATTTAATAGAGACAGACAAGCTTCCCATTTGCGTTTGGCTGATGCTTTTATTTTCCTTTTCTGATGATACTACCACTTCCTCCATTTCTATTTCAGAAGGCGATAAATCGAAATTTACGGTCAGGTTATTTTTCAGATCGATGCTTTTTTGAAGCGATTTAAAGCCCATATATCTTGCTTCCACTTTATAGCTTCCGGGCTTAAGCGAGAGGGAATAAAAACCGTACGAATTGCTTATTCCGCTGATTGTTGTGCCCGGTATGCTTACAATAACACCAATTAAGGTTTCGCCGGTACCTGCATCACGAACATAGCCGCTTACTGTTGCAGAACCTTTACTTTGAGCCTTTAAAAGCATCGGGAACAGTAAGGGTATGACAATCAGAAACAGTAATGCAGCCGCAAATTTTTTCTTTTCCATTATTTATAAATCCCGGTAACTTAAACGTCCTAAAATAACTAAGATAAACCGCAACCCGCTGCAAAGGTTATAAAAGCTTTTATAATTGTTACCTGATGCATAAAGTTTAAACATTTTGCTTCTTTAAACTGTAGCTAACTAATAACAGTTAAAGTACCGATGGAAAGCTTCATGATAACTATTGGCCCTGAACGCGGATTAAGGATAGAGCCTGATACGCATTCTGATTCAGCATCTGAAAATCAGGGTAAACGTTTTAAAATATTCAGGCTGGAAGGCGACGACTGGATGGATGACGACAATCTGGATATAGAGGAAGTACCCGTTGATAATTTTTTAGGCGTAATAACGGTAAAAACTTTCAAAGACTTTACCTTTGAAGGAAACGGCGCTTTTTCAGGCAACGATCTTCTTCTGATTGCGGGGGAAATAATGAAACACTCTTCCTGATTCTTAAACTTAAAGACCTGTTACAGAACAAAAAGTTCAAAGCTTTGTAATTGCTGTATGAAGACTTTTGAAATAAAACCGGTTTTAAACGACAAAATATCTACGTTAACAGTACAGGAAGACACTTCACCAGGTTCATATATTGTAACAAAAAATCAAAAGTTTGTAACAAGGTTATTTAAAGATACAGATGATCGCTGGAAAACACGTGAGGTATCTGACCTGAACCCCAGTGATATAAACACTATTGGAGAAGAAATTGATTTATACCTGGAAGACAACCAGCAATCATAAATCACACTCGCTGCTAAATACTTGTTACTATATACTTGATACTTTCTACTTATTCCCCGAATATTTAAACTTCAGGATAAGCATTAATACATTGAGGCTAAACGAAAAGGCATTGGTAATAATTATAGGCAGGTCTGACCGTAAAACTCCGTAATAAGTCCATAAGCCAGTGCCGCCCAGCAGCATAACAAACATAAAAGGCGCTACATCTTCCGCTTTGCGGTTTCGGATTGTTTTTATTAGCTGAGGAAGAAGAGAAGCTGAAGTTAATATACCGGCCACAAGGCCGATGATCTGATTTTTATCCATTGGAATATCTAACCTGAGAAGAGAACAGGTTGTTTGATACTTTGATGAGTAAATTACAGAAGAATTTTAGTAGTAAACGTATTTTCCCTGGTTAATGAATTATGTTCGTAAATAAATTCGTCGGCAGATTTTGTTAAAATGATCAGTCCAAAATGTTCCAGCATATCCCGCGGCCGCGGCGGAATAGGAATAGGGTGATCTTCGGCAGAAAAAACAACCCGCTGTCCCTGCTCAATATAGCCGTACAGCCCGCACATATCATCTTCGTATATGGTTATTTTCTTGCCCGTAAAAGTGGCATCAAGGGGCCATTGCAAAGTTTCGCGTTCTTTAAAAGCCGGTAAGTAAAAAGCTTTTCCAATATCGGTTTTACTTATTTCGATATAATCCTGTGCTATCAGAACGTTTACTTCAGTTTCTGAAGCCCATGAATGCTTTATTGCATTTGTTAAAAGCTCGGTTAAAATAAGTTTACATTTCCCCTCAATTACCGGACTGTATTTTTCTTCCGGCAACTGTTCTTTCACCAGGGATATAATATCACTTAGTAAACTAAAAAGCTCTGAAGGATCACTTTTAAAAATGAAGCTGAATGATTTTGAAGTTGGAGCTGTCACTAAAATATTCCTCACGTTTAAGCTTCTGGTAAATTATCATGCACTTTAAAAACTTTATCCATTCTTATCAGCTTGAAAAGATTGAAAATATCTTTGTTAAGATAAACTACGGAAATATCAGCCTGATTAGACATGGCATACTTTAAAGAGGAAACCAGCGCTCCGAGAAAGGAACTGTCTACGTAAGCTACATTTTTAAAACTTACAATAATTTGTTTGTGCCCTTGGTTTATCAATCCCAGCATTTCGTTTTTAAAGCGTTCTGCTTCAACCAGGTTCGCTTCTTTAAGGTTAAGTTCCGCTAATAAATAAGTAGGAAATTCTTTACACTCTAAAATCATTAGTATCAGTTTTTTTGAATAAAAATTAAGCTGCAGTCGTCAATTTGTTCTTTACTATTTTCTTTTAAAAAAGTTTCATTTATTATTTTTTCCACGGTGTCTAACTGTCCTATTAATCCAGAAATAGAATCGAAGAAAAACTGGTAATCCGTTTTCATTCCATCATCTCCCTGGTAGTCAATCATTCCGTCAGAAATCAATATAAGCTGGTCGCCCGATTTAAGGTTAAGTTCCTTTTCATCGTACTGGCCTTCTTTCAATACACCCAATAGCAATCCCCCCGAATTGATCTGTTTATATTCATTAACATCTGCCTGGTAAAATATTAAGGGCAAATCACCTGCACCGGAGTAAAGTACTTTGCCGGTTTTATGTTCAATCATCACTAAGGATAAAGTTGAAAGCACATCGCTTAAAACCGGATCCATATAAATTACATTATTGATCTTCTGTAAGATACTTGCGGTTGAAAAATCACGTTCAAAAACACACAGCCGTACAGCAGAGCGGATATAACTTAAAAAGTTAAAAGAGAAGAACCAGGCACCCCATTTTTTACCCATCACATCACCCAGAACAATGAAAGTGTATTCGTTATCAATCTCTATGAAATCAATAAAATCTCCTCCGGGATAATTCTGATACGAACGGTGCCAGAAATCAATAAGATAACCTTCCACCTGGGGTGATTCAACCGGCACCGACCTTAAATTTAGCGCTTCGGCCACGCTGCGTAATTCCTGTATTGATTTCTCGTGTTGTTTGCCTACATTGTAAATAATATTATTAAGCTTGGAAATAACAATAGAAATCGGTGTATCTTTAACGATATAGTCCAGTACCTGCATGTCCAGGCCCTGCAGCACCACTTCTTCGTTGGTAAAAGATGTAAGAAAAACAAACGGAACGTTTTTCCAGCGGTTATCGTTCATCACTTTCTCCCTGAACTCGAACCCGTTCATATCCGGCATCTGGTAATCTGATAAAATAATATCAGGTGTTATCTTTTCCAGCAACTCGATCGCTTTCTTTACAGAATGAGCCTGATAGCAAATAAAACCCTCCCTTGTTAACGCCTTATAGATTAACTGAAGCATGAAGCGGTCGTCATCAACCAAAAGAATTTTTTTTGAGGTTATTTCGGCCATCTTATACTATGGTTGAGCGTCGGGTTATTGAAGTTATCAGCAAGTAAATTCCGGTAAACACTATTAAAAGCGATATCAGATCCATTAATGTCACTCCGTCGTTGATATTAAAATAGAAAATAGTAAACATTTCGAAATACGGAGGCGCAGGCATAATGATCATAGCAAAACCCAGTGTGATCATGATTAACGAAATAATAATCCGCACAATCTGCGCCATCCTTTCCCTGATTAATACTTTATGTGTAATACGGCTATCCAGCGGGTGTTCGTATAATAATGTTTCCAGGTCATTTATCAGGTCAATACGCGAAGCGCTTTTAGTATCGAGTTCTTCATAAAGCTTTAACTCCTGTTTGGTAATATCTGTGCGCTCCATTGCCTTGTTAAACTTCTGTTGAAGTTTTTTCACCGAATCACTGTCAATTTCACTCGATTCGAGTAAGGCGATCAGTTCATCAAGTTTCTTATCTACAGGGTGCGCAGAATTATCCAGTTCCTGGAAATCATGTATTTGCCGGTTAATTTTATTCAATTGATCCACCCCGTTTGCCTTGTAATTAATTGTATCTTCCAGATAGAAAAAACGTATATATTATTTTATTTTTTAGTTTTACAGGATACTTCATAATGAAAAAAGTTTCAGTCATAACTGTAAATTTTAACCAGCCGGCGGTTACAGAAGCGCTGTTATTATCCATTAAAAACACCTGCACCTACCCTAACCTCGAAATCATTGTTGTTGACAATGGGAGCAGAGAAAACCCTGTTCCGGAATTGACCAACAAATATCCCGACATCATCTTTCTACGCTCGGACAGTAATTTAGGTTTCGCGGGCGGAAATAATTTAGGAATACAGGCAGCAACCGGTGATTTTTACTTTCTTGTAAATAATGATACTGAATTTACTCCGCGTCTTACCGAGCAGTTGGTTGCTGTGCTTGAGCAAAATCCGAAGGCAGGCATTGTTTCTCCTAAAATACGGTATTATCAGCAACCTGATACAATACAGTATGCCGGCTTTACACCTATGAATTTTAATACCGCACGCAATAAATGCATAGGTGAGTTTGAAAAAGATGAAGGCCAGTACGACCATTTAACCGGACCTACCGGTTTTGCACATGGAGCAGCAATGATGATAAAAAAGGAGGCACTTGATAAAGCGGGAATGATGGCTGAAAATTTCTTTTTATATTATGAAGAAATGGACTGGTGCGAGCAGATAAAAAAAGCCGGATTTGAAATATGGTTCGAGCCAAAAGCGCTGATATATCATAAAGAATCTGTTTCTGTAGGAAAAAAAAGCGCTTTAAAAGAATTTTTCATGATCCGGAACCGGATATTATTCATCAGGCGAAATGCACCCACATACTCCAAACTTATATTTTACCTGCATTTTGGGGGGCTCGTAATGCCACGCAATATTCTTACTTATGTAAAGGATAGAAGGATGGATTTAATTACGCAACTCTTCAAAGCGGTATTTTGGAATATTACTCATAAAAAAACCAGCACCAACCTGGGATTCCCCTTAAATAAGCTCTCATGAAATTTACTTTTTGGCTCTCTATTTTTTTAGTTTTTTACACTTTTTTAGGATACGGAATCCTGTTGTACTTCCTTGTAAAAGCCCGGCGGATCTTCCGCGGAAAAAGAATGATTCCTGATACCGATCATAATGACCTCCCCTCCTGCACCCTCGTAGTTGCAGCTTATAACGAAGAGGGATTCATCAGGGAAAAGATAGCAAATACCTTGGCGCTTGAATATCCTGCCGGAAAACTGGATCTTTTATTTGTAACCGATGGCTCTACCGATAAAACTTCTGAAATTATTGCTGAATTTCCTCAAATTACTTTGCTTCATCAGCCACAACGTAATGGGAAAATAGCTGCCGTACACCGGGCAGTAGAGCAGGTAACAAGCGACGTTATTGTTTTTACCGATGCCAACACCTTTTTAAATAAGAATGCACTTATTAACCTGTGCAGGCATTATGCTGATCCAAAAGTAGGGGCCATTGCAGGTGAAAAACGTGTCCATGCCGGAGAAGAAGCCGATGCAAGTGCCGCCGGTGAAGGTTTTTACTGGAAATACGAATCAACACTTAAAAAATGGGATTCTGAACTATATTCTGTTGTTGGAGCAGCAGGGGAGTTATTTAGTGTACGCCGAAATTTGTACGAACCTGTAAGCAAGGATACCATATTGGATGACTTCATGATTTCTATGCTTATTGCCGAAAAAGGATACCGGATTATTTACGAGCCTGATGCTTACGCTACAGAAACTGCTTCCGAAAACGTTTCGGAAGAATTAAAAAGAAAGGTAAGAATTGCGGCAGGAGGCATTCAGTCTATTATACGCCTGAGCAGCCTGTTAAATATTTTCAAATACGGAATTTTAAGCTTTCAATATATAAGTCACCGGGTATTGCGCTGGACAATTACTCCTTTCCTGTTAATCCTTGCTTTTTTACTGAATTTCTTAATCGTTTTAAATACCGCGGAATTTATTTACATACTTCTGCTGGCTTGCCAGCTTATGTTTTACCTGCTTGCTTTTTTAGGATACAGATTTGAAAAAAAACAATTACGAATTAAAATCTTATTCATTCCTTATTATTTCTGTGTAATGAATTATGCTGTTCTGGCCGGAATTATACGGTACCTAAAGGGTCAGCAAAGCGCTGTTTGGGAAAAATCAAAAAGAAAATAAATTTAAAAAAATTAAAAGTGAGAAGTTAGTCTTTACTGTAGCGGGCTCTTTCTGTCTGTTTATTAATTAGATACACACGATAAGCATTAACACCAATTGTCAAATTTTCATTACATTCACCCTTTTTTTGCCAAAAAAACATTAGAAAAGAAATTTTCTTATTTCTATTTCAATAAAAATAAAAATACCTTTATATTTGTATCACTTCATCAGAACGATGAGTACACACTGTAGGGTGGTGAAACTGGCAGACACACCTCCTTGTCTCGGTGGCGGAGATTCTGGGAAATCTATACTGGCAACGGCGTAGGCTAACCACTCCTTGAAGGTTCGACTCCTTCCCCTACAGCTCCTTCCTTAATTTAGGTTATAATTGGTTAGTTTGAGCACCTGCCCATCAGGTGCTTTATTTTTTTAGTAACATTATAAAATGGATATCTTCAGTCAGGCTTTACTTGATTTTTATTCAGGAAATACCCGAAACAAATTGTGGCTTAATACCAGCTATGGCGAAAAAGAAGAAATGCCTCTGGAAGTATTTTTCAGGAATAAGGATGAAATGCCGCCGCTGGAACTGCTCGCACTTGAACTGTGTAAAGGAAAAACCCTGGATATTGGTGCCGGAGCCGGAAGCCATGCCCTTATTCTACAGAACCTGCATTTTGATGTAACTGCTCTGGATCAATCGGAAGGTGCCTGCACGATCATGCAAAAAAGGGGGTTGAAAAATGTAATAAACAACGATATCTACAATTATAATTCTGAAAAATATGACACTCTGCTCCTGCTGATGAATGGCATTGGCTTATGTGGTACAATTTCCGGTTTCAGAAGCTTTTTACTACATGCGAAAAATCTTTTAAAGCCCGGAGGACAACTTCTGTTTGATACTTCTGATATCAGTTATTTATATGAGGGTACTGATTTCCCTCAACATACCTATTATGGAGAAATAGCGTATCAATACGAATACAAAAAACAGCAGGGGAACTGGTTTAACTGGATTTATATTGACTCTGAAATGTTAACTGTCACAGCAAAAGAAGAAGGCTGGAATACTGAAATGCTTTTTAATGATGGTGAAGACCAATTTTTAGTGCGGTTAAGCGAATCAAAATGAGGTAAACCTTCTTATCCTGATCATTAACTCGGCAATACTGAAAGGTTTTTTCACAAAATCATCCAAACCAATAGTAAAAGCTGTTTCAACAGCTTCTTCCTGGCCGGGTTTTGCAAGTAAAAAAGCAGTAATCTGTTTGCTTGTTACAGATTTGCTGAAACGGATGATCTCCAGAGCAGAACGGGGATCGTTATCAATACCGCTTAAAACAATATCAGGCAGTTCAGATTTTATCAGTGATACGCCCTCAGAAAAATCGCGGCAGCAAACAACTGTGAAACCTTCTGTCCTGAATTTTATTTCGATGGTTTTTAATACAAGTAAATCGTTTTCAATAATGAGAAGTTTCATTAGGTCGGTTATTTTTTCCAATCAAAGAAGAAATTACTGCCTTTACCCAATACCGAATTTACGGAAATAGTTCCACCTTGTTCCTCAATGTACATTTTAACAATGTTCAATCCAATTCCGGTACTGTTTTCATTCTTCGATCCGCCCTTTGCTGTTTCAAACAGGTTAAAAATGATTTTCCTGTCTTCTTCTGCTACTCCGGGTCCGTTATCTTTAACATAAAACTCCCAGAACTTCCCTTTATCTTTTACACCGACATTGATTTTTATTTCAGGCTTATCATTAAATTTAACGGCATTATTTATCAGATTCTGAAACACCTGCTGAAGCTTAAGGCGATTAGTTTTTAACACCGGCAACTTAGAATCAATTACTATTTCTACAGGTTTCGGCTTAAATACAAGTCGGGCAACTTCATTCACTAATAACTCGACGTCCGTTTCTTCTTCGGCCTGAGCCTGGTTCTGAACGGACTGATCCAATAAGGAGGCAATCATTTCTGAAGAATGAGCAGAAGTTTCCGACAATAATTCGAGGTATTGTTCCACTTCTTTTATACTGTTTATTCTTTCATCCGATTTTAATAAAGAGACCAGAGAACGTATTGATGTCAGGGGCGATTTAAGATCGTGAGCAACTACATACATGAAGCGCTCCAGGTGTTTGTTAACAAATTCCTTTTCTGCTATTCGGTCTTTAAGCTCTTTTTGAGATAAATAAAGCTTTTCAAAAACATCTACTTTAGCCCGGGTAATGGCAACATGAAGCGGTTTAAATAAATAATCCACAGCTCCTTCCTTAAAACCCTGCAAAATAAAGCGATCATCTTTATTAATGGCAGTAACAAAAATTATAGCAATGTCTTTGGTTTTTGGATTTAGGCGCAACAACCTTGCAACTTCAAAACCATCCATCTCCGGCATTTGTATATCGAGCATTATTAAGCCGATTTCCTGTTCGGATGCTATTTTGAGTGCTTCCTGTCCATTAGATGCTTTAATAAAAGTTCGGTTCTCCGTTTGCAGAAGCTGCTCCAGGCAAATCAGATTTTCCTCTATATCGTCAACTAAAAGAATAGTGAAGTTATGTGCTTTACGTAAGAAAGATGACTCATCTGCTTTTGCTGCCTCTTCAGACCGGATTACCCGCAGTTGTGTGCCTGCAATTTCATCCCCGCTCCAGTTTACTACCGTTTCTGCCCCCATTAATACTCGAAAATTTTGCTTTTATACGCACATGGGGCCATAAAGTTGTGAAAGATAATTTCTGTTAACAAAGGTGTTACACCGCTCATCATGTAGCGCATTACCCCCCTGCTCTAGAAAAACTTTTTGTGTGTTTACCAGTTTTATAACCACCTTATAACCAATAAAATTTGATATGAATAAATTTTTCAGGGCACTGATAGCCGGATACGGTGCTAAAAAACTTGGTGGCGGCTGTTTTTCAACCATCCTCATTTTTATTCTTATATATGTGGCTTTAGGTCAGTGCAATAAACAAACGGCACATGCTTCGGTAACGCATAAAAAACAAAGTACAGTTGTGATAAAACCAGCTGTCGCGAAAACAGAAAAGCATTAAAAATACTAACAGGCACACTCTTGGCGATGTCAGATTAAGGATACCATAAAAATATTGATACCCTTTTCATGAGCAACATCAAATCCCAATTGTCTTAGTATATTAGATGCCCAATAAATAAAAAATGCCCGTAAATAATCCGTTTCTGCAACCACATAATATTATTGAAAACCTGCCGATAGCTACTGCCCTTTTCGAAGGCATTGAAATGAAGCTGGTTTCTGTAAACGAGGCGATGCTTAAACTTTGGGGCAGGGAAAAGAGCATAACCGGTAGCCGCCTTCTGGATTTTATGCCTGAACTGAAAGAACAAAAGTTTCCGGGCTTACTAAAAGAAGTGTACGAAACCGGCAACCCTCATTACGAGTACGATGCAGCCGTTTATATACAGGTTGAAGGTGCACTGAAAGAAATCTTTATGGATTATACTTATAATGCTTTAAAAGATTCATCAGGCAATATTTATGGTATTCTGGTTACAGCTTTAGATGTTACAGAACGTATACTGTCTAAAAAGAAGCTTCAGGAGTCTGAACAGAATTTCAGAAATTTAGTACTTCATGCACCGGTTGCCATGTGTGTTTTAAAAGGCCCGCGTCTGCAGGTTGAAATTGCGAACGAACGTATCTTTGAATTGTGGGGTAAAAAACCCGAAGAGGTAACGCACAAACCTATATTTGAAGGTTTACCGGAGGCCAGGGAACAAGGACTGGAAGAAATTCTACAGCATGTTTATACCACAGGAAATCGTTTTATTGCAGACGAGCGCCCTGTAAATTTGCTGCGAAACGGTAAAATTGAAACTACCTATATCAATTTTGTTTATGAAGCTTTATATGAAACAGATGAAAAAATAACAGGCGTTATGGCTGTAGCTGTTGAAGTTACAGACCAGGTAGAAGCCCGTCATAAAGTAGAAGAAGCAGAAGAACGGGCCCGCCTCGCGATTGAAGCTGCTGATGTAGGAACTTTTGATTTAAACCTTGAAAGCCACGAGATGATCACTTCTGCACGGCTGGATACTATTTTTGGCATAGAAGAGCCAGCTGATCACCGCGATTATGTAGCAAAAGTCCATCCCGAGGATAAATCTGTAAGAGAAAAAGCACACGCAGAAGCGTTAAAAACCGGAAAGCTGTTTTATGAGGTCAGGTTGTTAACAGACAATAATAGCATAAAGTGGGTCCGGGCAGAAGGCAAAGTACACTATGTTAGTTCAAAGCCGTCCCGAATGCTGGGTACAATGACAGATATTACAAGTGAAAAAAACATCCGGCAGCAAAAAGATGATTTTATAGGCATTGCCAGTCATGAGTTAAAAACACCAATGACCAGCCTTAAAGCTTCTTTACAATTGCTAACCAGAAATTTAAAAAACGAACTAACACCTGCGGCTGCCGCGCTGCTTAATCAAAGTAACAGCAGTTTGGCTAAATTAGGTAATCTGATAGAAGACCTGCTAAATGTTACCCGTATCAATGAAGGGCAGCTAAGTATTCATAAAACAAAGTTAAATGTTGCCAAACTTACTAACGGTTGTTGCAATCATATTAAATCCACAGGTTTTGATATCATTTATGAGGGAGACCTCGATTTGCAGATTTATGCGGATATGCTGCGTATCGAACAGGTACTGATTAATATGCTTAACAATGCTGTTAAATATGCACCCAATTCAAAAACGATTGTAGTAAAGGCCGAAAAACTACCTGGATTTGTAAAAATCTCAGTTATAGATAGAGGACCGGGCATACCAACCGACAAGATTCCTCACATTTTCGAAAGATATTACCAGGCAGATAATAAAGGTGTGCAGTTTGCCGGTCTCGGACTTGGACTCTATATCTCTGCACAAATAATTAACAGACACGGCGGTAAAATAGGTGTTGGCAGCGAACCCGGCAAAGGAAGCACCTTCTGGTTCACGATTCCCGAAGAGTAAGAATCAATCTGTATTGCACCGCCGAGAATTTGCAGATACTTGCATCTTACCAGGAAACCTCAAATAGATGATCGTCTTCTTCACGGATACCCTTCTCATTGGGTTCTATTGTAACTGCCATCGGAAAACCCGGAGCTTCTTTGTATTTTCTGAGAAGGCTTATTAAAACACCCCTTTGAAATTCTGCCGGATAAGGCATTTTACATTTCATTTGTGCCCGCTTCTTTTTGTCGTCATAAAAGAGCACTTCGCAATAGCCCGCATCACCGTTTCGATGATTTGCCTGGTATATTTGATTTACCGCCATCAGTGCCGTCTGCAGGTTATCAAACTGGTAGGGAAATGATTCGGTTACAAGCTTACCCAGGGTAAAAAGAGTAAAAGGCCCATACTTTTTTAACACCTCCTGCAGCGTATCCAGAAATTTTTGAAGCAGGTACCAGTCCTGGGTTCTTATATCGCTAATCCCATGCTCGCCCAACAGCTTTTTCACAACCTCAGAATAATTTGGCATTCCTTCTGCTACCGGCTTTAAAATCCGACCACTTACCTCGGCTATGGACGAATATGATCGGAACAGCGACATCTAAAAAATAAATAATGCAAGCTCAAAAAAGGTTTTAGCACAGCATCCAAAAACTAAAATAATTATACTGCAACATCAGTTTCTTTTGTATCTTTCAATTGTTCCATTATTTCCATTCATTCTGAACCTTCTTGTCAAACAATTCGTAAAAGTTTGAATGAAGCAATATGAAGAACTTATATTTTTAATATAACCTTACATCTTCCAATTATTAAAACGATTCTATTGATAGCTAATATTTGACACTGTGTTTCTTTTCTCGCTGCCAAAACAGTATTTTCAATTTGTTACTGACAGAGTTACCAAACAGGATGCAGATCCGATAAATCAGGCACGCATTAAAATGCTGGTTTTCGGCTTATCCGTAAACCTGTTCTTTGCCGGACTTTCTGTTATAATTTACCTTATTTCGGGGCCTTATCTTCAATTTATACGGTCGTTAATTGTTTTTACCGTAGGCGGTATTCTCTTTATTTCGGTTTTAAAGTGGCCAATCTGGCGGCAGGTTTCTCACACACTAATGGCGCTGTTAACAGTGCTTATCTGGTCTAATATTTTTATTTATGTACAGGGAACAAATATTCCCACTTTACAATTCGTCTTTATAATTATTGTTTATACGTTTTATGTACATGGTTTACGGTGGGGAGTTTTTTATGCCCTCGCCAATATTCTGCCTATATTCATTTATACACTGCTTGGAGGAAAAGATTATTTCTCTTTCAATATTCAACCTCAGGTAATTAATAAACCGGCTTATATACTGGTACTTTGTTATAACTTTTCGTTAATAATTTTCCTGCATTATCATTTTTTTAAGGCTTTTATTAAGAATATCTCAAAATTAACCCGTGCAGGCGAAGAGCTTAAAGAACTGAATAGCCGTTTACAGCATACGATGACTGATCTGGAAAAATCATCCAATGCAAAAATTGATTTTCTGTCTGCAATGTCTCACGAACTCCGTACACCTTTAAACGGCGTTATTGGCTTATCGAACGTTTTATTATTGCACCAACCCCGAGAGGATCAGAAAGAAAACCTGGGCATTCTGAAATTCTCCGCTGAAAATTTACTTGCCTTAATTAATGATATCCTCGACTTTAATAAATTGGAATCAGGAAAGATTGAATTGGAAGCAATTCCGTTTAATCTTTCGCAGCTGCTAAACAATATCTGTGGCGGCCTCAGGATAAGGGCAGATGAAAAAGATCTTAATCTGAGCCTCGTAATTGATCCGGAATTAAAAAACACCACTGTTTTTGGCGATCCCACCCGGCTAACACAGGTGTTAGTTAATTTAATTAACAACGCAATCAAATTCACAGAAACCGGATCAGTTACTGTAAAGGCCGCGGTTGTGAAACGAGATCAGTCTGAACTAACCGTTGATTTTTTTATAGAAGATACGGGAATTGGAATTGAAACAACGGCGCTGGAAACAATCTTCGACCCTTTTACGCAGGCATCTAAAAGTATAAACAGAAAATTTGGAGGAACGGGATTAGGGTTGTCTATTGTTAAGGGTATTTTGGAAAAGATGGACTCGAAAATTAACCTGAGAAGCGTTTCAGGGCAAGGCACGACCTTTTACTTTACTGTTTCTTTTGGATATAAGCCCGAAGTGGATTCTGAAAAAGACAGGGAGGCTGTTACAGAACTTTCAAAACCATTAAACTTCTTAAAAGTACTGGTTGCCGAGGATAACCCGATTAATGTTTTGGTAATTAAAAAGCTTTTTTCCACATGGAACATTTCTCCGTTATTTGCCGGTAACGGACGTGAAGCAATTGATGTACTTCTGTCGGAAGATTTTGACATGATTTTAATGGATTTGCACATGCCTGAAATGGACGGCTTCGAAGCAGCGGTTGAGATCAGGCAATTACAGGATAAGCAAAAGTCAGAAATTCCGATTATTGCGCTTACTGCATCTGTTTCTGAAGATATAAAAGAAAAAGTAAAAGCCTGCGGAATGAACGATTATCTTTCAAAACCCTTTAACCCGGATGACCTGAAAGAAAAGTTAGCATTGTATTCGGTGGTTGAAAACTATTCGATCTAACAGTTTACCGGCATTGGTTCACTAAATAACAACAAAAACGTATTACAGAACGAAGTCCGATAGTTATATCGGACTTCGTTTAAGTGTTTTGAGTCAGCAAAGTTCAACTGCCGGATCTCTGTTTATTCTATAGTGAAACACCGCGCTTCCACGGAATAAAATCATTTTGCCCGTGCCTTACTGCAGCAACTTCTGTTTCTCCGCTGGCTACCGCAATTACATAATCCAATATCCTTTCTCCGGCTTGTTGAATTGTTTCTTCGCCTTCTATAATAGTTCCGGTATTTAAATCAATTATATCATGCATCTTATTAAAAAGGGCAGTGTTGGTTGCCAGTTTTATAACCGGAGCTACCGGATTTCCGGTCGGCGTTCCTAAACCGGTTGTAAACAGAACAACATTCGCCCCGGCTGCTACCTCTGCCGTTGTTGACTCTACATCATTGCCCGGAGTACAAAGTAAATTAAGGCCTGCCTTTGTTACTTTCTCAGGATAATCCAACACATCAGTAACAGGTGAAGTTCCGCCTTTTTTAGCAGCACCTGCAGATTTTATAGCGTCTGTTATCAGTCCGTCTTTAATATTCCCCGGTGATGGATTCATATAAAAGCCTGAACCTACGGCCTCTGCCCTGTCGCTGTAGGCTTTAACAAGTTCAGAAAAACGCTCCGCTTTTTCAGTATCAACACAACGGTCGATCAGGTTCTGTTCTACGCCGCATAACTCTGGAAATTCTGATAATATAACAGACCCTCCCAGTGCAACCAGCAGATCGGATGTGTACCCAATAGCAGGATTTGCAGATATACCTGAAAAGCCGTCAGACCCGCCGCATTCTAAGCCAATACACAATTTACTTAATGGCTGAGGAGTACGCTGGCCTTTGTTTGCTTGTATCAGTCCGGCAAAAGTTTGTTTTAAAGCTTCTGTAAGCATGACAGATTCTTTCCCAACCGTTTGCTGATCTAAAATATAAAGCGGCTTATCAAAATTCGGAGACCGTTTGCTGATCTCCTCTTTCAGCATACTTACCTGTGCATGCTGGCAGCCCAGGCTAAGCACCGTTGCACCCGCAACATTCGGATGTGTGATATAGCCAGCTAATAAACCGCATAAAGCCTGCGCATCCTGGCGTGTTCCTCCGCAACCGCCTGCATGTGTTAAAAACTTTATTCCGTCAATATTCGGAAATAAGCGGTTATTTCGGTTTGATGTGTTATTCACCTCCGTTTGCAGATCAGCAGCCAGAATCTGCTCTACATCAAAACCCGACTTGTATAGTTCAATTAATTGGCGGCCCTGATTGTGGTAGATCTTATTCCGGCCATACCCCAGCTGGTCGGTCAGTGTTTCCTCCAAAACATCCAGATTCCTGTTCTCACAAAAAACCATGGGAATAACGATCCAGTAATTGGCTGTTCCTGCACTTCCATCCGAGCGGAGGTAGCCATTAAAAGTTTTGTTCTCCCATTTTGAAACATCCGGCTTTATCCAATCTGTATTTCTGCTGCCCGTAGAAAAATTGTTAGCAGCATGCTTAACATTATTGATGCTTAACAATCCTCCTGCCGGGATATCCGTTTGTGTTTTCCCAACCAAAACTCCGTACATAATTACATCATCGCCTTTTAACAGATCTGAAGATGCGAATTTATGCTTGGCAGGTATAGGATCTTTGATAAGATAAGTTTCGTTACCGAGGGTCAGGTTTTCGCCTGCGGCAATATCCGTAAGAGCAACCACGGCATTATCTGCAGGATGTATTTTTACAATTCTTGTTTTCATTTCTTAATAAATTTAACGTGCATTGGCTAAAGCACGATCCAGGTGGACATAGCCACCATCAACATAAATTAACTGTCCGGTGGTATGGCTGGAGACATTTGACAATAAGAATACCGCCATATTTGCTATTTCCTCCGCTGTTGTCATCCGGTTTTCGAGCGGAATCTTAGCAGTAATTTCTTTTAGCTTTTCCTCGGGGTTAGCGAGTGAAGATATCCATTTTTCATATAAAGGAGTCCAGCATTCTGCAACTACAATTGCGTTTACACGAATACCATATTTTAACAGTTCTACTGCCCATTCGCGTGTAAGGGCATTTCGGCCACCGTTTGCCGCCGCATAAGCTGAAGTTCCGCCCTGCCCGGTATCGGCCGTTTTTGAATTTATATTTACTATCGCTCCTTTAGATTCTTTTAAAGCAGGCAAGGCATAATGAGCCATTAAATAATAATGCACTACATTCTTATGGAGCGAAGACATAAAACCTTCATAGCTTCCGTGTTCAAGGCCTACGCCATCATTTACTCCGGCATTATTCACTAATCCGTCTATACGGCCGTATTTTTTGAGAATTGCTTTTACCGCTTTTTCCGATTCTTCAGGAATTGTAAGCTCTGCCTGTACCTGGAATCCCCGGCCTCCGGACGCTGTTATTTCTGAAAGTGTGTTTTCATTATCCTCTCTGTTCCGGCCAACAATTACCGGGATTGCACCCTCGGAAGCAAGTGTTTTAACAATACCGGCACCAATACCTTTGGCTCCCCCTGTTACGATAATAATTTTATCTTTTAAGTGTAAATCCATTACTACATCTTTTTATGTTTTTTTCTTTTACCGGATGCTCTCCTTCAACGCATTCGGAATGACAAAGTATTTTAATTTTATAGCCGATAAAAGTTCATCGCATTTCCTCCCCAGAAAGCTTCCTGTTCGTTTACTGAAAGTTGCCTGGTGTAATTGCTGACAATTTCTATTACTTCCGAATAACTTGCCGCTACCAAACATACCGGCCAGTCCGAGCCGAACAGAAGCCTTTTTGCTCCAAATACCTCAAAAACAGTGTCTATATATGGGTAGAAATCTTCCTTCTTCCAGTTCTTCCAGTCAGCTTCAGTTACCATTCCCGAAATTTTGCAGGATACATTTTCAAATGCGGCAACAGCCTCTATTTCTTTTCTCCATTCGTTTATTTTACTGTTTTTAATATCCGGCTTTGCCAGATGATCGATAACAAAGGGCTGATCGGGAAAGCTTGAAACAAATTCAGGAAGATATTGCAGCTGATCCGGAAAAATCAGGATGTCATAGGTATAATTGTACTTATTCAACTTGCTGATACCTCTTTTAAACTCCGGCTTTAACATCAAAGCCCGGTCAGCTTCACCCTGCAGTACATGCCTGAAGCCCTTCATTTTTTGAAACCGACTGTAATAATCCAGTCTTTCTTCAACATTTTCTTGCTGAAGATCAACCCATCCGACAATCCCTTTAATGAACGCATTTTCTTCCGCATGGGTAAGATGAAAAGCATTTTCCTCTTCCGACTGGTCGCTTTGAACAGCTATACAACCTTCAAAGCCATGCTGCTTTAAAAGCGGCTGAAGGTCTGCAGGAGTAAAATCTTTTTGGATAGCCCGCATTTCTTCTGTTATCCAACTGTCTCTAACCGGATCGAACTTCCAGAAATGCTGATGTGCGTCAATTCGTACCATCACTATAATTGAAAAATTTTCTCCATCAACACCCATTTCTCACCGGGTTTTGTTCCCGGTAAAGGCTGCTGAAACTTCCACATCAGTTCTTCCCACTCCTGCACTTTTGGATTTGACGCATCCATCTCCCCTTTTTTGCTAAATGAAAAACTATCATTTGTATCCATGATCATAAAGAGCCGGTTACCGAAACGGTAGATTTCCATATTGGCAATTCCGCTGTTTAAAATACTATCCTTTATCTCCTTCCAGATTTCTTTATGATAATTTTCGTATTCTTCAATCAGTTCCGGATCATCTTTCAGATCAAGTGCTAAACAATATCTTTTCATATTTTTTTCCTTCTGATTAATGAGATACCGCCATTTTTAACTGTTTTACCTGCAAGTTTTTAACAGCAAAATAAAGTATTACTACAAAGCACATCGCCGGCACGATGTAGGCTGTCTGGATATTGCTGCTGTCAGAAATCAATCCCATTATTAAAGGGAAAACAGCTCCGCCCACAATTGACATAATTACCAGTGACGAACCAATTTTTGTACGTGCCCCCAGGCCCCTAATGCTTAAGGAGAATATGGTAGGAAACATGATGGACATGAAAAACTCCACACCAACCAAAGCGTAGACTGAGAAAATTCCATCCAGCATCACTGCCATAATCAGCAGAATAAAATTGAGCACACTATAAAGTGCGAGTAATTTTGCCGGTGCAATATATCTCATCAGGAAAGTCCCGATAAAACGGCCCAGCATAAAGCCCAATAAAGCTGCAGAAAGAAACATGGCAGCCGACTTTTCTTCTATTCCGGCAACGTGTTTTGAAAAACGGATAAAGAAACTGCTGACGCATACCTGGGCTCCTACATAAAAAAACTGTGCTGTTACTCCGAGCATCAGGTTCTTTTCTTTCAAAATAGATCCTTCAACCTTGTCAACCCCGTCTTCTTCAATTACATCCGGCAATGTTGTTCTCCATAAAAGGATCGCAACCAGTAATACAACCGAACCTATAACAAGAAAAGGTACCTGTACAGAAGAAGCTTCGTGCTGCAGGTAATTATTTAGATCAGCAGGTGACATGGCCGATTCCTGTTGCTCTGTTAAAGTTTTTCCTGATAAAATAAAAGTGCCGCCAATTAAGGGCGCTAAAGTGGCAGCAAGCCCATTAAAGGATTGAGCAAAGTTTATGCGTTGGGTAGCGCCTTCAGGATCTCCTAAAATAGTAATGTAGGGATTAGCCGCGGTTTCTAAAAAAGCAAGCCCCGAAGCGATAATGAATAAAGCTCCTAAAAAGAAAGCATAACTACGAGTTTCAGCCGCAGGATAAAATAAATAGGCACCAAAGGCAAAAAGAAGCAATCCAACAATTATACCTCCTTTATATCCGTGGCGTTTCATAAATAACGCAGCCGGAAATGCCATTACAAAATATGCAATGTAAGAAGCGGAATCGATAAGGGCTGATTGAAAATCACTCAGCTGGCATGCTTTTTTTAAGTGAGGAATTAAAATTGGATTCAGGTTTAATGCAAAGCCCCATAAAAAAAACAGGGAAGTGATGAGGCCTACTGCAAATAAGGTTTTTTTATTGGACATAAAGTTTGGTTTATAATTGGTTTAGTTAAATATGTACTTATGTAGTCCTCCTTAGATTTATGAGCTAACAGGATTTTTTGTCCATTCGCTGTTTACTAACCGAAAGATATGTAAGGGATTATTGTCTTTAAGTTCTGCGGGTAACAACTGATCGGGAAAATTCTGAAGAGCAACGGGGCGAACAAAGCGCTCAATAGCTGCTGTTCCAACAGAAGTAGTGCGGGCATCTGTCGTGGCTGGAAAAGGGCCTCCGTGTTGCTGCGACGGGCAAACTTCAACTCCAGTCGGGAAACCTCCGAACAAAACCCGTCCGGCTTTGTCTGTTAATAAGTCAGTAAGCGGGCCCACATTGGGCAAATCTTCGTTTCCTGCATGAATAGTAGCTGTTAGCTGGCCGTCTAAACTTTGTATGGCTTCTTCCAGCTGCCTGTAATTTTCGCAGAGAACAAGCAGGGAGCTGGGTCCGAAAACTTCTTCCATTAACGCTTTATTTTTGATAAAAAGAGCGGCATCTGTTGTAAATAAGGCGGCACTCACCTGTGTTCGTTCAGGGTTTGCTTCCGCTTCGCTTTCAGCTATAAAATTTACACCTTTTATTTTTTTAAATGACGCTGTTCCGGAGCAATAAGAACTACAAATAGATTGATTAAGCATTGTCCCTGCCGGAGCCGCTTTTATTTCCCCGGCTAAAGTTTGAATAAATGAGTTTGTTAATTCATCCTTTATCAGAAACACAATTCCCGGATTCGTGCAAAACTGTCCTACTCCCAACGTAATCGAGGCCGCGAGTCCTGAAGCAGTAGCTTCAGATTTTTCCTTTATACATCCCGGTAAAATCACTACCGGATTGATGGAACTCATTTCAGCGTACACCGGAATAGGATCTTTTCTTTCCATCGCTGCTTTAAAAATTGCCATACCTCCGCTTCGTGAACCGGTAAATCCTATTGCTTTTATCACAGGATTTTTTACCACATTGATAGTGTTATTGTTATCAGCGTAAAACATACCAAAAACACCTTCGGGCATTCCTGTCCTTTTTGCTGCCTTTATAATCGCCTGTGAAACCAGATCATTTGTTCCGGGATGGGATGGATGTGCTTTTATAATTACCGGACAGCCTGCAGCTAATGCCGAAGCAGTATCGCCCCCGGCTGTTGAAAATGCAAGAGGGAAATTGCTGGCGCCAAAAACCAATACAGGGCCTATCGGTACAGACATTCTTCTTAAATCTGGTTTAGGAGGCACGCGATCAGGTATTGCAGTATCAATTCTGGCACTTACCCATGATCCTTCTTGAAGGGTTTGTGCAAAAAGTTTAAGCTGACTGACAGTCCTTCCCCTTTCTCCGGTAATTCGTTCTGCCGGCAAGGCACTTTCTGAAACGCAGCGCTCAATCAATTCATCGCCCAAGGCTCCGATTTCATCTGCAATGGCATCCAAAAAGGAGGCTTTTTCTGCTCCGCTTTTTGCTCTGTATATTTTAAAAGCACGTTCAGAAAGGTTCAGGATTTCAGCAATTTCAGCTTCTGTAGCATAGAAAAAGTCTTCTTCTGAATAACTTGCTGCTGCCGGACTAAAGGCTTTAAATGACTCTTTTCCTGCTGCTGAGAAATTAAATCCGATGCAATTTTTCCCTGTTATAGCACTCATAGATTTTGTACTTTATATAACTTATTCTACCTCTATCCTTCATCCAATAGCCATCGAACTCCGCTCAGAATGACGCCTTTTTGTCACTCTGAGCGGAGTCGAAGAATTAAGAGACATAATTTATCAACGTTCCAATGCCTTCAATACTTATCTGAATTTCATCCTTTGATCTCAACGTAAAGTCATTCCCGGGTACGATACAGGTACCGGTCATTAAAAACACACCGTCGGGAAAGCTGCACTCCCGAAAAAGAAAATCTACCAGTTCTGTATGGCTTCTTTTCATCTGGTTAATTTGTATACTGCCTTCAAATGCGCTTTTATTCTCTCTTAAAATTACCATCCTGATTTCAGTTTCGGAGGAAATAGGATCCTCAGGAATATAAATACAGGGGCCTAATCCTGCACATCCGTCAAAAACTTTTGCCTGAGGTAAATACAAAGGATTTTCTCCTTCAATACTTCTCGAACTCATGTCATTCCCAATCGTATATCCCGCAATTTTTCCTGAACTGGTAATGAACAGTGTAAGTTCAGGCTCGGGTACATCCCAGGTAGAATCTTTGCGAATATTTACAAAACCTTTATGGCCAACAGTGCGATGAGCAGTAGCTTTAAAGAATAATTCAGGGCGTTCTGCCTCATATACCTTATCGTAAAAAGTGGCTCCTCCCGATTCCCGGGATTCTTCCATCCTGGCCGCTTTGCTTCTTAAATAAGTTACGCCGGCAGCCCATATTTCCTGCTTGTTTACAGGAGGTAATAGTTTTTCGCTATTCAGGATCTCCTTCGTTTCAAGCGGCTGAAGATTTTCTATGATATTTTGAATTTTTACATACAAATCATCCTGATTTATCAACTCATCCCAATCGGTATTTTCAATCAAATAGCAGGAATTTTCATTTTCAACAATGCTATTTAAGCGGGTTCTGTAAATCTTCATCGGACTTTTATCAGGAGATTATTGTTTTGTAAGTTCTATTTACCATATCCTTTCACCCGTTGCCTTGATGTTCCCAACCCATCTATTCCTAATTCAACAATATCTCCGTCTTTCAGGTAAAGCGGTTCTGGTTTCATACCCATTCCTACACCGGCCGGCGTTCCGGTAGTAATGATATCTCCGGGAAGCAAAGTCATAAACTGGCTGACGTAGGATACAAGAAAGGGGATATTAAAAATCAAATTGGAGGTATTTCCGTTCTGCATCACCTGTCCGTTTAGTTTAAGCCATAACCCAAGGTTGTGTACATCGGCAACTTCATCTTTAGTAGCCATAAAAGGGCCTAAGGGTGCAAATGTATCACAGCCTTTGCCTTTATCCCAGGTACCGTTCCGCTCCAGCTGAAATTCCCTTTCAGAAACATCATTGTGCAAAACATAGCCGGCAATATATTCCATTGCTTCCGCCTCTGCTACATAACTTGCTTTTTTACCCATTACTACTGCAAGTTCAACTTCCCAATCGGTTTTTTTAGAGTTTTTAGGAATAATTATATCATCGAAAGGGCCCACAATTGCCGTGGTAGCTTTCATAAAAATAACAGGCTCCGGCGGAAGCGGTGCATTTGTTTCTTTTGCATGATCGGCATAATTTAAACCAATGCAAACCAACTTAGACGGCCGGCCAAGCGGACTACCCAAACGAACATCTGCAGGAAGTTCCGGAAGGTTATCGCGATGCTCTTCAACAAACTTTTGTAAACGGTTTACCCCATCGCTTTCAAAAAAATGTTCGTTATAATCTTCTCCAAAAGCAGATGTATCATATTTTTTATCGTTTAAAATAATTCCTGTTTTCTCTTTTCCGGGTTCTCCGAATCGTATTAATTTCATATCGTGTGCCTTAGTTCAAATTTAATTTTATTACTGTATCGTAGGGATCTTGTTTTACCTGATCAAGATATACAAAAACCCCTTCCGGCTGCTGTTTATATTTCAAGGTTTGTTTATTTACCGAAGCTGCGGTTACCTTCCCTTTAAGACCCGGAATGAAAATATATGACTTACCTACAGGTTTTAACACGTGAGCGAAATAAACTTTATCCTTTGAAGTGACTACGCCCCAGTCTTGCGGAGGAATAACATTTCCACGGGTCCCATAAATACTTTCACCGTTATTTTTCACCCAGTTTCCTACTACTGCAAGTGTATCAGTAAATTCACTTTGAATTTTCCCGTTAGGCATCGGCCCAACATTTAGCAGGAAGTTTGCATTACGGCCCGCCGCGTTCACCAAATAGTGTATAATTTGCTTAACAGACTTGTAGTTATTGTCTTTTATATTAAATCCCCAGCTATTGTTAATAGTTTCGCAGGTTTCTAAAGGAAGATTTCCGATTTTAGAATTGCCGCTGAAACCGGTAGTGTTTTCTCCGGGAAGGTCCTTCTCAAACATTTGAAAATCTTCGCCCTCAAATGGTGCAAGGTGGTGGTTATTACCAACAAGAATTTTAGGATTTAGAGAATGGATTAAAGAGTAAATCTCGTTATAATGCCAGTTAACAGTTGGCCTTTCCCAATGGCCGTCAAACCATATTCCTTTTACTCCGGGATATTTTGTGATTAATTCCGTCAGCTGAGTTTTCATAAAAGAAATGTAGCTGTTCCAGTCGGTATCGGCAGGCGCCCCGTTTACAATAGGTTTTCCAAAGCCATAATCCGGTCTTCCCCAATCTAACAGTGAATAATAAAAATGCAGCTCAATCCCTTCTTTCTCGCACTCTTTAGCAAGCTCCATTAAAGGATCTTTTTTATAAGGGGTTGCATCAACAATATTGTACGGAGAAGCTTTGGTTTGAAACATACTGAATCCGTCGTGGTGCCTTGAAGTGATGGTGATGTATTTCATTCCGGCATTCTTTGCCATTTGCACCCATTGTTTTGCATTAAATTCCTGTGGATTAAAGAAATTTGCCAGTCGTTTATAATTATCATACGGAATTTTTTCCGTGTGCATTACCCACTCACCATCTCCTAAAATGCTGTATATTCCCCAATGTATGAACAAGCCAAACTTCATGTCCTGGAAATCTTTTCTGGATTCAAGATTAGCCGCAGAAGGTTTGTATGTAGTTTGTGCGTTTGTAAACAATACAATTGCTAAGAGGTATGCCGAAAGCAGTATTTTCTTCATCTTTTTTAAATTAGGTGTTCAATTTTATAAAGCCGCCGTCAATAGCGTAATCAGAGCCGGTAATAAAAGAAGCCTCGTCTGAGCAGAGGTAAACAATTAAATTGGCAATTTCTTCAGGTTTTGCCATTCGGCCGATAGGCTGCGTTTTGGAAAGTTTTTCAAACATTTCCTGTTCCTGACCGGGATAATTTTTCTTCAAAAAACCATCTACAAAAGGCGTGTGAACCCTACCCGGAGAAATACAATTGCAACGAATATTGTCTTTCAAAAAATCTTTGGCAACAGAAAACGTCATAGAACGCACTGCTCCTTTACTCATGGAATAAGCAAACCGATCTGAAAGTCCCAAATCTGCAGCTACTGAGGACAGGTTGAGTATTATTCCTCCGCCATTCTTTTTCATTAACGGAATAACCGCATGCAGGCAATTGTAAACTCCTTTAACATTTACCCGAAGAATCCGTTCGAAATCTTCTTCTGAAGTATTTTCTGCATTTCCTATATGCGATACTCCTGCGCTGTTTATCAGAATATCAATAGGGCCGATTTTATTAAATACCTCCGCTACTTCAGTTTGATTGCTTACATCACAGAGATAAAAATCAGCCTTGCCGTTTTCTGCTGAAATCTCGTCAGCCGTTTCTTTTGCTCCCTGCATATTCACATCCAAAATGGTAACAGCAGCACCCTGCGATGCAAAAACCCGGGCAACGGCTTTGCCTATTCCGCTTCCGCCACCGGTTATTACAGCCGACTTTCCTTTTAAACTAAACATATATTTTCAATTTTTTGGAAGATTAATAATTGGTAAGGCAAAATACACGGATTTTTTAATTTTAAATATTGCTTTATTACCCATTTATTATGCTATTTTGGCATCTACTTTACTATTATTAGCAGTTTTAGTATATCCAACTGAATTCTGATGAAGCCACAATTATTAAAAGTAGCAACCGGCATAACCGATTCGTTCAGCGTACGGCAGGATAACGTTCCCTATATAAATAACAAATGGCACTATCATCCGGAAGTAGAACTTATCCATTTTGAAAAAGGAAATGGCACCCAATTTATTGGCGACAATATTAAATCCTTTACCGATGGCGATGTTCTGCTTGTTGGTTCTGATTTACCTCATTACTGGCGTTTTGATGAGCGTTATTTTCATAAAAGCACAACAATATTGACAGAAACTGATATACGCGTTGCACATTTCTCGGAAAATTTCTGGGGCGAGCGATTTTTACAGCTGCCTGAAAACAAAGCAATACGGGATGTGCTCGAAAAATCAAAAAGAGGCTTACAGGTTACGGGTGAGTCAAGAAAGAGAGTAGCCTTTATCCTTGAAAAAATGCTGATAAAAACTGGTACGGAGCGCTTGATATTGCTATTGGAGGCTTTGCTGGAAATCGGCAGTTCTGAAAATTATGCTAGTTTATCCTCTATCGGGTTTAGTTACATACCTAATGACCCTGAGAGCGACCGCATGAGCACTATTTATGAATATTGCATTGCAAACTTCCGTAAAAATATATGTACAGAAGAGATTGCCGCTATTGCTCATTTAAGTCCAAATTCATTTTGCAGGTATTTTAAATCGCGTAACAGGAAAACTTTTTCTGAATTTATGATTGAAATACGGGTGGGTTATGCCTGCAAACTGTTAATTGAAAATAACAGTACCGTAAAAGAGATTTGCTTTGATAGCGGATTTAATAATTTTGCCAGCTTTCATAAATATTTCAGGATGAAAACCGGCAAAAGCCCCTTACGGTACAGGAAAGAATTTTTGAGGGAAAAAAGTTTGTGAACAAGTAACCACATTTTTCTCGTTTTTAAAATACTGCACACAATTTCTCAAAGAAAAAGTTAAGACAGTAATAAAATTCACAGAATCATGGAACATGTGTTTACTTTAGCGAATAAAATTATACAGTCGAAGAAAATAGTGACGAATGCCAGAGAACCTTTCCTGATGTTCTTTTTATTTATTATTTTTCTTTTAATATCCTTTTTTTCAATTAATTAGTTTAGGTAAGTTGTACGGGAGGAGCTTTAGGATTGAATTAAACCTGTTTGTTTCACCTACCTGAAAGCTCCTCAATTTCCTGTTTAGATAGCTAACTCTGCCTATCCTTTCTTAAGATAAAATTAGCAGTTCTATTGATCTCCTCTATCAACTAAAGTTTCGACTACTTTAATAATATTTATTTGTCTCTTATCAACTTTTCATTACTTTTGCCACCTCAACGGGGGATTAGCTCAGCTGGCTAGAGCGTTTGCATGGCATGCAAAAGGTCATCGGTTCGACTCCGATATTCTCCACCTGAAAAAAGGCCTTACAATATACTTGTAAGGCCTTTTTTGTAATAAAACTTTGATAAATACTAATCCGGCTTCTCCAGTCACCGTTTCCGGATAAATCATTATGCCTCTTGCAGAAGCGTACTTTACCAGGTCCTTCAAGTCTGCCTGAGAATAATATTGCCCCTTAGAACCGAACTTTTGCAACCTGGGAAAAACTTTAGATTCCACCCGAAAACCTTCATCATCAGACAGGTGCAAATGAAGCACATTTAGCTTCACCATCGCCATTGCATCAATGTTTCTTTTTAATACATCTATCGGCAAAAAATGTCTGGCAACATCTACCATCATTCCCCGCCACCTGAAACGAGGCCCATCGCTGATTGTTACCTCAGGTAAATAATAACCTTCTGCATCTGCTCCTACCAATTGAAACAATGTTTCCATACCTCGCAATGCACCAATGGTGCTGTTTGCAACTAAGGAGGCTTTCGATGAGTCTACAGAGAGTTGGTAAGCTTCATCTGTTCCGGGTAAAGGTTCTCCCTTTGTTTTCACCTGAAGGGTAAGGGTGGCATTATGTTTTTGTTCGTTCAACACCACCCGCTCCTGTTCAAAGTATGCAAGCGTCCTTGCATTGAGTCTTGTCAGCAGTCTGTTTGTTGCAGCTTCAAGCCGTTCATCTTTTTCAGCACCTGAAAGATTAATGCTAAACTGTGAGGTAATGCGTAGTTTACCACCTGCAGCATGCAGACTTTGAGGATATGGCATTAAGTTAATTGTTGATTTTAGCGGCAACTGTGTTTGTCCAGACTGTGCTCCTGCACTCTCTGCAAGTAGTAGCAAAAAAAGTCCGGCAAAAAACTTATTCAGTTTTTTCATAATTATTTTTTCCAGTGCAATGCTTTGAAGGGTTGTCATTCATTTTCCTTTACCCTGTCTGCTATTACATCAAACATACCCAACAGGCTTCCGGCAGCATGATCATCATCTTTCTTCTTTAGATTCACATTAACATCGTATCCGCTGGCATTAAAGTAAACTGTAATATCGTCATCGGTCACCTTGGCATTGTCAATTTTTGATATTTCATTTCCTGTTGAGTCTTGCACTACACCCGTAATCTTGTCATCCTTTTTTTCCAGTACAAAAAACATGTTCGCGTCGCCGTTAGGTGTACCCTTTACTAACACGTTCCACTTTCCTGCAAAAAAATCTGCACCTTTTTTAACTTATGCATCTACGTTCTGAGACATTAGCAGGAAAAGTAATCCTGCGAAAAATAAGCTTGCTTTTTTCATGATTAATTTGTTTTTTTTAGATTCTAAATTTGTATTAATGAATAATTTAAGTAGTTGCTTATCTGCCTATGACACCTTCTTTTTCAGGTATTTTTTTGTTTAGTTCATCGAAATCTGTCAAATATTTATCTAAAGCCTGAATCCCCTTTTCGGTACAAATACCTCTCAGGTAAACTCCCAGCGTATTCAGTAAAATGGCATTTGGAGATAGACGTAACTTTTTAAAATCTCCTTTCCTTACAGCCGAAACATATAGAATTGACATACCCTCCAACACAACCTCTGCTATAACGTCTTCCATAATGTGTCCTTCCTCCTTTCCCTTATTAACAATCTGAATCAGTTCCTTCCAAAGTTTCTCAGCATTACGCACCTCTACCTTCTTTTCAAGTTCCGGGTAGTAATAATGCAGGTCCTTGAAAAAAGTCTTATTGATGTTGAACTCCATGTCAAATCCTTGCCGCCATGCATAAAAAAGAAGAACAGGAGCACTCTCACCCTGGTAAAGATTTTCAAAGACCTCATGTTGTTGCAAATAATGTAATTCCAATGCCTGTTCTAATAAGTCTTCTTTGTCTTTGAAGTGTTTATACAGGGTTTTAGTTGAAATACCTAAAAGAGCAACCAATTTATTATTTGACATCTTCCGAATACCCTGCTGCAAAAAAATAATTTAGAGAAGCCTTCAGAATTTCGTTCTTTATGTCATCCATGCTGGAAATTATTTTTTAAATATAAATTTCCATTTTTAATCTTTAAAGAGAAAAAGGTAATAGTCTGAGGTTGATTTTCGGGAGCTTAATGCTCCGTTTTAACAGAAAACGCCCTTAAGGAAAGCAAAACCAGAACAAATTTATTTCACACGAAACGATTCAAGTTCGGCATCAATTTTTTCATTCCACTTTTGCTGTATTGCTGCGTTTTGCCCGTGTCCGGTTTCATCATCGTATTGATCTTCAAGACGATTCATTTCACGAAAGGATTCGATATACTCATATCTCAAAATACTGTCGAAATTATCTAAGGTTAATTTTTCCGACTTAATTTTTTGTTTGAACCGTTCTGCAACCACTTTAACGATATCAAAATGTCTTTGTTCATGATTTAAGCTGTAACTGTCTTTTGCTTCTGGCCGCACCCAGGAAGAGGATGGAGTGGCGAAAACCTTGAGCGCTACACGAAGCTCAATGAATCCCTTAACTACCTCACTCCTTCCCTCGTATGCCAGACTTGGAAAAATTGTTGCAGCATACCGGCTTCCGGCAGGCACAGGAGCCCGGAAATCTTTCCAGGTCAATGGCCGCTTAATATCATAAAAAACAGTATCAGGATCGGCACTTTTTTTATATTCTTCGAAAATAAGTTTTATTCCTTTTGCCAGCTTTTCGTTGGTGTCAGCTTCCCTGTTTATCCAGTTATTAAAAAAATCCAGGCCGGCAATAAGCGATTTTCTTAATGCAGGCTCTACAACTGCAATTCCATTTACGGAACGAAGATATTCGGCTCCTCCTTTATATTCGATCAAGGATATGTTTTTATCTTTTCCCTGCAATTGGAAATCAATTACTAATTCCACGTTCCCTTTTATTCTTCCCGGCTGCTCCGTTTCTACAACACTGCATTTCTTCAATACAATAAGTACAGGACGAAGTTTAGGATTTCTGGAAACGCTTTGTAGAAAAAAATCGCGGAATGTTTGAAACGATCCACCCTGCAGATCAACTGTTTGTCTTTGGAGTTTTTCCTGAGCAGAATTTAAAACAAGTAATTCTCCGATACGATTCTTATCCATCCGCTGATCTCTAAAATCAGAAATATAAAATTCCTTGGGAGTGAAGCTTACCTTTTCCGGTTTCAAAACAATAGGCAATACCGCAGACTGTCCTGCTGCACATTCTGCAACAAGAAAGATTGAAACAACGGTTGAAAAAAATAAAATGCGGTAAATGCGCCTGGCGCTTATTCTGTTAAAACTAATTGAGATTCTCACCTTTTCTTCCCTGCTCCATTACAACGAAAGGTTTTACAAAATGTTATATTTAAGATTAGCAGAATCTGTTTATTCCAGCTCCTCTACTCGTTTTACAATGTATTCGCAAATTTCATGAGTTAATAAGGCATCCCTTTTTGAAATCATAGGTTGCGAGTTTGTAGTTAAAGCGGCAATAAAATCATCGAGCATACCTTCAAAACCTCTTTTATAAAGTGTGGGTTCCCAATCACTCGTCCCTGTTTTAATTACCTGGCGTTCTTTTTCAATGTAAAGATCAGCTACATTATATACAGTACGCTTTTCAGAAGCATTCATAACTTCAATCTTTTCTTCGGTTGTACCGGTATCCCGATCCATAATACCTATAGCCACCGGGCCTTTTTTTGAAACAAACTGAACTACCAGATGGTGGAGCATGTTGCCTCTTTTTTTGCCGTGAACAAGTACCTGATCTATTGTGTACGGAAACAAAAACCGCAGCGTATCCACTACGTGTATAAAATCCTCAACCACAAATCTTCTTATAGAATCGGGCAGCGATTTACGATTTTTCTGCATTATGATAACGGACGGCTCTTCCATTTCTTTCAATTGCCGGTATACAGGAGCAAACCTCCGGTTAAATCCCACCACCAGCAAAAGTCCTTTTCCTTCTGCTAGATCAACCAGCTCTTTTGAAAGCCGGTATTCCATGGTGATAGGTTTGTCCACATAAACATGAATTCCGTTTAACAGCAATTCATTTACTATTTCAAAATGTGCATCGGTTGCTGCATGCACGAAAGCCGCTTTTATCCCTGCATTTATTAAAGACTCAAGCGTGGTATGCCGGTTTACAATCCTGAACTTCTCTCCGGCCTCGTTTAGCTTGCTTTCGTTTCTTGAACATAAGTGAAATTCGATATTTGGCTTGTTTGCCAATACCGGAAGATACGCTTTTAACGCAATATCTCCCAATCCTATAATACCTGCCTTTAACATATTCAACTAAGTAAAGTACAAATAAAGGATTTATTTAAAATATCGCACAAACAGGTTCAACTCAGGATAAAGCCTTTCCCAGCGTACGGGAGAGGATCTGATCGAGGTGATACACATCCGGCCGGATCTGAATTTTACCCTCAGAATCTACCCAACAAGTCATATAATCCAGATAAACAGGAACTTTATTTTTAATTGAAAATGATCTTGAGTCTTCGCTATTTCCTTTAAATTCAGTTTGAATAGTATTAAACATACTGCCTGTAGGAGCTATAGCCTCCGCCAAGGCCAGCGGATTTTCTACCCGCACACATCCGTGGCTGATGGCCCTGTTATTTAAATTAAATGCTGATTTTACCGGCGTATCATGCAGGTAAACACTGCTGGAATTCTTGAAAAGAAATTTCATCTTTCCCAATGCATTCTCATCGCCGGGGCTTTGCTTAAACTCAAGCTGCAAATTATCCCTCGTTACTGCATCCCAGTCAATATTGTCGGCATCCATCTGTTCGCCCTTATAAAAAACCTGTATGCCGTTATTGCTTAAATAATAAGGGTCTTCCATTGCTTTTTGTGCAATCTCTGTCTGTACAATGCTTTTCGGAATGTTCCAAACCGGATTTACTACAATGGTATGTATAGCACTGCTGAGAATGGGTGTTTCATGATTATGAGGGCGGTCGTTAATATCCCCGCTGTCATTATACTGACGTAATTTTTCATAGTAATTAATCTCTTTTGATTCACCAACACATACTTTCATAGAAAGCTTAGGCTTTCCTGAATCAAAAAATGTGAGCCGAAAATCGGGAATGTTAACCCAGACATAACGATTATCTTGGTCTCTCCCTGTTTTCCATCTTAATCGTTCCAGATTTAATTTAATTGTTTTTGCAGTTTCTTCTTTACTTAATCCGGGATATTGGAACCCGGAAACAAGGGCTTGCTGCAACTTTTTATAAGACGGATCTTTAGGTTGAATGCTATCGAGAAAGGTTTTCAAATCTTTTTCCCGAAAAACCTTCAGCATTGCCAAACTATCTGGTCGTGCTGTTTTTATATAATACCTGGCAAAAATTCTTCGAGGATTAACGATGCCGTACTGAAGCGCATTTGAATAATCAATGAGCGAAGTAGCGGTTAGCACCTCGAGCCTGGCAATGCTTTTATACGCTTCATCGGCAGATTTAATTCCATGTTTGTCATAAATTTTATCTGCCAGGGTTTTAAGCTCCGTATAATGAAAAAATTCCGGATCAAGACCATGGTCAGTAGCTTTTTGAAAGTAGTTCAATATTTCTTTCAATTGGCCGTCTTTGATGTAATTGACCACAAAAAAGGGCTCGTATTCATGTTTCTTATAAAAACTATTAATAAGGTTAGGATTTCGCACATCTTCTTCCGACTCTGAAAGGACTTGTTTGAAAACTTTATAATACGCAGCAGAATCAACCTTTTTAAATACACGGTTTTTAGATTCTTTAAATAAAATTGCTCCGATATCTGATCGTGATTTTTTGCATGACTGGAAAATTGTTGTACTAAATAATAGAAAAATAAAGAGGTATTTTATGTTTTCTTTCGTCATAATTTTTGTTTAAGCTGTTAAATTTTGAGTTTTAAAGCGGTAATTATATCTTTGTGCTCCCGACTATTGATCAGGAACCAAATAGTATGCCATTAGTTGTTATAACACATTTCTTGCATTTCCATCATCGCCCCCAGCGGCGATAAAAGATTTGTAAGTTTCTGCGTGAAACATGGTTTATACTTAATATTGTGGTCTGATTAATAAAACTTAAACATTGAAAACACTCAAAATAGCTATCCAGAAATCGGGTAGATTAAACGAAAAATCAGTAGAGCTTCTTAAAAACTGCGGTTTAAGCTTCGAAAACTATAAAAGTTCCCTTATTTCCCAGGTATCAAATTTCCCCTTGGAGATTCTTTTTCTGAGAGATGACGATATTCCTGAATACGTTCAGGATGGAATAGCTGATATCGGAATAGTAGGCGAAAACGTTATCAGCGAAACCGAGGTATCTGTAAGTTTCTTACAGCGTTTAGGCTTTGGAAAATGTTCCCTTAAACTGGCAATACCCAGTAATTCTACCATACAATCCATTGCTGATCTGGAAGGAAAATCAATCGCTACGTCCTATCCGGTTATACTAAAGAAATTCTTAAAGGAAAATAATGTAAAGGCAGATATCCGTACCATTTCCGGTTCGGTAGAAATTGCCCCGGGATTGGGGTTAAGCGAAGCAATCTGCGACCTGGTTTCAACTGGCGGCACCCTAAAAAGCAATGGTTTAAAACCTTTTGCAGATGTATTGCATTCAGAAGCTGTTTTAATTGGCCGCAAGGGCGAAGAAGAAAATCCACTGATCGTCGAATTGATTCAACGTGTACAGTCTGTTTTACGTGCTAAAGAAACCAAATACGTAGTCTTAAATGTTGAGCGTAAAAACCTGGAAAGTATTCAATCGCTTTTGCCGGGTATAAAAAGTCCTACAGTTGTTCCATTAGCCGAAGAAGGCTGGGTTGCTGTGCATACCGTTATTCCGGAAAGGGATTTCTGGGGACGGATCAGCGAACTTAAATCGGCCGGAGCGCAAGGAATTGTAGTAATGCCTATTGAAAAAATTATTCTCTGAACAGATGTTAACAAGCTATAAATATTCTGAGTTAAACGATCAGCAAATTACAAAATTGGTTGAGCGGAATGTGGATGAAGACAATAGCATTCGAAACAAAGTTGAAGAAATTATACAGGAAGTAAGGGAAAACGGAGATAACGCATTAAAGATTTTCGCAGAAAAATTTGACCGGGTTAAACTGGACAGTTTATCATTAAATAAGGTTCAGATTGCTGAACTGGCGGCAAATGTTGAAAAAGAACAACAGCAGGCATTACAAACAGCTTTTAACAATATCCGAAAATTTCATCTTTCTCAATTAGTAAAAGAAGAAAAAATAGAAACAATGCCCGGAGTAAACTGCTGGCGTGAGCATCGTGCTATTGAAAAAGTGGGTTTATACATTCCGGGCGGAACAGCGGTTTTGCCAAGCACCTTTTTAATGCTCGGCATTCCTGCACGCATTGCCGGCTGCAAGGAAATTGTAGTGTGTTCTCCTCCCCAGTCGGACGGCAGCATAAATCATTATATTGCTTACTGCGCCGTGCTTCTTGAAATTGATCATATATTTCTTGCAGGAGGATCTCAAGCAGTTGCCGCTATGGCTTACGGAACAGAAAGTATTCCGAAAGTTGATAAGATATTTGGCCCTGGCAACCAGTTTGTGACGAAAGCAAAAACGCTTATCCAATCAAGCACTCAAACAGCTATTGATATGCCTGCAGGACCATCGGAAGTACTGGTTATTGCAGATGAAAATGCAAATCCGGGTTTTGTAGCCGCCGATTTGTTGGCCCAGGCTGAACACGGCAAAGATTCGCAGGCAGTTCTGGTAACAACATCCGGAACACTGCTTGAACAGGTAATCATTAACCTGAACGGGCAGCTGAATCTTTTACCCAGAAAAGAGATTGCAACAAAGGCAATAGAAAACTCATATGCAGTATTAGTTTCAGATTTAAATGAGGCTATAAAATTCAGCAATAAATACGCTCCTGAACATTTAATTCTTCAAACGGCAAGCTGGGAAGACCTTATTCCCAGGATCAGCAATGCCGGCTCTGTGTTTCTGGGTGATCTTACGCCCGAAAGTGCCGGAGATTATGCTTCAGGAACCAATCATACACTGCCCACCAGCGCTTATGCCCGTTCTTATTCGGGAGTTTCTGTTGACTCATTTGTAAAGAAGATCACTTTTCAGCACATTTCAGAACAGGGAATAAAAAATATAGGGCCTGTTGTAGAAACGTTAGCAAGCCTGGAAGGATTACAGGCGCACAAAAATGCAGTAAGTATCCGGTTGAAAACAGTATAAAAGAATTCAATCATGAGTTTTGATTTAAAAAAAATAACAAGAGAAAATATACAGAACCTGGTACCTTATTCATCGGCAAGAGATGAATTTCAGGGAGAGGCTTCCATCTATTTAGATGCGAACGAAAATTCTTTTGGCTCGCCTTTAGCCACTAATTTTAATCGTTACCCCGATCCTCTTCAGCTGGAGGTAAAAGAAAAGATCAGCAAAATAAAGGGAGTTCCTCCTGTAAATATTTTTTTGGGTAACGGAAGCGATGAAGCTATAGATATCCTTTTCCGTGCCTTCTGCCGGCCGGGTATTGACAATGTTATTCTGCTTCCCCCTACATACGGCATGTACCAGGTTTGCGCCAACATCAACGATGTTGAAATACGAAAAGTTTCCCTGACTGGGGATTACCAGCTCAATCTTGACGGCATTGCGGAAGCAATTGATGAAAACACGAAACTGATTTTTATTTGCTCCCCTAACAATCCTACCGGAAATTCAATAGACAGGGAAGCTATTGAAACGATTCTGGCGAATTTTAACGGCATCGTTGTAATTGATGAAGCTTATATAAATTTTTCGCGGCAGCGGTCATTTATTCAGGAGCTGACTGAATACAGCAATTTAGTGATACTTCAAACTTTATCAAAAGCCTGGGGATTGGCTGGTTTACGGGTCGGAATGGCCTTTGCAAGTCAGGAGATTATCGAAGTATTCAATAAGGTAAAACCTCCCTATAATATAAATGAAGCCTCGCAACGACTTGCTTCAGAAGCATTGAACAATGTTGAGCAGGTAAATAACTGGATTAAGGAAACTATTAAGGAACGCGATAACCTGGTTTTGGGACTGAAAAAATTCGGTTTTGTGGAAAACATTTATCCTTCTGACGCAAATTTCATTCTTGTAAAAACTACCGAACCTGTAAAAATCTATAATTTCCTTGTTGAGAAAGACATCATTGTTCGTGATAGGTCGAAAGTAGAATTGTGCGAAGGTTGTTTACGGATTACAGTGGGTATTCCATCTGAAAACGAACGTCTTTTGTCTGCCTTAAAAGAGTACAAACCGGTTAATAATTTAATAGCTTAATGAGTACTTTAAAAAAAGTTTTATTTATAGATCGGGATGGCACACTTGTGTTAGAGCCGGAAGACTACCAGATCGATTCGTTCAGCGAACTTGAATTTTACCCGCATGTATTTGAATACATGGGTAAAATAGCCCGCGAAATGGATTTTGAACTTGTTATGGTTACCAATCAGGATGGGCTCGGAACTCCCTCTCATCCGGAAGAAAATTTCTGGACCATCCACAACTTCATTATCAAGGCATTAAAAAACGAGGGAATAACTTTCAGCGAGGTAATTATTGATAAAACCTTTCCTCACGAAAATGCGCCTACCCGCAAACCCGGCACCGCCCTTCTCACCAGGTATTTCAATGCAGAGGAATACGATCTGGCTAATTCCTATGTAATCGGCGATCGTATTACAGATGTTGTTTTAGCCAAGAATTTGAATTGTAAAGCAATCTGGTTAAAAAAGGATGAATTACTCGGATCGGATGAGATTAAAGAGCAGAAGTCTGAGTTAAAGGAATTTATCTCTTTAGATACTACAAACTGGAAAGAGGTTTACGAATTTCTTAAAATTGGAAAACGCGAAATTGAACACCGCCGGACAACGAAAGAAACTGATATTTATATAAAGATAAATCTTGACGGAAAAGGTGAAGCAAACGTTTCTACAGGTTTATCATTTTTTGATCATATGCTCGATCAGATTGCCAGGCATGGCAGCATCGATCTGACAATTACCGCGAAAGGTGATTTGCATATCGACGAACATCACACCATAGAAGATACCGGAATTGCTTTAGGCGAAGCATTTTTAGAAGCCTTAGGAGATAAACGTGGAATTGAACGATATGGCTTTTGCCTCCCTATGGATGATTGCCTGGCCCAAGTCGCAATTGATTTTGGTGGCAGGAACTGGATTGTATGGGATGCAAAGTTTAACCGCGAAAAGATAGGAGAAATGCCAACAGAAATGTTTTTCCACTTCTTCAAGTCTTTCAGTGATGCTTCGAGATCGAACCTGAACATAAAAGCAGAAGGACAAAACGAGCATCATAAAATAGAAGCTATTTTCAAAGCGTTTGCCAAATCTATTAAAATGGCGGTAAAAAGAAATGCCGAAAACATGGCTTTGCCAAGCACAAAAGGTGTTTTGTAAATAGAATAAACCAAACTCACTCTGATGGAAAAAAAAGATGTAGGGATAGTATATTACGGAGCAGGCAACCTTTTTTCGTTAACTGCAGCTTTAGACAGGCAACAGGTTTCTTACGGGATGATTACTTCTGCAGATGAGTTTGATTTGTACGACCGCTATATTATCCCCGGCGTTGGACATGCGGGTGCAGCTATGCAAAAACTGGAAGAAACAGGTTTTGTTCCTTTGATAAAAGAATTAAAAAAACCGGTTCTGGGCATTTGTGTAGGAATGCAGTTATTAACTGATTTCTCTGAAGAAGGCAGCTCTTCCCTCACTTCTATTATTCCTTTAAATACCGTTCAATTTAATGCTGAAATTTTAAAACTAAAAGTTCCGCATATGGGTTGGAATAAGGTAACGGTAGAATTTGAAAATGAGCTGTTTAAAGGAATTGAAAATAATTCATACTTTTATTTTGTACATTCATACTTTATAGAATTTAATTCTAAATTTACTCTTGCATCGGCAGATTACGGAATTAAATTCTCAGCATCAGTAAAAAAGGATAATTTTTTTGGAGTACAATTTCATCCTGAAAAATCAGGAGAAGCAGGCGAAAAAATATTAAAGAACTTTACATACCTAAACTAATATGTATATTATTCCGGCAATTGACATTCTGGACAAAAAAGTTGTCCGTCTTCGTGAAGGAGATTATGAACAGGTTACCTTTTACGATGTTACCCTCGAAGAAATGATTGAGAAATATCAGTCAAACGGAACTGAATTTGTTCATATCATTGATTTAAACGGTGCCCGTGGTGATTTTAGCAATCAACAGTACCTGTTTGATATCATCCGCAAAACTGAAATGAAAGTACAGTACGGAGGCGGTGTAAGAAGCATTGAAAAAGTTAAGGAATTAATTGATTCCGGAATTCACCGGATAATTGTAGGAACCCAGGCCATTACAAATCCAAAATTTTTACCGGATCTGAGTAAAGAGATTTGTGGTAAAGAAAAATGTTCAGACCAGGTAGTTGTAGCTATTGATGTGCTGGATGAAGTTATAAAGTATTCAGGCTGGATGGAAAGCTCTCCTATCAAATTGATGGATTACGTGGATCGTTGCTTATCCTTAGGCTTTTTCCGCTTTCTGTGTACTGACATAAATAAAGACGGAAAATTGGGCGGTGCTGGTGTTGAATTATACCAGAAACTGCTTGATCACTCGCCTTTTATTAAACTGATTGCTTCCGGTGGTATCAGCTCTATGGAAGATATATATACCTTACAGCAAATTAAGGTGGAAGCATGTGTTGTAGGCAAGGCAATTTATGAGGGCCATATCACTATAGAAGAAATCCAGGACTGGAATCTGAAATCGCTGATTTCATTTTAAGGATTCAATCTGTTTTCACTTTATATGTGATGTTTATCATCACGAAGCAAAGAGTTTTTAGTTTATTAAGAAAAACGAATTTTCATTTTCAGCAGAAAGAAGTCCGATAAATCTTTTTGCAGCTTATATTTTTACTGTTAATGGTCTCAAAAAGAATTATTCCCTGCCTTGATGTTAAAGACGGGCGAACAGTAAAAGGAGTAAACTTTGTTGACCTCCGCGATGCGGGCGATCCTGTAGAATTAGCCTGGCAGTATTCCCGTCAGGGCGCCGATGAACTTGTCTTTCTTGACATTACAGCTACCCACGAACGCCGCAAAACCATGGTAGAATTAGTAAAAGCGGTTGCACGGCAAATTAATATTCCTTTTACTATTGGGGGAGGAATTAATGAAATTGCCGATGCGGATATCCTGTTAAACTCCGGCGCAGATAAGATATCTGTTAACTCGGCCGCCGTACGGAATCCGGCCCTGATAAGTGAGCTGGCAAATGCATTCGGAAAACAGTTTGTAGTAGTTGCAGTAGATACCAAAATAGTAGAAGGTAAAAACCTGGTGCATTTAAACGGCGGCAGAATCGCTACCGAATTAGAAACGGAAAGCTGGATAAAACAAACCGAGGAATTAGGTGCTGGCGAAATACTGCTTACTTCCATGAATCATGATGGCACAAAAAATGGCTTTGACTGCGATCTTTTAAAAAAGATCAACGATACCATATCCATTCCCCTGATTGCATCAGGCGGAGCAGGAACTACAGGGCATTTTATAGAAGTGTTCGAAAAAAGCAATGTTGATGCCGCCCTTGCCGCTTCTGTTTTTCATTACGGGGAGATAATGATACCTTCGCTGAAAAATGAATTAAGAAATAACAATATCCGGGTAAGGCTTTAGCTGCACTGAATGCAGAAGCTTCTTCCTGGAGCAATTAAAATATTAAATGAACATTGATTTTGATAAATCAAACGGGCTGGTACCTGTAGTTATCCAGGATGAACAAACCCTGGAAGTACTGATGCTCGGATATATGAATGAGGAAGCTTACCGGAAAACGCTGAATGAAAAGAAGGTTACCTTTTTTTCCCGCTCGAAAAATCGTTTATGGACCAAGGGCGAAGAAAGCGGAAACTTTCTGCACGTTGTAAACATTGCTGAAGACTGCGACAACGATACCCTACTTATAAAAGTTAATCCCCAGGGCCCAACATGCCATACAGGGTCCAGAAGCTGTTTTTCTACAGATTATAACCAGAATTTTATTTTCCGCTTAGAGCAGATTATAAAAGACCGATATGAAAATCCAAGGGAAGATTCCTACATCAATAAACTCAGAGGAAAAGGTTTAAACAAGATTGCACAGAAAGTTGGAGAAGAAGGCGTTGAAACCGTAATAGCTGCGTTAAACGAAACAGAGAAAGACTTAATAAACGAGGCGTCCGACCTTGTGTTCCACCTGCTGGTACTGTTAAAAGAGAAAAATATAAGCTTAAAAACCATAAGTGATAATCTTTCGCAAAGGCATAAATAATGAAAGTTGAGCGAATAGCGGCTTTACCCGGCCATCAGAATCCTGTTTATACCGTTGAAAGTTCGCAAAAACCCGGTATTTTCTTTTCGGCAGGGAATGATAAAGGAGTAGTTGAATGGAGCATAAAAACATTGTCGCATATAAAAGTGCTTGTTCCCGCTCCAACTTCTGTTTATGCTCTTCATGCCGTTAGCAATTTCCCGCTTCTAGTAATCGGGGAAAGAAGCGGAAACGTACGGGTATTCGATTTTGCACAGCAAAAAGTTGTTGCTACCCTCTCCCATCACCGCCTGCCCATATTTGATATTACTTCTGTAAAAAGAAAAAACGAATTGATTATTTCTTCCGAAGATGGCTCTGTTTCTATCTGGGACCTCAACGATTTCAAGCTTTTATATTCATTTAAAGTTTCAGCAGATACAGTCAGGTCAATAACCGTAAATCCGGATGAAACACTGGCAGCTTTTGGCTGCAAAGACAACCTGATCCGTATTTATAACCTGGAAGATTATTCTTTTTTCAAAGAACTTGAGGGACATACCATGCCGGTTACTTCCGTTCAGTTCTCACCCGATGGAAGATTCCTGCTTAGCGGCGGCAGAGACGCCAGGCTCAATATCTGGAGCACACTCGATTTTTCTCTGAAAGAAACCATTATCGCCCATCTCTTTGCCATTTACGACATCCGGTTTCATCCATCTAAACCCTATTTCGCAACAGCCAGCAGGGATAAAAGCATTAAAATATGGAGTTCTGAAACTTTCACTCTTCAAAAGGTTTTAAGCCGCGAAAAAGGGATTGAAATGCATAGTTTATCCGTCAATAAGATCTGCTGGGATAGCAGTACGGGATATTTAATCTCCGCCGGAGATGATAAAATTGTTATGATCTGGAACTTTGAATTTGAGTAAAGAATTTATTTACTCCACGAATTCCAAATCATCAACACGTTCAAAATGTTTTATATTTAATGTAGCAAAAGGTAGCTTGTTTGCAATTGCTGTAGCTGCAATAAAAAGATCTGCAATTCCTATTTGTTTTCGTTTCTTTTTTAAACTATTATTAATATCAACAGCAAGTTTTACTACGGCCTGATCAAAAGGTAAAACTTCTATCTTATTAAGTAAATCTTCCCAATAACTTTTTTGAGGTTCTGTAGCACCTGCGTAAATCTCATATTCAGTTATTGCCGAGATAGAAAAAGTATAGCCTTGTCTAACCAATGCTACCAATCTTGAATTTCTTTTATCGGTTTTACGAAAAAGATCAATTAGAATAGAAGTGTCAACAAGTATTACTTTATCGCCATTCATCAATTTCTTTTCTTGCCTGCTCAATCAGTTCAAACTGCTCATCGTTCAAGGTTGGGGCAGATAATAAAAAACTTTCAAGTTCCGTCGGTGCATCTTTCCTAATTTCCTTATCAACCTCTTCTTTAAGCTTTAACCATTGGGTTGGTGACAGTTTTTTAGCAATACTAACTAATTCGTCAAACCCAATATCTATTTGTACTTGCATAATCAAATTTAATGTTTTAAAAGCAAATGTTCAGTTTATACTTATCCATCTATTAACACTACTAAAACTCACACATACCGCTTAATTACCCTCAGTTTATGTGTTTGCCGCTGCAATTCTTCACTATAAATTCCATTTGGGTTTAATGAATCAATTTTTACCCTGCCGGAAGCGTGAATGATCTGAGTGGAACTTATAACTATTCCTACATGGGTTATACGTCCCTGATCATTATCAAAAAATGCAAGATCACCGGCCTGAACATTCTCTAAGGAACTTATCAGTTCTCCCTGTTCAGCCTGCTGCCAGGCATCTCTTTTAAGCCTGACTCCAAAAAGTTTAAATACTATTTGGGTAAAGCCGGAGCAATCTATACCAAAAACAGAGCGTCCTCCCCATAAATACGGCGCATTTAGAAAAAACTTTGAACAACTTATTACCTTGTCTTTAAAAGCACTTTCAGGAAGCTTAATTGAAGTACCTTCAACCTGGTATTCTTCTTCATTTAACGTAAACTTACCCTGGTCGGATACAGGAATTGAACATCCCGCAACTAAATACAAGTAGCTATCTTTGCTTATATTCTTGACAGCATGATAAACTTCAAGACTTAACACATTTTCTGCTTTGCTGAACTTTTGATATTCCTCATACTCTGCTTCGACATATTGCTTTACATCAATCCATCCCGTATAATCCTCGTAAGCAGTTTTTATTTCAACCCACTTATCTGTTTTCTGAATAATTTCAAAGCAATCACCAAATAATAACTGCGTTGTTATTTCACTTTTATCAGAAGGCTCGGCCCTTACCGGAACGATGGACAAATTACAAATACCGTAGGTGCTGCTCGTCATAAAAATTAAACAAAGAAAAAAAATTTAACTTTATAAAGGAAAACTTACTTTTCAAACCAAGTGTTTTATAATTATGAACCCTTTAAATCAATTACACAAAATTTTAATCGCCGTTGAAGACAGCGATTATTCTACGATAGCTACAAGTTATGGATTTGATCTTGCAAAAAGTCTGGGTGCCGAAGTTGCCCTGTTGCATGTGAACGATATTCCAACAGGTACTCCCTACGTTGGAGATCCGATATTAAATGAAGCTCCGGCCATGATCCCTGAAATAATAGCGGCACAGGAAGAAACAGGTAAAAAATTATTAAACAAAATAGCGGATACGTACGGCTCGAACTTAACTATTTACACATTTAACAAAATAGGAAACCCGATTGATGAAATACTGATAACTGCTGAAGAATGGAATGCGGACATGATTATCCTTGGCACTCATGGCAGAACCGGAATAGATCACTTTATTTCAGGAAGCGTAGCAGAAAAAGTTATCAGAAAGGCCGATTGCCCTGTTCTTATTATCCCGAATAAAACAAAAAAGGGAAAAGGTGAATAATAAAAAAAGCGACCTAAAAATCGCTTCTTCTATTAGTATTCTGAGTGTGCTCTTTATGCCTCTGCATGCAGCCATGCTTTCTTGGCAAGCAACTCTTCTTCTGTTTCGCGAACATCTTCATCATCCACACAGCAATCAACAGGGCAAACTGCTGCACATTGAGGTTCATCGTGGAAACCTTTACATTCTGTACACTTATCAGAAACTATATAATAAAATTCGTCTGAAATAGGAGTCTGAGACTCTTCTGCATCTAAAGTTGTTCCGTCTCCAAAATCAATTATACCGCGTAAAGCCGTCCCATCTGAGAAACGCCATGCTGCCCCTGCATCGTAAATGGCATTATTAGGGCATTCAGGCTCACAAGCTCCGCAATTAATACATTCATCTGTTATTTTAATCGCCATGACTGTCTGAATTCTTAATCTAAAACCTAATATTTGCAAATAATTGCTTATCTGCAAAAAACTGAGCAAATATAACATTATTTGAAGATTATAGTTTGATGATTTCTATTTTGACATTGGAGAAACGAAAAAATGCGTTCAGAGAACTGGGCCAGTATCTGGCAGACCCGGATGAGCAATTAAACCAATTAATTAATTCAGCCCATCACCATAATCCATGGTTTACACCTCAGGAAACACACAGAGCGGTGAAGGCCCTCGCACAGATGCTGAATAAAGAAGATATAGATCACTGGTTAGGGTACGTTCAACCCATTACTGAAATAAAAAAGATCGGTCTTGTGCTTGCAGGCAATATTCCACTTGTTGGCTTACACGATATTTTATGTGTTCTTGCAACGGGCAACCATGCACTGATAAAGTTATCTTCCCAGGATAAAAAACTCATCCCGCATCTTTTAAATATGTTAACTGAATTTGAGCCTGCCTTTGCTTCACACTTCTCTTACACAGAAAAGTTAGAAGCATTTGACGCTGTTATTGCTACGGGCAGCAACAATACAGCCAGGTATTTTGAATATTATTTTGGAAAAGTACCGCATATCATACGGAAAAACAGGAACAGTGTAGCAGTTCTTTCAGGAAAAGAAAGCCCTGAACAGTTAGCGGCTTTAGGGGATGATATTTTTAGTTATTTCGGCCTGGGATGCAGAAACGTTTCAAAACTTTTTGTACCGGTACAATACTCGTTCACCCCCTTATTTCAAGCGATAGAGCGCTTTAATACTGTTGGTAATCATTATAAGTACATAAACAATTACGATTATAATAAATCTATTTTTCTGGTTAACGGAAACAAGCATTTGGATAACGGCTTTTTACTGATCAAACAGGATGAAAAAACAGCTTCTCCTCTTGCAACTGTTTACTATGAAGAATATGAAACTCTGGAGGAGCTTAACACTAAGTTAAATGCGTTGTCGAACGAACTTCAATGCGTGGTGAGTATGCTCCCTTTACAGGTAAAAGAGTGTCTGGTAGATTTTGGACAAAGCCAGCACCCTAAACTCTGGGATTATGCCGATGGAATAAATACGATAAAATTCCTTCAGGACTTGTAAAATTCTCCGGTTCCATTTGCAGGGAAAATTTTACCTTTGATCAAAATGTATATTATTAAAGTAAAGGGAGTAGCAAAAATTCCGGATTATGTACAATTACGGGATGAAAAGTTTACTCTTCTGGCTTATTTCAGGGTCGACAGACCTGAAAAATCACTGGAAAAAATTGGATTAGGGGATAAGACGGACTACATAATGAACCTTGTTAAGAATCTTCCTTTCGGGCAGATCGTTAAATTAGATATTGAGAAATGATCGGTAATTCAGTAATAAAACTCCAAAACGTTGATGTTTACCAGCAGAAACACCTGGTATTATCGAATGTAAATTTACATATAGATAAAGGAGAGTTTGTTTTCCTTATCGGGCAGACAGGATCGGGAAAGAGCAGTTTGTTAAAGATTATTTACGGAGATCTCCACATTGCTGCCGGAGAAGGCCACGTAGCAAGTTTTGATCTAAAAAAATTAGCCGAAAAGGATGTACCTTTTTTGCGCAGAAAGCTCGGAATAGTGTTTCAGGACTTCCAGTTGTTAACCGACAGGACAGTAGAACAAAACCTGCAGTTTGTTATGCGTGCTACCGGATGGAAAGAAAAAAATTTGATTTCAGAACGCATACGCGATGTACTGGAAAAAGTAGGCCTGCGTTCAAAAATAAAGAAAATGCCGCATGAACTTTCCGGCGGCGAACAGCAGCGGGTAGTTATTGCAAGAGCATTGTTAAACGATCCGGAAATTATACTTGCAGATGAGCCTACGGGGAACCTAGATCCTGAAACATCAGAAGAAATTGTTTTACTGCTTAAAGCTATAAGCAGTTCTGGCACTGCGGTTTTAATGGCTACACACGATTATCACATGATCCGCACTTTTCCTTCCCGGATTATTAAATGCGAAAACGGGCTGGTTCATGAAGATGTAAAAATTGTATAATCAGTTATTTACAGCAGGTCAAAATGTTAGAACAGTAAAAAATATCACTGACAGCATGACCGTTTTTTTGTATTGGCAAAAATTTTGTCAAAAGAGATTATTATGAATATTTCAGACATGTTGAAGAAAAAGATTCAGAACCAGGAAGAAGAATTACAAAATGCTGAAAATCCTCAATCGGGACAGGAGCAGGAAATAATGAACGAGCAGAACAATACAGCTGATGATGCCCAAAATGCTGAAGTAGAAAAACTTCGTGCCGAAGTGGTTGAACTAAACAACAAATACGTGAGACTGTACGCCGAATTTGATAATTTCAAGCGCCGTACAAGTAAAGAACGCGTGGAATTGCTTCAAACAGCCGGAAAAGATGTTCTCGTAAGCCTTTTACCTGTTATAGATGACTTTGAACGGGCCTTGAAGGCAATGGAAGTGGCTACCGAGGTAGCGCCCGTAAAAGCAGGCGTTGAATTAGTTCATAATAAGTTGAAAAATATTCTGTCCCAGCAGGGATTGAAAGAAATGGAATCAAAGGGAGCGCCTTTCGATCCGGATTTGCAGGAAGCTATTTCTAACATACCTGCCCCTTCTGAAGATTTAAAAGGAAAAGTAATCGACGAAGTCGAAAAAGGTTACTATCTTAATGATAAAGTTATACGATTTGCAAAAGTTGTTGTAGGAGCATAAACAGTGAGTGAATTGAATGAAAGGATTAGAATTAGATGCTCTTCCATTCAATAATCAATCTTAAATAAAAGATGTCAAAAAGAGATTATTACGACATATTAGGCGTTTCCAGGAATGCCGCAGCCGATGAGATTAAAAAAGCTTATCGTAAACTGGCCATTAAGTACCACCCCGACAAAAATCCCGGCGATAAAGAGGCAGAAGAGAAGTTTAAGGAGGCTGCTGAAGCATACGAAATTTTAAGCAGCCAGGAAAAACGCCAGCGTTATGACCAGTTTGGACACGCGGGGACAAGCGGAGCCGGCGGATATGGCGGCGGAATGAACATGGAAGATATCTTCAGTCAGTTTGGAGATATCTTTGGAGGCGGAAGCCCGTTTGAAAGTTTTTTTGGTGGCGGGCAGCAGGGACGCGGTGGAAGCCGTCGGGCTGCAAGAGGAACCAATCTCAGAATTAAAGTAAAATTAACCCTTGAGGAAATTGCCAAAGGAGCAGAGAAAAAGATCAGGGTTAACAAACAGGTAGTTTGCCAAACATGTGATGGAACCGGGGCAAAAGACCGTTCTTCATTCAGCACCTGTAATACATGCGGTGGCTCGGGAAGTATTCGCCGGGTTACTAACACCATCTTGGGGCAAATGCAAACTACCAGCACCTGCCCTACCTGTAACGGAGAAGGAACACAAATTACCTCGAAATGCACTGCCTGCCACGGCGATGGTGTTGTAAGAGGAGAAGAAACAATTTCCATTAACATACCAGCCGGTGTAAGCGAAGGAATGCAGTTATCCATGGGAGGAAAAGGAAATGCAGCTCCAAGAGGAGGCTCTCCGGGCGATCTGATTATTCTGATTGAAGAAATCCCTCATGAATTTTTAAGTCGTGAAGGTAATAATGTGGTGTACGACCTGCATATCAGCTTTATTGATGCAGCCCTGGGCTCAAGTGTGGAAGTGCCTACCATCGATGGAAAAGCAAAAATAAAAATAGAACCGGGAACACAGGGAGGTAAAATTTTGCGATTAAAAGGCAAAGGAGTACCCGAAGTAAACTCGTACCATCGTGGAGACCAGCTAGTGTATGTGAATATCTGGACGCCAAAAGCCCTGTCAAGAGAAGAGCGGGATCTTCTTGAAAAACTCCAGGCATCTCCTAATTTCAAACCGCAGCCGGGAAAAAATGAAAAAAGTTTCTTTGATCGGATGAAAGAATATTTTGAGTAATAAATAAATTTATCAGAAATATGAACGCCTGCTTCAAGTTTGAAGCAGGCGTTTTATTTTATTTTAAATCTATACCTGTTGTCACGTTACTAAAAATCTAATTAAATGAATCTTACCTACCCTAAGCTAAGGCCCGCTAAACCTGAAGACCTGGCTGAAATACAGCAACTTTATATTGATACCATTTCCACAATTTGTAAAAAAGATTATAATGAAAATCAAATTCAGGCCTGGATTTCAGGTATTGAAAATAAGCAACGCTGGATTGATGCGCTTATAAAACAACATTTTGTAGTAGCAGAATTAAATGATGAGATTATTGGTTATGCATCATTAGCTGATGGCTGCCATATTGATCTTTTTTATGTGCATAAAAACTACCAAAGACAAGGTATTGCAAATCAATTGCTCCAGGAATTAGAAAAAGAAGCAATCAAATTACAGATTAACATTTTAACTTCCAATGTAAGTAAGACAGCTAAACCTTTTTTTGAAAAGAACGGATTTAAGGTAGTATTAGAACAGGTAAACAACATAAAGGGCGTTGAAATTATGAATTACAGAATGATAAAAGAACTGGCATAAGCATGTATTCTTAAGATAGAGTAATCAGAAGATCAGAGAAGCATTTATGTGAACGGCATTGCTGAAAAAATAAAACGCGGATTTTCACTTCATTAATCTTGCCACGTACTTGCCAATAATATCAAATTCCAGATTTACACTATCTCCCGCTTTGACATGCTGTAAATTAGTATGCTCAAAAGTGTAAGGAATGATAGCAACAGAAAACCGGTCTTCCCGCGAATTGACTACTGTTAAACTAATCCCATTCACGCAGATAGAGCCTTTTTCTACAGTCACATTTCCTGAAGAAGAATCGTATTTGAACGTATAAAACCAGCTTCCGTTTTCTTCCTGCACCGAAACGCAAGTTGCAACCTGATCTACATGCCCCTGAACAATATGCCCATCCAGGCGGCCATTCATCTGCATACAGCGTTCCAGATTTACAAAATCACCTGCTTTCAAAGCATTGAGGTTGGTTTTTTGAAGGGTTTCATGTATTGCTGTTACAGTATGTTCCCCGTCTTTTAAATCAACTACTGTTAAACAAACTCCGTTATGAGCAACGCTCTGATCAATTTTCAACTCGTTTGAAATAGCGCTTCTGATACTGATATGCAGGTTATCCAGCTCTTTTTTCACCGAACTTACAACACCCAAAGTTTCAATTATTCCTGTGAACATGAAGGCAAATTTACAACTTCAGATTTACTTGCGAGCGGTGCATGGATTAGTAGTAGCATGCTATCAGATATTTTTCCTGTTACGCTGCCAGTTAGAAACAGGAGCTTCGTTTGGTTCTGTTACAATGGCATTTTGCTGCGAGTTTTTTAGAAGCTTTGCTGCAAGTAAGGCTGCGATCAAAGCTTCCTCCTCATCGTCAATTTTAAGTGATCCGGGTTTGTAGTATTTATTTACAAAATGAGTATCAAAGTTCCCTGAACTAAATGCGTGATGCTGCATCACAAATTTTCCGAAACCCAATGTAGTTTTTATTCCGATTATTTGGTACTCGTCAATTGCACGTACCATCCGGGTAATTGCTTCTTCGCGGTCTTTTCCGTAAGTAACCAGTTTGGCTATCATTGGATCGTAATAAATAGGTATTTCCATTCCCTGTTCAAAACCATCATCAACCCGCACACCGGGGCCTTGCGGTATTTTATAGGTTTCAAGTGTTCCGATATCAGGTAAAAAATCGTTTTCAGGATCTTCTGCATAAACCCGTAATTCAAGAGCATGACCCTGAATCTGCAGGTCTTCCTGTTTAAAGCCTAATACCTCTCCGCGAGCAATTTTTATTTGTTCCTTAACCAGGTCAATCCCCGTTATAAGTTCAGTTACCGGGTGTTCAACCTGCAGACGGGTATTCATCTCTAAAAAATAGAAATCGAGATTCTCATCTACAATAAACTCAACTGTTCCGGCACCGGTATATTTACAGGAACGGGCGATATCAACAGCACATTTACCCATCTTTGCCCGCTTTTCAGCATCTAAAACAGATGAAGGTGCTTCTTCAATGACCTTTTGATGCCGCCGCTGTACGGAACATTCTCTTTCAAATAAGTGCACTATATTGCCGTGTTCATCACCCAGTATCTGTATCTCAACATGGCGGGGAGAAGTGACATAACGTTCAATAAAAACAGAACCATCGCCAAAGGCTGAAGTAGCTTCTGAAACCGCTAACTGCATTTGCTCTTCAAACTGTTCCGCTTGTTCTACAATACGCATCCCCTTTCCGCCGCCACCTGCCGCAGCTTTTATAAGAATTGGAAACCCCACTTCCTGCGCCCGTTTTTTGGCCTCCGTTATATCTGTAATTGCTTCTTCCGTTCCGGGAACCAGTGGAATTTCATATTTTAACGCAGCGGCCTTTGCAGATAATTTGTTTCCCATAATTTCCATTGCTTCAGCAGATGGACCGATTAACTTTATTCCTGCTTCTTTCAGTCGACGGGCAAACTCCGCATTTTCAGATAAGAACCCGTACCCAGGATGAACTGCATCTACGCCGGTAATTTTACATGCCTCTATTATTTTCGGGATAGATAAATAGGATTGTGCAGAAGACGGAGGGCCAATACAAACTGCTTCATCCGCATAGCGTACGTGCAGGGCACCTCGGTCTGCCTCAGAATATACGGCCACGGTTTTTATACTCATCTCACGGGCAGAGCGCATGATCCGTAAGGCAATTTCACCACGGTTAGCAACAAGGATTTTTTTCATGTTAATCGGAAGCCCTTTAATGATCTATTTTATTTAACACGTTAATCGTATAATCAATCATTTCCGAATCAATATCCAGATGGGTTACAAAACGCAATAACTGTTTACCAAACATGGTGCATTTAACTCCATACTGACTTAAACGTTCTACTATGGTACTGTTATGCGCCTTGTGGTCAACCTCACAAATCACAATGTTGGTTTCGACCGGCAGCACACTTAGTATGTAGCTCTGCTCTCCCAATGCTGCAGCTAATATCCGGGCATGTGCATGATCTTCTGACAAACGTTTTATATTATTATTGAGGGCATAAATTCCTGCTGCCGCAAGATAGCCGGCCTGTCTCATTCCTCCGCCCAGCACTTTACGGATTCTTCTGGCTTTTTGTATGGTTTCAGCACTGCTAAGTAATACCGAGCCGACAGGTGCGCCAAGTCCTTTTGATAAGCATATAGAAATGCTTTCAAACATACGGCCATAAGCAGCAGGTTCGTCTTTTGTTTCTTCGAGTGCATTAAAAATGCGGGCACCATCCAGGTGCAGCGATAAATTCTTCAGCCGGCACAAATGATATATTGGTTCGATATCCTCGAGTCTGTAGTAGCTGCCTCCTCCCCGGTTAACTGTATTTTCTAAAGAAACAAGGCTGGATTTTGGATGGTGAATATTATCAGGGTTTATAGCATCTTCAATCAGATCTGCTGTCAATCGTCCCCTGTTACCTTCAAGCAATCGCACCGAAGCCAGCGAATTAAAGGCAATCCCACCTCCCTCATAATTGTAAATGTGAGCAGTCTGATCTGTTATTACTTCCTCCATTGGGTTCGTAAAACATTTAATCGCTATCTGGTTGGTCATTGTACCAGAGGGGCAAAAAAGCCCTGCTTCCATACCAAACATTCTGGCGGCTTTCTGTTCAAGTGCTGCAACTGTTTCATCTTCCCCGAAAACATCATCTCCTACTTTTGCAGAGAACATAGCGTCCAGCATTCCTTTTGAGGGTTTTGTAACGGTATCGCTGCGAAGATCAACTATCATAAGATTAAAATATATTTATTTTAAAGAGGTTTTATAATTTTTACAAGACGCTGTTAACTTCAGCATAAACTTATATATTAGCAAATATTTAGGTACTTAAAAAAATCTTAGTGTATCCTTAACACTAAGAATATTTTTTTTCTACCTTAGCAGAACTAACTTATTAAATTTTATGATCATCATTGCAGACGGAGGGTCTACTAAAACGAACTGGTGCCTTATCAACAACGAAGGCAAAAAAATTTATTTTAATACCGAGGGCTACAATCCATATTTTGTTGACCGCAACTATATAACTAATTCATTAAAAGAAGGTTTACCAAAAGATCTTCCATTAAGCGAGATTAAAGAAGTTAACTATTACGGGGCTGGTGTTCATAACGAAGAGAAAGTTATTTTAATGGAAGATGCTTTTAAAGCGGTATTCACCTCCAGTAAAATCAATATCGGCCACGACCTTTTAGCTGCTGCACGTGCGCTTTTAGGAGTAGATTCAGGATTTGCCGCGATTTTAGGAACGGGCACAAACAGCTGCATTTACGATGGTAAAGATATTACACATCAGATCAATTCTGCTGCCTATATTTTAGGAGATGAGGGCAGCGGCTGTTATATCGGAAAGAAACTGATTACAGATTATTTAAGAGGTTATATGCCTGAAGCGGTACGAGAAAACTTCTGGGAAACATACAAACTTACTGCCGATGAAATTGAAGAACGTGTTTATACGCAACCTTTAGCCAACCGCTTTTTAGCCAGCTTCGCGAAATTTGCTTATGATAATAATATCAATATTGAATACACCAGGAAAGTTGTAAGAACTTCTTTCGAGGATTTCTTTAAAAACCTGGTAACACATTATCCTGATTATCAAAGCTACACCTTTAACTGCATCGGTTCTGTAGGATATAACTTCAGAAACGTTCTGGAAGAACTGGTAATTGAAAACGGCATGAAAGTCGGAAAAATCCTGCGTTCTCCAATTGATGATCTTGTTAAATACCATATTGAATTAGCCCCTTCTATTTAATAAGGAGCAAAAGAACTTCAAAATTAAATAAGGCCCGCATGCGGGCTTTATTTTTTAACAGCCATCCTGCCTTTTCTTTTATTAAACAGAACCTAATTGAATTTCTCGCTGCCTTCTTCCATCGCCTGTTCGTTTTAATCAATTCCAAAAAATTATTGTTATCATTGATTTTACTCCGAAAACTTGTACAATGAAAACTACTGCTTTATATAAAGCAACCCATATTGTTTTACTGCTGGTTTTGGTAACCGCGGCACTATACTTTACCCGCTCAGTTCTTATTCCGCTCACATTTGCAGCAATTCTTGCTATGCTGCTTATGCCTTTAAGTAAGAAGCTGGAAAGTAAAGGTGTTAACTGCGCTTTATCAGCACTTATAAGTATTCTTGTTTTGCTCCTGTCTTTTGCACTTATAGGAGCGGTGTTAAGCTGGCAGCTTTCTGATTTTACAAAAGACCTTTCAGGAATTGAACAAAAAGCTACTGATTTTTTAAAGCAGATACAGGAATACATTAACAGTCGTTTTGGAATAGCACCACAGAAGCAGCAGGAAATATTAAAACAACAATCTGAACAGGGAGGAAGCTCTGCGAAATTAATTGCGAATATTACTTCAACTTTTGTAAACCTTGCAGTTAATATCATTCTTGTGCTTGTTTACATCTTCCTGTTTCTTTATTTCCGGGGCCACCTGAAAAAGTTTCTTTTAAAGGTGAGTCCTGTAACTCAGCGGGAAAACATAAACCGTATTACCAGCGAAGCAAGTAAAGTATCGCAGCAATATCTTACAGGCCTGGCCATGATGATTGGAACTTTATGGATACTTTACAGCATCGGCTTTTCAATTATCGGGGTAAAATATGCTATTTTCTTTGCCGTTTTATGCGGATTGCTGGAAATCATTCCATTTATAGGCAATCTGACCGGAACAACCCTGACAATTGTAATGTCCCTTGTACAAGGTGGAGATGTGAAAATGGCAATAGGAATACTCGTCACCTACGGACTGATCCAGTTTATACAAACCTATATTTTGGAGCCGGTAATAGTAGGAAATGAAGTGAATATTAATCCTGTATTTACTATTGTTGGAATAGTTGCCGGAGAGGCCCTTTGGGGAATTGCCGGAATGGTGCTTGCCATCCCTATGCTGGGCATTGCTAAAATAGTATGCGATCATTTTGAGCCTTTGAAACCTTATGGTTTTTTGCTTGGGCAGGAAAAGCATAAAAAGAAAACACGTTCCTGGCAAAACATTAAAGACTTCTTTTCATCAAAAAGAAAAAGATGAGATAAATACGTTTATGTAACTCCTCCTTAAGAAATTTATCTAATTTCATTTAAAAGAATTTTACAAATAATGTTAAGCATCAGAAATATTGTAAAACAATATGCTACCCAATGTGCGCTGGATGAGGTAAGTTTAGAAATAGAAAGAGGCAGCATTTTTGGATTATTAGGCCCGAACGGAGCAGGAAAAACATCTCTTATCCGTATTATAAATCAAATTACCGCTCCTGATTCTGGGGAGGTCTTTTTCAAGGGCGAAAAGTTAAACCCATCGCATATTGAAAAAATCGGCTATTTACCGGAAGAACGTGGCCTTTACAAGAAAATGGAGATCGGCGAGCAAATGCTGTATCTGGCACGTTTAAAAGGACTTTCTGCAGCGGAAGCCACTAAAAAAATCCGTTATTGGTTTGAGCGGATGGAAATGCAATCGTGGTGGAAGAAAAAAATTGAAGACCTGAGCAAGGGAATGCAGCAAAAAGTACAGTTTGTGGCAACAGTTGTCCACGAACCTGAGTTGATTATACTTGACGAACCATTTACCGGATTTGACCCCGTTAATGCAGAACTGATAAAAGATGAGATACTTGAATTAAACAGGAAAGGTTCTACCATTATTTTTTCTACACATAGGATGGAATCTGTAGAACTGTTATGTGATAATATCGCCCTGATAAACAAAGCCCGTAAAATTTTAGACGGCCGCGTGAAGGATATTAAAAACTCGTACCGGAAGAATATCTTTAAAATAGAATATACCGGAAATTCTGATCTATCTAACGCCGAATCTGTTTTTGACGTAGTAAAAATGAATGCTTCTGCAGACTGTAATGAGATAATACTGCAGCTAAAAGAGGGCAAAACCGCAAACGATGCTTTATTATTTTTTATCCCTCAGGTACAGGTGCAGCAGTTAACAGAAGTTATACCGAGCATCAACGAAATATTTATTCAAAAGGTAAAATCACTAAACTAGCCATGAAAAAAACTTTGCTAATTATCAGGCGTGAATATTTAAGCCGTGTGAGGAAGAAAACATTCCTGCTCATGACTTTCCTGGTACCTGCACTAATAATAGGTATGTACGCCTTAATATTTGCCTTAACAATAAGTGGAAGCGATACCAATACACAAATTAATGTTATAGATGACAGTAATATTTTCACCGGAAAGTTTAAGGACACCAAAACACTTCATTTTATAACGGTTGATGAAAAACTGAATGAGGCTAAAAGCCAGCTAACTAAAGAGGGAGAAGCGTTCCTGCTATATATACCTGAAAAAGCAGACAAAGGAACGCCGGTACAGCTATTTGGAGGCAAAAAAGCCGGTCTTTCGGTTGTGGGTTCTATTGAAGGCCAGATGAAAGATATTTTGAAGGCTAAAATGCTGGTAGATGCAGGTATCGACCCTGTTATGCTTTCTGAAATAAAACCGGTAATTGATATACAATCCAAAGAAATTACCGAAGAAGGAGAAAAAGACAGCAATGCCGGAGTAGCCGTTGGAATCGGAATTGCGGCAGCTATATTGATCTATATGTCTTTGTTTATTTACGGCGCACAGGTAATGCGTGGTGTAATTGAAGAAAAAACAAACCGGATTGTTGAGGTGGTCATATCCTCGGTAAAGCCTTTTCAGTTAATGCTTGGGAAAATAATAGGAATCGGACTTGTTGGATTAACACAATTTCTTTTATGGATCATCCTTTCTGGTACCTTAATGACAGCAGCAAGCCAGCTTTTGATGAAGGACAAGGCAGCATCTTTTCAAACAGAAAGTTTTTCTCCTGCACAGCAGGCTCCTCAAATGAACCAGGGTCCGGCCATGGGGGTAATAAAGGCTGTCCAAACTGTTCAGTTCAGCTATATTCTTCCTTTTTACCTGATTTACTTTCTGGGCGGATACATGCTCTATAGCGCCCTGTTTGCCGCAGTAGGCTCCGCTGTAGATAACGAAACCGAAACACAGCAGTTTATGTTCCCCATGACTTTGCCCTTATTGTTTACCTACATCATGTCGTTCAGTTTCATTATCAACAATCCCGACAGCACACTTTCATTCTGGCTTAGTATTATCCCGTTCACCTCCCCTATTGCCATGATGGTACGCATTCCTTTTGGCGTTCCCGAATGGCAACTCGCTCTTTCTGTAACACTGTTAATTCTCGGTTTTATTTTAACTACCTGGGTTGCTGCCCGGATTTATCGTGTGGGCATTTTAATGTATGGTAAAAAATCAAGCTACAAAGAGCTTATTAAATGGTTTAGTTATAAAGAGTAAAATGGCTTCATAGCGGTGATAGTTCATGATTAATAGTTAATAGCAATCGGATAATATTAGCAAATGGATATACTTAATCCCTAACACCTATCTCCTAATACCCTAATACCTGCATATGTCTCAATCCTACATCGCCGTACTGGATCTTGGCACGAATACCTTCCATTTGCTCATCGCTGAAGTATCTTCAGAACATCCGGAACTGGTTTTCCAGGAAACAGTTGCAGTAAAACTTGGCGAAGGCGGAATAACTGCAGGAGTAATTACAGAGGCTGCTTTTGAAAGAGGAAAAAAAACGCTGAAGCATTTTTCACAAATTATAAAAAAATTTAAAGCAGACCATATACGGGCCGCCGGAACCGCAGCGCTCCGATCTGCGGCTAACGGGAAACAGTTTATACAAGAAGTAAAGGAAGAAACCGGAATAGAAATAGAGATAATTGATGGCGACCGTGAAGCGGAACTGATTTATAAAGGCGTGAGACAAGCTGTAAAAATAGAAGCAAGCGCACTTATTATGGATATTGGAGGCGGGAGCGTTGAATTCATTATTTGCAATGCAGAGTCTCTTATCTGGAAAAAAAGCTATCCGGCAGGTGCTGTCCGGTTAATGGCACTTTTCCACAAATCCGATCCCATTTCAGATTCAGATATTCAACAAACAGAACTTTACCTTAAACAGCTGCTTACCGACTTAAAGATCGCTTGCGATAAATTCAATCCGAAAATTCTTATAGGTTCAGCCGGAGCGTTTGAAACATTTGCAGAATTAATTACAGAAAAACTTGGGTTACCAGACCTCCACAACAACAGAAAAGAATTTAGCTTTTCAAAACACCAGTTTAACCTGATAGCCGATTATCTATTTCGGAGTACGCACCAGCAACGCGAACAAAACCCGCGTATTATCCCCGTAAGGGTAGATATGATAATTACCGCTACCATTTTAACGCGTTTTGTTTTAAATGAATTTGAGATTGATCAGACAAAAGTTTCTTACTATGCTCTTAAAGAGGGCCTATTATTCGACGTTATTGAAAAAATCTGAATTCCTCTACCAAACTGACTTCCAAAACTTTTCCTTCTTTCTTATATAACTTTCGCAATACGTATTTCGTACAAGAGCCATTTACATTTTAACTGAATGTTCTCAATAAAATCTTATTCATCTTCTCAGCAGGCCTTGAAAAGAAAAATTTCTGTATTTATCCTTCTGATTTTAGTATTCAGCACTGGTTTTATACAGGCGCAAACGCTAAATAAATTTAAACATATCTCTATTGAGGATGGCTTGTCGGAATTAAATGTAAGAACCATTTGCCAGGACAAATATGGATTTATGTGGTTTGGAACCCGTGACGGATTAAACAGATACGACGGCAAGAAATTTAAAATCTACAAGAATAATCCTGGTGATCCTCATAGTTTAAGTAATAACTTCATTCTTTCTACCACTATTGATTCGAAAGGAACGCTTTGGGTTGGAACAATTGCCGGATTAAACAAATACGACAGGGATAAAGACAGGTTTGCATCTTTTAAAGCAAACAGCAAGGATAAAAACAGCCTTTCGAATAATTCCGTAAACACTATTCTGGAAGACAGTTACGGCAATCTGTGGGTTGGAACCTCGAACGGATTGAATTTATTAGATAAAAAAACAGGAAAATTCATATCCTATTTTAATGAAGTAAATAAGCCGCAAAGCATCAGCGATAATCATATTATAACACTGTACGAAGACAGTGGACGAAACTTATGGATAGGAACGCTGCACGGAGGATTAAACCTTCTTAACAGGAAAACAAACAGCTTTACACATTATCAATTCAATCCCAAAGACAATAAATCTGTTAGTGCAAATTACATTGGTGCGATTTTCGAAGACAGCAAACACAGGCTGTGGGTTGGTACACGCGGAGAAGGCTTAAACCTGTTTGACAGGAAAACCAATACGTTTACACATTACAAACACGACGACCTTAACCCGAACAGTTTATGTAATGATATCCTTTATTCAATAATCGAAGATGAAGGTAAATTATGGATCGGTTCAGAAAATGGTGGCTTAAGCATCTTCGATCCGGATAATAATAAATTTATAAACTATCGTAAAGACGATATTGACCGTACAAGTTTAACAAGCAATACCATTTACACCATCTTTAAAGACACTGACGACAATTTATGGCTGGGAACCTACAGCGGAGGAGCTAACTTTTACAATAGAAGCGCCAATAAAATACGTCACTATAAACACACATCTTCGCCGCAGAGCCTTAACAATAATATTATTTTAAGTATCCACGAAGATTCTGAAGACAACCTTTGGGTTGCTACCGATGGTGGCGGACTAAACTTGTTTGATCGCAAAACAAGTGATTTTACTCATTTTGTACATAAGCCGGGAGATAAAAGCACCATTTGCGGCAATTACGTACTAACGGTTAAAGAAGACAGCGACAAAAATATCTGGATTGGAACCTGGGGAGACGGCATCACAGTAATGGGGCCGGACAAAAAAGTAAAAAAATATTTCAAACACGATCCTAATGACCCGAACAGCCTGAGCGGAAATAATGTTTATTTCATTACCGAAACAAAAGATAAAAATATCTGGATAGCCACTTTCGATAATGGCTTAAATATGTATGATAAAAAGACAGGAAAGTTTATCCGTTTTGAAAAAGACATCCGTAATCCACAAAGCCTGGGAAGCGAATCTATTTATACCATTTTTGAAGACAGCAAAGAAAACTTATGGGTTGGCACCTATAACGGAGGACTTGAATTATTGGACCGCAAGTCAAAGACTTTTAAAAAATTCCTTCACAGTTCTAAGCCCGGAAGCATCAGCGATAACAGCGTAAACTGCATATTCGAAGATAGCAAAGGAAATTTATGGGCGGGCACATACACCGGCCTCAACTTGTTGAACCAGAAAAACGGAACTTTTAAAACCTATACCACTAAGAACGGATTACCCGGCGAGATTATTTTTTCAATTCTGGAAGACAACCAGGGCTACCTCTGGATAGCTACTAATAAAGGGATTTCTCAATTCTCACCAAAAACGCAATCATTCAAAAACTATTCGGTGGAAGACGGATTGCAGGATAATGAGTTCAAATCAAATGCTGCTATGAAAAGTCGTTCAGGCGCATTGTACTTTGGCGGAGTTAACGGCTTTAATGAGTTCTATCCCGAAAAAATCTCCAAACAGGTACTTAATCCTCACATAGCCATCACGGATTTCCAGATCTTTAATAAGAGCGTGGAAATTGCCCTGAATGAAGAAGATCCTTCCCCATTAAAGAAAAATATTATCGAAACAAAAGAGATAACATTAAGCTACAGGCAATCCGTTATTTCTTTTGAATTCGCCTCTTTAAATTACACCTATCAGAATAAAATTAAATATGCTTATAAGCTGGAAGGATTTGATACCGACTGGAATAAAGTAGATAACCAGCGTACGGCTACTTATACCAACCTTAACCCCGGTACGTATATTTTTAAAGTAAAAGCTACCAAAAGCAATGGCGAATGGTCGGAAAAAACCGCGGAGATTAAAATAACGATTGTTCCTCCATTCTGGCTTACCTGGTGGTTTAAAGGCATCATCACACTCGTTATTATCGGATGCTCCTATTCTTTTTACATAGGCAGAATGAACCGGATAAAAAGGCAAAAAGCCGAGCTTGAACACCAGGTTCAGCTTCGTACAGAAGAAGTTGTTCAGCAATCGGAAGAGCTGAAATCACAGGCAGATCATTTACAGTCCCTTAATGAAGAACTGCAGGTACAATCGGAAGAGCTCCAGATGCAATCCGAAGAACTGCAGGCTTTAAACGAAGAGCTGGATACTCAACGGCTTGAAGCTGAAAATGCAATGAAAGAAGCTGAAAAAGCGAATCAGGCAAAATCTATCTTCCTTGCTACCATGAGTCATGAGATACGTACACCGATGAACGGAGTTATAGGGATGGCCTCACTGCTTGCTGAAACTCCGCTTAATTCTGAGCAGGAAGAATATGTTAAAATAATTAATACAAGCGGCGATGCCTTGCTTACTGTAATAAATGACATTCTTGACTTTTCCAAGATCGAATCGGGCAACATGGAAATTGAACCGCATGATTTTGATCTTCGTAAATGTATTGAGGATGTGATGGATGTTTTTTCAGGTAAAGCGGCTCAGTTAGGAATTGACCTCGTTTATCAGATCGATCACCGTCTTCCGGTAATGATAACTGCAGATAGCTTACGACTTCGCCAGATTCTTATCAATTTAGTAAGCAATGCGCTGAAGTTTACCCAGCAGGGAGAAGTATTTGTAAGTGTAACGCTTGAAAAGTCAACTGCTACCAGCATGGAAATATCCTTTCATGTAAAAGATACAGGTATTGGAATTCCGGAAGATAAACTTTCACGTTTATTTAAAGCCTTCTCTCAGGTTGATTCATCTACCACAAGAAAATATGGTGGTACCGGCCTGGGGCTGGCAATCAGCGAACGCCTGGTTAAACTGATGGAAGGCTCCATCTGGGTAGAAAGTAAAGAAGGACATGGAACTACCTTCAGTTTCAGTATAAATTGTCAGGCTGCTCAACATTCGCTCCGTCAGTACGCAAACTTTGATACCAGCGGAAATGAAGGTAAAAGCATCCTGATTGTTGATGATAATCTTACCAATTTAACCATATTAAAAACCCAGCTGGAACTTTGGAAATTAGTACCGGTAATGGCAACTTCGGGTAAAGAAGCGCTTGAACTTCTTTCATCGAATGCAAAATATGATCTGGTTATAGCGGATATGCAGATGCCTGAAATGGACGGCATAGCGCTGGCAAAGGAAATTAAACATAAAGAACCGGCACTTTCCATTATTCTGCTTAGCTCGGTAGGCGATGAAAGTCGTTCGAAATACCCGCACCTGTTCAGTTCGGTACTAACAAAGCCGGTTAAACAGAACCAGCTTTTCAAAGTAGTTCAAATGGAATTAAAGCAGAAAGGCCAGGCCGGGCAGTTGGAAGACATAAAGAAGAAAGCGATTCTTTCTGAAGATTTTGCACAAACGCATCCTCTAAATATCCTGATCGCAGAAGACAATCTTATCAATCAAAAGCTTGCTACACGAATACTGAATAAGTTAGGCTACGAACCGCAGATAGCAAACAACGGTAAAGAAGCTGTAGAAATGCTTCAGCAACATCCCTTTGATATCATTTTCATGGATATGCTAATGCCCGAAATGGACGGACTTGAAGCAACACGCCTTATAAGAAAAGATTCAGTTAACCAACCTCAAATTGTCGCCATGACCGCTAACGCCCTTCCCGAAGACCGCGAAGAATGCTTAAAAGCAGGTATGAACGACTATATTTCAAAACCAATAAAACTGGAAGAACTGGTAGAGATATTACGAAAAATAGCTTTACTGGTTAGTGAAAAGAAATAAGGGAATTTCTTAAAAATAAAAAGGCGAGTTGCCCCGCCTTAAATGTTTTCACAACGGAATAATCCTTATTGTGATTTGCTTTGATTTGTATCTCAAAGGAAAACTTTTTATCTTGAAATTCCAAATTTCACAATATGAAAAAAGTTTTAGGACTGGATTTAGGTACAAACTCGATTGGATGGGCACTTGTTGAGCAGGATTTTGAGAATAAGCAAGGGAATATTTTAGGGATGGGGAGCCGGATTATTCCGATGAGCCAAGATATTAAAGATGAATTTGGCAAAGGCAATTCCATATCTCAAACAGCAGATAGAACCAAATTTAGAGGAGTCCGCAGATTACGCGAACGTCATTTATTAAGACGCGAACGTTTACATAGAACTTTAAATGTATTAGGTTTTCTACCTGAACATTATAGCAGTCAAATTGATTTTGAGCACCGCTTAGGGAAGTTTTTAGAGGAAAAAGAGCCCAAATTAGTTTATGACAATAAGGATTTCATCTTCAAAAAGTCTTTTGAGGAAATGCTGGAAGATTTTAGACAGCACCAGCCAGGACTTTTGAATCGAAAAAACAAAAAGGGAGATGATGCAAAAATCCCTTATGACTGGACGATTTATTATCTCCGCAAAAAAGCACTTACTCAAATAATAGAAAAGGAAGAGCTGGCTTGGATTATCTTAAACTTCAATCAAAAACGCGGTTATTATCAATTACGTGGAGAGGAAGAAGAAGAAAATCCAAATAAATCAGTTAAATTTTATTCATTGAAAATAATGGATGTCACTGCCGATGAAAAGCCTAATGCTAAAGGAGAAACATGGTATTCGCTGCATTTAGAAAAAGGCTGGATTTATCGGCGGGCGAGCAAAACACCTTTGTTTGATTGGAAAGATAAAGTCAGAGATTTTATTGTTACAACTGATTTAAACGATGACGGGACAGTAAAAACCGATAAAGAAGGTGCAGAGAAGCGCAGCTTCAGAGCACCCGGCGAGGAGGATTGGACATTAATCAAGAAAAAAACAGAACAAGAAATTGACAAGTCTGATAAAACAGCCGGGGCATACATTTATGACACACTGCTGCTGCATCCTAGTCAAAAAATTAAAGGAAAATTAGTTCAAACTATTGAGCGCAAGTTTTATAAAGAAGAATTAAAAGCTATTCTTAAGAAACAAATAGAACTTCAACCTAAGCTTTTTACAAATGATTTGTACAATGATTGTATTCGGGAATTGTACCGGAATAATGAAGCACATCAAACAACTTTGAGCCAGAAGGACTTTGTCCATCTATTCGTGGAAGATATTATATTCTATCAGCGCCCATTGCGCAGTCAAAAATCCTCTATCGGCAACTGTTCTTTAGAGTTCAGAAAGTACAAAGACGAAAATGGCATCGAAAAAACAGAATACTTGAAAGCCATTCCGAAATCACATCCGTTGTACCAGGAGTTTCGCTTGTGGCAATGGTTATACAATCTAAAAATCTATAAGAAAGAGGATGATTCGGATGTAACAGGGCAATTCATAAAGGAGAAAGAAGAGCTTGTTAATCTTTTTGATTTTTTAATGTCGCAAAGGGAAGTTGACCATAAGGATATTATAAAACATCTGTTGGTTTCTTCTCAGGTGAAAGGAAAAGCATTAAATGCTGAGATTGCCAAATATCGCTGGAATTATGTTTATGACACTGTAAAGGATGAATCAAAAAAATACCCTTGCAATGAAACCGGTTATGAGATTAGAAGAAGGCTAAGTAAAGTTGAAAAAGTTCCTGCCGATTTTTTAACACCAAAAATTGAGCAGCGACTTTGGCATCTTATTTATTCCATAAGGGATAAAATCGAATTTGAAAAAGCATTAAAGTCTTTTGCCAATGAACACAAATTGGACGAAGCCTCTTTTGTTGAGAATTTCAGAAAGTTCCCTCCTTTTAAAAGTGAATACGGTTCGTTTTCCGAAAAAGCCATTAAGAAACTGCTGCCGTTAATGCGGATTGGAAAATATTGGAACTGGGATAAAATTGATAATAAAACGAAAAATAGAATCAGCAAAATTATCACAGGCGAGTACGATGAAGAAATGAAAAATCGTGTTCGCGAAAAGGCTGTTCATTTAACAGAAGAAGAAGATTTTCAGGGATTGCCATTGTGGCTGGCTCAATATATTGTTTACGATAGACATTCGGAAGCCGGCATTGCGGGAAAGTGGAACTCTGTTGCGGATTTAGAGAAATATCTCGAAGAATTCAAACAGCATTCTCTGCGTAATCCAATTGTAGAACAAGTGGTTACTGAAACATTACGTGTAGTAAAAGATATTTGGGAGCAATATGGAAACGGCTCAAAAGATTTCTTTAAAGAAATTCATATTGAACTGGGACGTGAAATGAAAAATACGGCGGAAGACCGTAAGAGAATTACCAATCAAATCACAGAAAATGAAAACACCAATCTTCGTATTAAAGCATTATTAACTGAGTTATTAAACGACAGCAACGTAGAAAATGTCCGGCCTTTTTCACCCATACAGCAAGAGGCATTGAAGATTTATGAAGACGGTGTATTGAATTCTGATGTGGAAGTTCCAGAGGATATTTTAAAAATCAGTAAAACTGCACAGCCTGCTAAATCCGAATTGCAGCGATACAAACTGTGGCTGGAACAAAAATACCGTTCGCCTTATACTGGAGAAATTATTCCGCTGAATAAACTATTTACCTCCGAATATGAAATTGAGCATATTATTCCACAAGCCCGATATTTTGATGACAGCTTCAGCAATAAAGTAATTTGTGAATCAGCCATAAACAAGTTAAAAGACAAACAACTGGGTTTTGAATTTATCAAAAATTATCACGGAACCACTATCGAAACAGGATTCGGACGAACCGTAAAGGTATTTGAAGAAGAAGCCTATCAAGAGTTTGTAAAAGGGCATTACGCTAAAAATCGTTCTAAGAAAACTAAGCTCTTATTAGATGAGATTCCGGACAAAATGATTGAGAGACAGATGAATGACACCCGTTATATCAGCAAATTTATTTCCAATATATTATCCAATATTGTTCGGGAAGATAAAAATGACGATGGCCTTAATTCAAAAAATGTATTGCCGGGAAATGGAAAAATTACATCAACATTGAAGCAGGATTGGGGATTAAACGATGTTTGGAACGATTTGATTTTGCCCCGTTTTGAACGAATGAATCAACTTACGAACAGTAAAGTTTTCACTGTCTGGAACGAAAACTACCAAAAGTTCTTACCAGCAATTCCATTAGAATATTCAAAAGGCTTTTCCAAAAAGCGTATTGACCATAGGCATCATGCATTGGATGCATTAGTCATTGCCTGTGCAACAAGAGACCACGTCAATTTACTAAATAATCAATCTGCAAAATCCGAATCAAAACGATTTGATTTACAGAATAAGTTGAGAAGAAAAGAACCATACTTCAATCAAAAAGAAAACAGGCAAAAAGAGGCGTTTAAAGAATTTTTAAAACCTTGGGACAATTTCACACTTGACGCAAGAGAAGCTCTAGAAAAAATCGTGGTGAGCTTTAAACAAAATCTTCGTGTCATCAATAAGACAACAAACAAGTATGAAAAGCTTGTTGAAAAAAATGGAAAAATTAGTAAGGAATTAGTACCTCAAATCAAAGGCGATAGCTGGGCTATTCGCAAACCGATGCATAAGGATTTTGTTTATGGAACAGTGGATTTGCCAAGAGTAAAATTAGGAAAAGGTAAATTTATAACAGCTATCCGGAAAACCTTAGATACTACTTTTGATGAGAAACGTATAGAAAGCATCACTGATACAGGTATTCAAAAGATTTTAATTAATCATTTGGAAAAATATAAAAGAAGGTTGGATGAGAGAGGAGATGAAATTCCACCTGAAAGCTTAGCTTTTACTCCTTTGGGAATTGAGGATATGAATAAAAACATTAAAGTTCTGAATGGAGGTAAATTTCATCAACCCATATATAAAGTTCGTGTTTTTGAAATAGGCAGCCGTTTTGCTTTAGGGCAAACGAGCAATAAAAAAACTAAGTATGTAGAAGCTAAGGATGGTACAAACTTATACTTTGCTATTTATATTGATGAAAAAGAAAATCGGAACTTTGAATCCATACCTTTAAATATTATTATTGAACGTCAAAAGCAAGGTGAAAACTCGGTGCCTGAAAAAAAAGTAATAGAGGACAAAGGGCAAAAAAAAGAATTGAATTTATTTTTTCACCTGTCACCAAATGATTTAATATATATTCCAACGGTAGAAGAGCGAGAAACTTTATTGAGAATTGATTTTTCCAATTTGACAAAAGAGCAAATGAAAAGGATCTACAATGTGAATGACTTTTCTACCACTTGCTATTTTAAACCCAATTATATTGCAAAAGCAATTGTACCAAAAGAGGTTGATATGAACTACAATAAGCAGAAAAACAAAATAACAGGTTCATACGACACAAAAACGGCGAGTTTTGATGGTGAACAAATTAAAGACATATGCATTAAATTAAAAGTGGATAGGTTAGGAAATATTTCAAAAGCTTAAAATGATTAAACGCACTCTTCATTTTAGCAACCCGGCCTATTTAAACCTAAAAGACAACCAATTATCCATAGACCTGCCGCATCTAAAAGTCTTAGGCGAAAAAGAATCAAAGAAAAGTGTTCCGATAGAAGATGTCGGAATTATCCTGCTTGACCATAAGCAGATAACGATTACCCATTCCTGTATCGCTGCCCTGCTTCAGAATAATGCGGTTCTAATTACCTGCGACGACAGCCACCATCCTACCGGGATGATGCTCCCCCTGGATGGGCATGATACGCAGAGCGAGCGCTTCCGTTATCAGATTGATGCTTCCCTCCCACTGAAAAAGCAGTTATGGCAGCAGACTGTGCAGGCTAAAATACTGAACCAGGCAGCAGTACTGGCTGAACGCGGCATTCCATACGATAATATGCTGTACTGGGCAAAGTCGGTCCGTTCCGGTGACCCCGATAATTACGAAGGCCGGGCTGCTGCTTATTACTGGAAAAATGTCTTTCCAAAAAAGATTGAGTTTTTCCGCGGGCGGGAAGGTGACCCGCCCAACAATCTGCTGAATTATGGTTACGCAATCTTGAGGGCCATTACAGCCCGGGGGTTAGTATGTTCAGGGCTTCTTCCAACTTTGGGAATACACCATCGCAATAAATATAATGCCTACTGCCTTGCTGATGATATTATGGAACCGTACCGCCCTTATGTTGACCAGATTGTTTTAGGTATTATTGACCGGGGAGAAAACTTCCTGGAACTGGGCACCTCCATCAAATCACAACTCCTGAGCATTGCCAGTGTAGACGTGAAATTTGAGAAGAACCGGAGTCCCCTAATGGTCGGCATGCAGACAACTACAGCTTCCCTGGCCAAATGTTATGAAGGTACTGCCCGAAGAATAAACTATCCAATTATCAAGCAACTGGAGCTTCGCAGGAATTATAACGTGCAGCATACAGATGAAGCGATAAGTATGGCTGCCGATGGTGCGGATTCTTATGAGAAGAACGTGGAAGATGAATCCGAACTTCCCTTTTAAATCATGCGTTTAAATGAATACCGTATTTTGTGGATCTTAGTATTTTTCGACCTTCCTACTGAAACTAAAAAAGACCGGCAGATCTATTCGAAATTCAGGAAAGATATTATGAAAGACGGATTTGCTATGTTCCAGTTTTCCATTTACCTGCGCCATTGCAGCAGCCGGGAAAATGCGGATGTACATATTAAACGGGTAAAAAAGATGCTGCCACCTAAAGGACATGTGGGGATAATGACCATCACAGATAAGCAGTTTGGCATGATGGAATTATTTTACGGGAAAGAGGAAAAAGAATTACCTTCCACACCTCAACAACTTGAATTGTTTTAAAAGAAGTTCGATTTGGAACGTATCAGAAAGAAATTTTAAGAATTAAAAATCCGGAAGCCATTTTACGCAACCGGATTTTTTTAATTCTAATTTTGTCTTTAACGAGTTCTTTTTCAGTTCGATAAGCCAAGGTATGTTGTGGCTAATATCGCAAAGAACAAATCTGAAAGCAAATCACAACGAACTTTTACCGGAGCTTCTTTATAGATCAGTTGTGGCTAATATCGCAAAGAACAAATCTGAAAGCAAATCACAACTGATTCTACCGCCGGGACAAATGGGATAAAGTTGTGGCTAATATCGCAAAGAACAAATCTGAAAGCAAATCACAACTATGCCTCGTAAACCAAAAAAGCATCCTCTGTTGTGGCTAATATCGCAAAGAACAAATCTGAAAGCAAATCACAACCGTTATAGATCCTGTAATTCTTTACGCTGTGTTGTGGCTAATATCGCAAAGAACAAATCTGAAAGCAAATCACAACAACAGCACCCATAACCTGCAATTTACCGTGGTTGTGGCTAATATCGCAAAGAACAAATCTGAAAGCAAATCACAACTTAAAGACATGGCAGCACCTTCAACAGCTTGTTGTGGCTAATATCGCAAAGAACAAATCTGAAAGCAAATCACAACCCCCCTATCCAGTAACGGTAAATTACAATGTTGTGGCTAATATCGCAAAGAACAAATCTGAAAGCAAATCACAACCAAACTTGGATTTCTCCTGATTCCAAAACTGTTGTGGCTAATATCGCAAAGAACAAATCTGAAAGCAAATCACAACTATGCCCAAAAATAGTCCATTTTCAACTAAGTTGTGGCTAATATCGCAAAGAACAAATCTGAAAGCAAATCACAACTAACCATGCCTCAACCACATCACGCTTATTGTTGTGGCTAATATCGCAAAGAACAAATCTGAAAGCAAATCACAACCATTGGGTTCTCCAGGCCTGTGATTCGGAGTTGTGGCTAATATCGCAAAGAACAAATCTGAAAGCAAATCACAACAAAATGGTGGGTGACGTGCAAATACTGAAAGTTGTGGCTAATATCGCAAAGAACAAATCTGAAAGCAAATCACAACAAAATGGTGGGTGACGTGCAAATACTGAAAGTTGTGGCTAATATCGCAAAGAACAAATCTGAAAGCAAATCACAACAGTTGAGATAGTGTTTCATAAATGGAAGAGTTGTGGCTAATATCGCAAAGAACAAATCTGAAAGCAAATCACAACTACAGCAGCGAGGTTTTGTGGCTTCCATCCGTTGTGGCTAATATCGCAAAGAACAAATCTGAAAGCAAATCACAACTATAATCATCTGTATAAGAGAATCGCGGGAGTTGTGGCTAATATCGCAAAGAACAAATCTGAAAGCAAATCACAACGAGCGCCAAAATGGGTTGTTACTACAATTGTTGTGGCTAATATCGCAAAGAACAAATCTGAAAGCAAATCACAACTACAACTTCCACTTTTCCCAAAGAGAATAAGTTGTGGCTAATATCGCAAAGAACAAATCTGAAAGCAAATCACAACAAGTTCAGCGCCTACCTTTTTAGTATTTGTGTTGTGGCTAATATCGCAAAGAACAAATCTGAAAGCAAATCACAACCTTCGGACATGGCACTGTAGACCTCTTTCGTTGTGGCTAATATCGCAAAGAACAAATCTGAAAGCAAATCACAACACGGGTTTTATCATCCTGAAAACGGATGCGGTTGTGGCTAATATCGCAAAGAACAAATCTGAAAGCAAATCACAACAAGAAGAAGAAAGCTCTTATGTGAATTTAAGTTGTGGCTAATATCGCAAAGAACAAATCTGAAAGCAAATCACAACAAAACCCGGCGATAAAATTTTAGACACACAGTTGTGGCTAATATCGCAAAGAACAAATCTGAAAGCAAATCACAACGTTTACATTGAGATTTCCTTTGAAATTATGTTGTGGCTAATATCGCAAAGAACAAATCTGAAAGCAAATCACAACGCTTCCGTAATAATTGAAACGGCTGATTCGTTGTGGCTAATATCGCAAAGAACAAATCTGAAAGCAAATCACAACGACACTCAAAAAGTAAGCACGTTAGAAAATGTTGTGGCTAATATCGCAAAGAACAAATCTGAAAGCAAATCACAACAGTTTGTCGAGTTCAGACTTAAATGTTGCCGTTGTGGCTAATATCGCAAAGAACAAATCTGAAAGCAAATCACAACACTAAAACATTAAATGTAAGCTTATGGGGCGTTGTGGCTAATATCGCAAAGAACAAATCTGAAAGCAAATCACAACCGAAGCCTGCAAAGAATTGCACGAAGATGGTTGTGGCTAATATCGCAAAGAACAAATCTGAAAGCAAATCACAACGGTTAAGGATCTCGGTTAAAGATCCTTAACGTTGTGGCTAATATCGCAAAGAACAAATCTGAAAGCAAATCACAACGGCAGCTGGAAAGATGGCCTTTTTAAATCCGTTGTGGCTAATATCGCAAAGAACAAATCTGAAAGCAAATCACAACAGTCGGACTTTTAGGTTTTGTAATTTGGTTGTTGTGGCTAATATCGCAAAGAACAAATCTGAAAGCAAATCACAACATAGCGGCGTTTATGATTTCTGCGTCCGGGTTGTGGCTAATATCGCAAAGAACAAATCTGAAAGCAAATCACAACAGGAAGCTATTGTAATTGTAGTTCCTTGATGTTGTGGCTAATATCGCAAAGAACAAATCTGAAAGCAAATCACAACATCATTACTCTTTCTGCGTCTTCCCTTGTAGTTGTGGCTAATATCGCAAAGAACAAATCTGAAAGCAAATCACAACTGTGGTTGACTTCCGGCAATCACTGTTTGTGTTGTGGCTAATATCGCAAAGAACAAATCTGAAAGCAAATCACAACGTGGTTGACTTCCGGCAATCACTGTTTGTCGTTGTGGCTAATATCGCAAAGAACAAATCTGAAAGCAAATCACAACAACTCCCTCCCTCAGGTAAATAAACAGGCTGTTGTGGCTAATATCGCAAAGAACAAATCTGAAAGCAAATCACAACAGCCTGTTAACCAGAATGGATGGCGCAATCGTTGTGGCTAATATCGCAAAGAACAAATCTGAAAGCAAATCACAACAGGTGTGGAAGATATGAGCGTTAAGTCAGCGTTGTGGCTAATATCGCAAAGAACAAATCTGAAAGCAAATCACAACTATAATCAGGCGCTGACAAAGGTAAGCCTAGTTGTGGCTAATATCGCAAAGAACAAATCTGAAAGCAAATCACAACAGAAACATACTAAGGAGGAACTAAGACATGGTTGTGGCTAATATCGCAAAGAACAAATCTGAAAGCAAATCACAACCACTTTCTTGTTTGCTTCTACCAAATCAAGTTGTGGCTAATATCGCAAAGAACAAATCTGAAAGCAAATCACAACAGGGTGTTCTTTTCAGGCTATATTTCCCGGGTTGTGGCTAATATCGCAAAGAACAAATCTGAAAGCAAATCACAACAAAACGTGACATTTGGTAGAAGTCCATTAGGTTGTGGCTAATATCGCAAAGAACAAATCTGAAAGCAAATCACAACGATCTGTTGCCGATAGGTTTGAAAACTGGGGTTGTGGCTAATATCGCAAAGAACAAATCTGAAAGCAAATCACAACTGATAGCTCTAATTTCATATCTTGAGGTTAGTTGTGGCTAATATCGCAAAGAACAAATCTGAAAGCAAATCACAACACCTGTGAACATTTCTATTTCTTTTTTTCGTTGTGGCTAATATCGCAAAGAACAAATCTGAAAGCAAATCACAACTATATTTGAATATAGCAAATTAAAAAATGTGTTGTGGCTAATATCGCAAAGAACAAATCTGAAAGCAAATCACAACTACCGTTGTTGCGTTAAAGACTGTTGGTTCGTTGTGGCTAATATCGCAAAGAACAAATCTGAAAGCAAATCACAACAGCGATTGAATCTCCCTGTTTAAATACCAAGTTGTGGCTAATATCGCAAAGAACAAATCTGAAAGCAAATCACAACTTTTATGAGGTACGAATAAAATCAAAAAAGGTTGTGGCTAATATCGCAAAGAACAAATCTGAAAGCAAATCACAACTTGTTTGCCACTGATGTCTGCAAAAAGCGGGGTTGTGGCTAATATCGCAAAGAACAAATCTGAAAGCAAATCACAACTTATGCCGATGAGCATATCCCTGTCAGATCGTTGTGGCTAATATCGCAAAGAACAAATCTGAAAGCAAATCACAACATTTGGGGTGTCGTGACGTGGTGTTGTTGTGTTGTGGCTAATATCGCAAAGAACAAATCTGAAAGCAAATCACAACTACAGATAGCAGGCTACTTTTCTAAAGATCGTTGTGGCTAATATCGCAAAGAACAAATCTGAAAGCAAATCACAACACGATAAAGGGCCAATGACATTAACGCCGGGTTGTGGCTAATATCGCAAAGAACAAATCTGAAAGCAAATCACAACTACGGCTCGGAACTCAAAGCTAAAGGCAAAGTTGTGGCTAATATCGCAAAGAACAAATCTGAAAGCAAATCACAACTTCTGCAAAAACGTTCATTAACTATTCAACGCCCGTTTTAAGGCCATAATATATCCCAAATGCAGGCCCTCATGTACTGCTACAAAGCGGATTGCATCCTCAATACTATTTAATTCCACTCCATAGCTGGTAGGATAGCTTGTATAAGATGAAAAGATTTTATCGGCATAATCTTTTTCAAGATCCTGCAAAGTACTTACAGCAAGTTCCTGAAGTGAGGTATATTCACTTTGGTGGATAAAACTTTCGGGCTTTGTTCCTTTCCTGTACTTTGTAAAAACTTCCATATCTACCTTTGCCGTATTACCCGAAAGTTGATAGCATAAAGCCTGCTGACTTCCAATGATATGGCCCAAATGCCAGATAAGATTGTTATTAAAATTAGCCGGAATCCGGTTTACCTCTTCAATTGAAAGGCCCGACAAAACATTCAGAAAGTTTTTCCTTGTTTGAGTTAGTATGTTGAAGTAGTTATCCATAAGTTTTTCTTGCGAAGATAAATTTTTGAACCTTTAATAAATCCTAAAAAATAAAAAGGGGATAAATATGACATATTTATCCCTAAAAATGGTTAGCAAGGGTAAGTTAATGGTGATGCTCAGAAGCGGTGTTGACGGCAGGTGCAGGGCTCTCCTTTAAATTTAATGCATACAAATACCCGTCGGCACTGCCAAAAAACGCAGTTCCGGCAACAATTGCCGGAGAGGAAACAATAGGCCCCAGCTGATAAAGTTCATTCATTACTTCAACACTCGTCTGGTATAAAGAAGCATCTCTGGTACCTGCAACAAAACTGAAATCAATATTTCCTTCTTTATTTAGGATTTCCGAGGCATATTTCTTTCTTCCCGCTGTAGCAAACTCATCCTGTCTTTCGCCGCTATTCAGGTTTAATGCATAAAGCTTGCCTGTATAATCACCAAAATAAAGGGCATTACCTGCAATTGCAGGCGATGAATATAAATAGCCATTGGCTTTAAAGTGGTATTTTTCCTTACCGGTTTTAGCGTCGAGTGCTAAAAAAAGAAAAGAATCAGAAGTGCCGAAATAAACGATCCTATCTTTAACAGCAGCCGTATTTACTACCCAGGATCCGTTTGCTGAATATTTCCAGACAAGCTTTCCGCTACCGGCATCTAAAGCGTAAAAATAGCCGTCTCTTGATCCAAAATAAATAGCACCATCATCGTAAGCAGGAGAAGATTCTATACCTTCCATTAAATGATATTGCGGGTCATCACCAGTCTTAAACTTCCATTTCTCTTTGCCTGTATATGCATCCAACGCATACATATAAGTATCCCAACTGCCGAAATAAAGCGTATTATCAGCTAAAGCGGGACTTGAGCGGACAATTCCGTTGGTCTTAAATTTCCATTTTAATTCTCCGCTTTCTGCATCGAGAGCATACATATTACCGTCGCTGCTGCCGAAATAAACTGTGAGATGTTTATCGTCTTTATTAATTACCGGGGATGAAAGGAAATAATCATACAAATCCTCCATATACATATCGGCAGGTTTCATTGTCCAATAAGCTTTTCCGCCAACTTTCTTCTCGCCTCCGGTTTTAAATTTCCATTTCTCTTTTCCTGTTTTGGTATCCAGGGCATAGTAATACCCGTCGTAACTTCCAAAATACACGGTATTTTTAAACACAGCAGGAGAAGAGTGAACAGCACCTCCGGTTTTAAACCTCCACAAAAGGTTACCGTTTTCTACATCAATAGCATATAAATTCTTATCCTCACTTCCAACATAGACAACACCTTCAAACACAGCAGGAGAAGAAAAAATTTTACCAGCCGTTTTAAATTTCCAGCTTAAGCCGTTAAAGCCCTGGTAATTTTTAGACGGATATATGCCGCAATGCGTCTCACATCCATGAAACATTGCCCATTGCACTGAATAATTTTGTGAAAAAGCCGCAGAAGTACTGAAAATGCTTAGCAGCAGAAGCATGAATTTAACTTTCATCTGTTCATTTTTTCTTAAAGTAACAGAACAAGGTTCCGCACTGCAAGTAAAAACTGACAAGAGGCGCATTAGACGGGACAAGAAGCATTTTTATTGCTATAAGAAGAAATTACTCTAATATTTTTTCGAGGGATGATTTGTAGTTGCGGCTTAATTTTAGCTTAGTTCCGTCTTTGAGCAGAATATAAGAATCTCCATGCAGGTAAGGTTCAATTATTTCGATATGGTCTATATTTACAATATGTGATTTATGGATACGAGCAAATTTTTCCGGATCTAAAAGATCTGAAAGCTGTTTAAAAGTATAATTTGCTGTTCTGCTTTCCGAACCTGTATAAAGCCTTACAAAATTCCCTTCGCTTTCAATAAAGGAAATTGTATCTACAGGCACAAAACTGATCTTACCGTTATTTTTAGCCAAAAGCCTCTTTTTATAAGCTGCCTTTACCGATGGCTGCAACAACGCAAGCAAGGCTTCTGCCTGCTGTATTTTTAACTGATTCGTGCTGCTACGGATCTGCACCCTTGCCTTATCGAGGCTTGCATAAAAACGTTCGTCATCGTAGGGCTTCAATAAATAATCTACCGCTGATTTTTCAAAAGCTTTTAAAGCGTATTGATCAAAGGCTGTTACAAAAATAAAAGCCGGGCAATATTCCTTGCTAACTGTTTCCAATACCTCAAACCCGTTTAGTTCAGGCATTTGAATATCCAGAAATACAAGGTCAGGTTTCAACTGTATAATTGCAGCGGCAGTTTCGTTTCCATCGCAACAGCTTGCCAAAACATCTATGTCTTCTTTTCCCGAAAGCAAGGTTTCAATGGAAGTTCGTGCAGCCGGCTCGTCATCCGCAATCACTATTGAAATTTTTTTATTGGTAAACACAGTCGTACATTAAGTTAAAGGAATTTTTAATACAGCTTTTACTCCCCCGTTCTCATGATTGATGGAAAAACAACTCCCACTCCCGTAAATTTCATTCAATCGTGAAGTTACATTCATTAATCCGATACCACCATTGCTGCCCGAATCTATAAATAAGTTCCCCTCATTAAAAACGCTTAGAGTTAAGTAATTTTCCTGCACTACTGCCTCAATTATCAGTTGCGAGGCATTGCTCTGTTTTGCAATACCGTGTTTTATGGCATTTTCAACAAGTGGCTGTAAAATAAAATGGGGCACCGGTTTGTTAAGGCATTCGTTACTGATATTCTTAATTATTTTGAGCCGGCCTTCAAAACGAATAGCTTCTATGGCAAGATACAGGTCAATAAACTCAAGTTCTTTTTTTAAGGCAACTATTAATTCTGTATCTGAATACAATGTGGAGCGTAAAAAATCGCCCAGCCGGGAAGTAATCTTAATCGCTTTATCATGTTCAGAAGTTCGTATTAAAGAATTTATTGTATTTAGAGTATTGAAAAGAAAATGCGGACTCAGTTGTAATTTCAATGCTTCCAGCTGTGCTGCCTGAAGCTGATTTCTTAATTCTGTATTCTTTAATTCAACTTTTGCAGTGTGCAGCGCATTCTCTTTGCTTTTGAGATTTACACTGTCGGCAAAAACAACAACGACGATAAAGATATAAATAGCAAGGTCCCAGGCTACTTGCGAGAGATATGAATTTAAATATTCTTTTGCAGAAAACCGGCTGATGCTGGTATCCATAATAAAAGTCATTGCAAAAAGCCGCAAATGAGAAAATAACGATAAAATGCAAAGGGCAGCCAGTACCTGAATTCTCAGGTTTTTCTTCCATTCCGCCGTATCTAAAGGAAACTTCTCATAAATGTACATGATCACCGGAGTAAGTAAGGCGCATAAATACCAGGAAGGCAATTGCCTGATGAAAAGATGGAGCCAGTTTGCATCCGGGTTTCTGAGCTTTTGATTAAGATACATTTGAACAGAAATACTGAAGGCAGCCAAAGTCCATATTCCAAGTATTTTAAACGCTTGTACCGCAGAAATTTTCTTTACAGGAAATTGCATTTATAAATTCAATCAGGATACAAATTAAAAATTAAACACCAGAAGTATCTTTATTTTAAAGAAATTGTTTGTTTAATCGCCTTCAGAAAGTTTACTTTATATATAAAAAGCAGCATTAAAATTATGAAGGCTAAAACTATAAAAGAAACTAATGGAAGAAGACAGTTCCTGCTTAACTTCAGCACCTTCGTTGGAACTTCTTCTTTGCTTATGCTGCCGGGCCTTTCTGTCGCAGAACAGCTGTTCAGGAATAGAAAGGATTATACCGTTAAGGAGATAATTGATCGTATCCTGAAAGAAATCCCCGGAGCGCCGTTTAAACAAACGGTGGATACTTTAAAAACAGGCAATCCAAACCAGGTGGTAAGCGGAATAGTAACAACCACCTTTGCCACTATTGAGGTAATTGAAAAAACGATCAAAGCAGGTGCAAATTTTATCATTGCACACGAACCTACCTTTTACAATCATTTAGATGAAACTGCATGGCTTGAGCAGAATGAAGTATTTGAATATAAAAATGAATTGCTTAAGAAACATAATATTGCTGTTTGGAGGTTTCACGATTACTGGCACGCTAATAACCCGGATGGCATACTAAACGGCTTTTTACAAAGCATGGCGTGGGAAAAACTGTATGACCCTAATCATCCGAATGTTATTACGTTATCTCCTGCTCCATTGACTCAGATAATCGACCGCATTAAAGCGAAATTGTCTATTCCTCATGTAAGAGTAATAGGCGACCGCTCACAGGCCTGCAGCCGTATCGCATTTTCTTTAGGCTCGGCAGGAGGACGATCTCAAATAAGCCTTATCCAGAAAACAAAACCGGATGTTTTAGTTTGCGGTGAAGTTCAGGAGTGGGAAACAAGTGAATTTGTACGGGATGCAAGATTGGCAGGAAAAGATCTTTCATTAATAGTATTGGGACATGCAGTGAGCGAGGAAGAAGGAATGAAAGAGCTTGTAAGATGGCTGCAACCGAAGATACCGGATATAAAAATCATGCATATCCCAGCTAAAAACCCTTTCAGCTGGGATTAAAATTTATTTAAGAAGACTGCTGCTTTGTATAATTTTGCCGCCTCTCCGCTTTATATCTTCCTTTGCTGTTGTAAAAGCTTCGGCATTTATAGGGCGGGTAGCATCTTCTATTATCAGGGTATCAAATCCTTCACCTATAGAGTCCTTTGCAGAATAATAAACACAGTAATCAGCAGCTAACCCGGCTATATATACATGGCGTACTCCTTTTCCCCGGAAGTAGTCGGCAAGGCCGGTCGACCTTAAATAATTATTATCGTAGAACGCGCTGTAACTGTCAATTTCCGGGTTCGTTCCCTTCCTGAAAATGGCTTCTACCCTATTTGTAGAAAGATCCCTACTTATCGCGGCACCGTCCGTTCCCTGAATACAATGGTCGGGCCATAATACCTGGGAGAAATTATTTAACTCGATTATATCAAAAGGATGGCTTCCGGGATGACTGGAGGCAAAACTTTGATGGCCGCAAGGATGCCAGTCCTGACTTGCAACTACGAGGTCAAAATGCTCCTGCAATTTATTACATACAGGAATTATCTCATCTCCTCCGTGAACAGCCAAAGAACCACCGGGAAGAAAATCATTTTGAATATCTATTAGCAATAAAGCTTTCATGGGGTTTGTTTTGAGAAATAATCCGAAGCTTTACTTCTGAATTAAGACTGTGTATAAATCTGAACATGCAGGCGGTTGCAACTGCCCCGAAGGTATGCCAGAGAAAATGTGTACCAACCTGCAGTATTCCCCATTTGTCTGAAATCCGGAAAAATAAAGCAAAACTAAATGAAAGCAAGGCGAATATAACCCATTTACCATGCAGAAAGTTGGTGCGGTAAAGATACACAATTACCGGAACCAAAACCATCAGGGCCATGAAACTATAATTCATATTGTTGGCAAAATGAGAATTGGCATGACTGTAATAATAATTAGTGAAGAATTCAACCGAGAAAAAGGATGCAAACACCAGGACACTTGCTACCGGGCCGCCTAAAATTTTATTCCAGAACCAGCCGCTGGTTAAAAAGCAAAGTATCAGGATTGGCAGCCAATCCAGCGAAATAAAAAAACTGTATTTACGCAGCCCATGGTAAAGAATGCCTCCTATCCCTCCTACCAGTAACACCCAGGTAGCAATGCTTAAAAAAGTATGTTTTACAGAAAATCCTCTCAGTTTATATAGCCAGTACAGTGCCAGGAAAAGAAAGAGAGCAGACGTAATTGCGTTTAAAGGTTCAGGAAAAAGATGTTTTAAATTGGTTTCTGTATAGATCATTCCACCATCGGGTGGCAATATTTTTATTAAAAAAGTATGGGATATCACGCGTAAGCTTTTTGCTAAAGAAACAGCTTATTTCGGAGAATTGTTCAGCTTTCCAAGCAAAAAACGTGTTACTTCATTGAAATAGCGCTTGTTATTATATCCCATTACCCATTGTATTCCTTTAATGGAATTGGTAATAAAAACCTCTTCTGCCTCATTTAAAATATCGGGATTTATCTGCGCTTCTATTACCGGAATCTTACTTTTCTGAGCTAACTGCATTACTACCGAACGCATAACTCCAGCCACACAGCCTTCTGTTAACGCGGGAGTGTAAAGGCTTTTATCGTAAAGCACAAATACATTTGAGCTCATTGTTTCACACAAAAAACCATGGTGATTTAATATAAAAACTTCGTCCAGATTATTTTGAACGCGAAATATTCCTGCAAGCACATATACCAGGGAGTTACACGTTTTAAGATTTGAAAGAGCATTTACCGGTTTAGTAACTTCATCGTATACATCCAAAATAAGCCCTTTCTGATTACTGGTGTAAATAACTTCATCTATTTTACTTACCTCCAAAGCATAGCCGAACTTATTATTTACTGGCGTGTATAAGCCGTCGCCCTCTCTGAAAACCGTCAATCTTACCCGTGCATTCTGCCCAATTTGAGTTCTTTTTAACAGATCCCCTACCTTTTCTCTTAAAAAAAAAGCATCAATTTTTGAATAACCTTCCAGTTTTAAGGTTTTCATACCAAGCTGAAGCCGCTCTGCATGACGGTCGGCAAATTTAAGCTCTCCGTTAATTACACGCATCGATTCAAATAACCCGTCGCCATAGCGAAATGCCCTGTTATTTACGGGTAACACCGGATGATCCGCAGGAAAAATCTCCCCGTTATAATTAATGAGCTGTCTGGGCATGTATGCAATTATTTTATGATGTGCTTAACGTTAAACAGAAGAATTTGTGATAACATATTTACGCCATTTTTCTAAAACTTCGGTAAAGTCCTGAGGAAGTGCAGATTCAAAATGAATATATTTTTTTGTGCCTGGATGAATAAATCCGAGTGACTTTGCATGTAATGCCTGCCGGGGAATAATTTCAAAACAGTTTTCAATAAACTGGCGATATTTAGAAAAAGTGGTTCCCTTAAGTATCTTATCTCCTCCGTACGTGGAGTCATTAAATAAAGGATGCCCGATATGCTTCATATGTGCCCGTATCTGGTGCGTTCGACCCGTTTCAAGCTGGCATTCTATCAGGGTAACATAATTAAAACGTTCTAAAACCTTGTAATGTGTAACAGCCCATTTTCCTTTAGTTTCATCATCATATATAGCCATTACTTTTCTGTCTTTTAAGCTTCTGCCAATATATCCGGTTACGGTGCCATCATCTTCCAGATCTCCCCAAACAAGCGCCTGGTATTTCCGCTCAATGCTATGCTCAAAAAATTGCTTGGCCAAAAAAGCCATTGACCTCTCATTTTTACTTATTACCAGAAGTCCCGAAGTATCTTTATCTATCCGGTGTACCAGGCCCGGCCGTCCGTCATTACCGGGTAATTGCGGCAGTTGCTGAAAGTGATAAACCAGGCCGTTTACCAAAGTTCCGGTATAATTATTATATCCGGGATGTACTACCATTCCGGCAGGTTTATTTACAATCAACAGATCATCGTCTTCAAAAACAATTTCCAAAGCAATATTTTCCGGATACACTTCGGTATCCCGAGGCGGATGCGGCAATACAATGGAGATAACATCGTTGGGTTTTACCTTGTAACTTGCCTTTATTGTTTTCTCATTAACCAGCACATTCCCCGAGTCTATCGCGTTTTGAATACGGTTACGGGATGCATTTTCAATGCGATGCATCAAAAACTTGTCAATACGCAACAAACTTTGCCCTTTATCAACAACCACGCGTAAATGTTCGTACAGGTCTTGTTCTTCAGCTTCTGAAATTTCTGTTTCTTCTGACATTCGGCACAAATATCATTATTCGGGTAAACATTAACAGAAGATTATTGTTAAAATTGCAATCTATTCTACTCTATGATGAAAAACTTTACTAAAAAGGCGGCTGTATTTCTCAATTTTTTTCCTTTCCTCATCAAACAGATTTACTTCAAAGAATAGTATTTTTACTCCATGAAAAGAATACAAAAGATTGTTCAGACAATGCTTATTTTAACAGGCGTTGTATCATGGAGCGCTGCATTTTCTCAAACAAATGTTTCCGATTTAATTAAATCGAGCCCGGCGGATGCCACTAAAATGGCAGAAGCTTATCTTAATCCCTTTTTTAAAGGTTTCGGTTTTGGGTTAAACTCTGGCTGGAACTATACCGCCAAAGCAAAAAATGCCGGCCGCTTTGAATTAAGGGTTGCCTTAACAGGATCGTTAGTTCCTTCAAAGGATAAAACTTTTGATGTGACTACCCTGGGCTTATCTAATTCAATTCAATTGGCAAATGGAGAAAACCCCTTGTCTCCTACTGTTTCAGGAAGCAAAGTTGCGGGTCCGTTAATGAATGTAAAAGATAGTGACGGAAATACATTAGAATCTTTCAATCTTCCTGCAGGCGCAAATCTACCCATAGTTCCCACTGCCCAAATCCAGGGAACAATCGGTTTACCAAAAGGCATTGATCTCACGCTTCGGGGTATACCGGAAGTAAAACTTCCTGATAACGGAGGTGCTATAAATATGATTGGAGGAGGAATTAAATTAGAAATTCTGCCTTTGATTGCCGGAAAAACAGCAAGCAAAGTTTTGCCTTTTGATCTGGCAGTAGCATTAGGGTATACACAGTTTAATTATAAGCTGGATCTGGATGCAAGACCCGTTGGAAATGCACAACCTAAAGACCTGCAGCAGAATACAGATTTCTCGAATCAGCAACTAAAGGCAAAGCTTTCGGGCGTTAATGCAGAAGTTATTTTATCTAAAAAACTGCTTGCCTTTATCCCTTTTGTTAGTGTTGGCTACAATACTTCTAAAACCGATGTGGCATTAAAAGGCAATTATCCTGTTATAACCGACTTTCTCCTGACCGTGCCAACTTATACTACTTACACAGATCCTGTAAAAACCAACAAAACGGATATAAGCGGCTTACGCGGCAATGTCGGTTTCCAGCTAAACCTGGCAGTTTTCCGTCTTTTCGCAGCTTATAGCTTGGGCGAATACAGTTCAGTAAATGCAGGTATTGGTTTAGGATTTGGCAAATAAACTGAATAGTAAGATACAGTAGAGCTCCGTAAAAGGAGCTTTTTTATTTATCTTAAGATGATAGATCTGAAGTTTTATAGCCCGACAGAACAAATCTCCCACCCTCTTTTCATTGATAAAGGTGTCCGTGTTTTCTTAAAAAGAGATGATCTTATTCATCCCTTTATCTCAGGAAATAAATGGCGTAAGCTGAAATACCTGCTTTTGAAAGCAGAAAAAGAAGGTAAAAATAAGCTGGTAACCTTTGGCGGAGCATGGTCAAATCATTTACTGGCTACAGCTTGTGCCGCCGCAAAGTTTGGATTTAAAGCTGTCGGAATTGTACGCGGAGAAGCTGTAGAGAACGAAGTGCTTCTGCTATGTAAGCTTTTCGGAATGGAGTTACAATTTGTTGACAGGGAACACTACCGAGACAAACGCACCTTATATAATGAAAGATTCAGCGCTGATACTTCTGCCTTTTTTATTGATGAAGGAGGATATTCGGAAGAAGCTGTGAGAGGTTGTTCTGAACTTGCAGATGAACTTGATAGAGATTTCGGTCATGTTTTTTGTGCCTGCGGAACCGGTGCTACTGCCGCAGGAATAATTAAGGGATTGTCTTCCAGAATTCCTTCCTGCCATTTCCACGGCGTTCCGGTATTGAAAAATGGAGAGTTTCTAAGGGTGGAGATTAATAAGCTATTAATCGGCGATTATCCTTTTTCTCTTCATACTACTTATCATTTTGGAGGTTATGCTAAAACTAAACCGGAGCTTTTAAAATTTATCCATAATTTCTCTTCCAGATCAGGAATCCTGCTTGATCCTGTTTATACCGGCAAAATGATGTACGCCTTGTTCGACCTTATTGAAAAGGATCATTTTAAACAAGGCGCAAAAATTGCAGCTATTCATACAGGGGGATTATTCGGCTTGTTAGGCATGAAAGAAAAGTTTAAAGAAATCCTCCCAACCGCATAAGCTGATATAATTCGTTCAACCCCCGCTTTTTCTTAAATTTGGAAAAACAGGAGGATTATGTACAATTTATCTATTCCACCCGCTCAGGTGCAACCTGCTCTCAATAAACATTTACTTGCAGATGGATATGACCTTACTTTTGATATGGAAAAAAGTGAAGGCGTTTATATTTACGATTCCAAGTACAATCGCCGGCTACTGGATTTTTTTACCTGTTTTGCTTCTGTACCTTTAGGATATAATCATCCTAAAATGCTTGCTGACGAATCATTTAAAAAAAATCTGATGCTGGCAGCTTTAACTAATCCTTCAAATTCTGATATATATACCCAGCAGTACGCCCAGTTTGTAGATACCTTTTCGAAATTTGGTATGCCGGGCTACTTGCAGCACGCGTTCTTTATTGCCGGGGGAGGCCTTGCTATTGAGAATGCTTTAAAAACAGCTATGGACTGGAAAGTTCAGAAGAATTTTCAAAAAGGATATGACCAGGAAACGGGAACAAAAGTTCTGCATTTTGAGCATGCATTTCATGGACGAACAGGCTATACCATGAGCCTTACCAATACTTCGCCCGAAAAAACAAAATGGTATGCGAAATTCGACTGGCCTCGCATTCCTCCACCCATAGCCCGCTTTCCCCTTACTGAACAGAATCTGCCGGAACTTCGTATAAAAGAAGAATTGTCATTAGATCTTGTAAAAAAAGCTTTCCAGAAGAATAAGGATGAGATATGCGCAATTATTATTGAACCTGTACAGGCAGAAGGGGGCGATCATCATATACGAAAAGAATTTTTTGAACAGCTGCGTGTTATTGCCGATGAGAATGAGTGTTTTCTAATTTACGATGAAGTACAAACCGGGGTGGGTATAAGCGGCAAATTCTGGTGCCATGAACATTTTGGTGACAAAGCGCAACCTGATATGATAACATTCGGTAAAAAAATGCAGGTATGCGGGATACTTGTAGGGAATAAAGTAGATGAAATAGAGACAAATGTTTTTTCTGTCCCTTCACGAATAAATTCTACCTGGGGCGGTAACCTGGTTGATATGGTAAGGGCAACTAAAATCCTGGAAATAATTCAGGAAGATAATCTGATTGAAAATGCCGCTGAAGTGGGAGAATATTTACAACAACACCTTCACCAAATTGCTCAGAAATACGAAGTGGTACAGAATGTGAGAGGTAAAGGCTTACTTACCGCTTTTGATTTTCCTGACAAAAAACGCCGGAACGCTTTCATTCAAAAAGGTTTTGAAAACAGAGTAATGTTTCTGGGTTGCGGTGAATCCACCATTCGCTTCAGGCCGGCATTAACAATCCGGAAAGAACATATCGATGAAGGAATAAATGCAATGGAAAAGATACTTCGTACTCTTTAACTATTGCAACTGAAACAGGTTATCTACACCCAGCAATCGGCGGCACGTAAATCCTTCGGCATACGGAGCATTGATATATTTTCCAAACTCTCTTGCCCGGGCTTCTACTACTTTTAAAAACTCGGGGGTTGAAATATACGTTTCATTCTCTTCCTCCGTATAATCCGGATTATAGAACTGGCTTTTAAATGCCTGAATACTGGCAACTTTTTGCTCCCAGAACTCGCTTACATCTATTAAAATATCCGGTTTTATATAAGCATCCTGTATAAATTGCAGCAGTAAGCGGGGGCGCCATGCTTCCTGTACTACACTCGCATATTCGGTTCTGATCTTAATAAGTCCCGAAAGGAAAACTGAATCGTTTACCAGATCTCCGGACCTGCCATGATCTGGGTGACGATCGTGCAACGCATTACATAAAATAATCTCCGGCTGATACTGCCGGATCTTTTCAATAACCCGTAGCTGATGCTCTTCATCATTTTTGAAAAAGCCATCCCGCATTGCCAAATTTTCACGTATTGTTAATCCAAGAATAGTTGCAGAATCGGCAGCTTCTTTGTCACGTGTTTCTGCAGTCCCTCTTGTTCCCAGCTCTCCGCGTGTCAGGTCAACAATTCCAACCTTTTTTCCTTGTTTAATATGTTTTATAATGGTTCCGGAACAGCCAAGTTCAGCGTCATCCGGGTGAACGGCAAATACGAGGATATCTAATTTCATTCAGAAGAATTTGTTTAATGATTCAGCAAATTTGTGGGTCAAATTTAACAATTAAAGCATCACTAAACCCTTAAATCTATTTCATATTTTGCAGTTAAAGAAATTATCAATTATACCTGTTATACCTGTAAGCAGACGATTGAATAATTGTTTCTATATCCCTTTCCTGCTGGGCATCATACTGTTCTTTAAGATTATGCCCAAAAACCCTTGCTATAGACTGGTAAAAGAAAGCTGAAAAGCCTCCCTTTAGTTCTTTAAGCATGTCATAACTGCTATTTCCTGTCTCCCTGTCAATCAGCTTAATCAATATTTCGCCCTGGGTTATTGTCATATTTTTAATTTCCCGGTTAAACATATCTTTTATTTCTTTTTCACAGGCTTTAACCAGTTTCCGCTGCTCTCTCCGGTTTTTAGTAATAGCGAGGTCCTGTTGCAGTTTATTGTAACGATCGCGTGCAAACAAAGCGTAAGGCATTACTTTTAAAACATTGTAGCGCAAACGGTAGAATTTTGCCCTGTCGGCAGCACTTCTGTAAATCCGTGAATCAAATACTACAATTTCAGGTAAGGGCATCCATGGAATAAGCTCTTCTTCCACTTTTGTCAGAGCTACACGAATGGTATCGTTTTTGCCCTTAACATATGGATCGTATTTTTCCTGCGCTGCACAGAATGTAAGATTTACAAAAAACAAACACAAAACGGCCGCAAACCTCAAAATTTTCATAAATTTAGTAGTGCAAAAATACACTGAAATAATTTATTTATTAATATCAGAATATACGAAAATGTAACCCCGAAGGTTATCAAATTCGTTTTTAATTACAGAAGCTTTATAATTGAGATATGAATGAGATTGTGATCGATCTGGAAGCTGAAAAAAAAGAAATTTTAAAACGATACCGTGCTTTATTAAGGGCTTGTAAACCTACTTTGCAAAAAGGAGATAAACGGCTGATACGCCAGGCTTTCAATATGTCATTAGAAAGCCACAAGGATATGAGGCGAAAATCAGGTGAACCTTATATTTATCATCCTATTGCTGTTGCACAGATTGCCGCTGAAGAAATTGGATTAGGCACAACTTCTATTGTTTGCGCCTTATTGCATGATGTGGTAGAAGATACTGCCATTACACTGGATGATATTGAAAGAGAGTTTGGTAAAAAAGTTGCCAAAATCATTGACGGTTTAACAAAGATATCCGGTGTTTTTGACTACAACAGCTCACTTCAGGCGGAGAATTTCAGAAAAATGCTTCTTACCCTAGCAGATGACGTACGGGTAATCCTTATAAAACTCGCCGACCGTTTGCATAATATGCGGACCATGGACTTTATGCCACGTGATAAACAGCTTAAGATATCATCAGAAACAGTTTATCTATATGCGCCACTGGCTCATCGCCTTGGTTTATACGCCTTAAAATCAGAACTAGAAGATCTTTCCATGAAATACATGGAATCTGAGACTTATAAATTTATTGCCCGAAAGCTGAACGAGAAAAAAGCCGAACGGGAACTTTATGTAAAAGAATTTATAGGACCGATAAAGGAAATTCTGCATGAACAGGGCTTGCATGCCTCGGTTTACGGAAGGCCAAAATCAATACATTCCATATGGAATAAAATGCGGAAAAAAGGAGTACCCTTTGAAGAAGTGTACGATCTTTTTGCTATTCGTATTATTTTAGACAGTCATCTTGAACATGAAAAAGCCGATTGCTGGAAAGCGTACTCAATTGTTACAGACCTTTATAGGCCAAATCCTGACCGTTTACGTGACTGGGTCTCCTCTCCTAAAGCCAACGGATACGAATCGCTGCACACAACGGTAATGGGACCAAAAGGACAATGGGTAGAAGTTCAGATCCGTACCAAACGCATGAATGAGATTGCAGAAAAAGGTTTTGCTGCTCACTGGAAATACAAAGAATCTTCGTCTGACAGCGGCTTAGATCAGTGGATACAGAAAGTAAGAGAACTGTTAAGCAATCCCGAATCCAATGCTCTGGACTTTCTGGATGATTTCAAGATGAACCTGTTCTCGGATGAGATTTTTATTTTTACGCCAAAAGGAGCATTGATACAACTTCCGATGAATGCTACCGCTTTGGATTTTGCTTTTGAAATCCATTCCGACCTCGGAGCAAAATGTATCGGTGCCAAGGTAAATCATAAACTGGTTCCGCTTTCTTACCAACTGCAAAATGGTGATCAGGTTGAAATTATAACTTCAGGCAAGCAAAGCCCCAAAGAAGACTGGCTGAGTTTTGTAGTAACAGCAAAAGCCAAATCGCGGATTAAATCAGCCCTTAAAGAAGAAAAACGCCGTGTTGCCGAAGAGGGTAAAGAAATACTCGAACGTAAATTAAAATCATTAAAAATAACGTACAATACCGAAAATATCACCAAGCTTACGAACTTCTTTAAACTGGGTTCAACGCTTGATCTTTTCTATAATGTAGCCAAAGGAGAACTGGATTTAAAAGATCTGAAAGAATTTCAGGCTTCTGAAAAGGTAGTAGAAAACAGGTCGCCACAAATTATCGAAGAATCGCAGATAGAAGGTATCCGTAATAAAGTAAAGGCAGCGAGGGACAGCGATACCCTTTTGATTGGCGAGGACATGCAAAAGATTGACTACAAACTTTCTAATTGTTGTAATCCTATTCCCGGCGACGATGTTTTCGGGTTCATAACCATTAACGACGGCATCAAAATTCATCGTACCAATTGTCCGAATGCAGCTAAATTAATGTCGAGCTATGGTTACCGGATTGTGAAGGCAAAATGGACTTCTCAAAAGGAACTGGCCTTTTTAACCGGACTTCGTATTACCGGAATTGACGACATGGGCTTAATAAATAAATTAACTACCGTTATTTCAAACGATTTTAAGGTAAACATGCGTTCTATTACTGTAGACAGTAATGAAGGAATTTTTGAAGGCTCCATCATGGTTTATGTAAACGACACCCATCATCTTGACAATCTGATAAGAAGGTTGAAACAGGTAAAAGGCGTAACTTCGGTTACACGGTTTGACTCTGATACTGAGCGGATTGGGAAAGCCTCCTAAAAGAAAATTTAGGATTCTGTTTTTTTTAGATAAATTTGAACGCAAGTAAAAACGAATATGCCGGGACAAGAAACCATCAGCATGGTTAAAAAAATTTTCGAGGCCTACCTGGAAAACAAAAATCTCCGTAAAACTCCGGAACGTTTTGCTATTCTGGAGGAAATCTATTCTCGGAATGACCATTTCGATGTAGAATCTCTGTACATACACATGAAGAATAAAAAATACAGGGTAAGCCGGGCAACGGTTTACAACACGCTGGAGCTTTTAGTTTCGTGTGACCTTGTTACCAAGCACCAGTTTGGTAAAAACATGGCTCAGTTTGAAAAATCGTACGGATACAAACAACATGATCACATCATATGCCTTGATTGCGGAAAAGTAGTAGAATTCTGTGATCCGAGAGTCGGGCAAATACAAAGTATGATGGGCGACCTCCTTAAATTTGACATCAAACATCACTCACTTAACCTGTATGGCAATTGCACTAAACTGAAAGCAGGTTTCTGTGAATCTTACTCTAATAATTAATTTAAATCTCTCTTTAATTTATAATGGCAGTTGACGTTTTATTAGGCCTTCAATGGGGCGACGAAGGAAAAGGAAAAATTGTGGACGTTCTGAGCCCTGAATATGATTTGATAGCACGCTTTCAAGGCGGGCCAAATGCAGGGCATACACTTGAGTTCGATAATCAGAAATACGTACTGAACACAATTCCCTCCGGGATTTTCAATGAAAAAACCATGAATCTGATTGGAAATGGTGTAGTAATTGATCCGATAATTTTAAAACGGGAACTTGATAATCTTAAAAAAAGTGGTTTTGATCCTGTTGAAGCTAAAAAGCTAGTTATTGGCCGCAAAGCGCACCTGATACTTCCAACACACCAGCTTTTGGATGCCGCATCAGAAAGCCGCATGGGAGAAGGCAAAATCGGATCAACTTTAAAAGGAATAGGCCCGACTTACATGGATAAAACCGGAAGGAACGGACTTCGTGTAGGTGATATCCTGCTTCCGGACTTTATTGAGCGCTACGAAAAGCTGGTAAACAAGCATAAATCCATCCTTTCGCACTATGGAGAAATTCCGGACTTTTCTCAAAAGGAAAGGGCGTTTTTTGAAGCTATAGAATTTTTAAGGACCATTCCGCAGGTTGACAGTGAACATTTTGTTAATAAATATCTTAAAGAAGGAAAAACGGTACTTGCCGAAGGTGCTCAGGGTACCATGCTGGATGTTGATTTTGGATCTTACCCTTTTGTAACTTCTTCAAATACAACCACAGCGGGTGCTTGCACAGGATTGGGTGTTGCTCCACAAAAGATTGGAAAAGTGATAGGCATTTTTAAAGCTTATTGTACACGTGTTGGTGGCGGCCCTTTTCCAACAGAACTGCACGATGAAACTGGAGAAGAACTTCGTAAGGTAGGACATGAATTTGGGGCAACTACCGGCCGTCCCAGAAGATGTGGTTGGATTGATCTTCCTGCCTTAAAATATGCAATTATGCTGAATGGCGTAACCGAACTTGTTATGACAAAGGCTGATGTTTTAAGCGGATTTTCTAAAATCAATGTTTGCACACATTATCAGTATAATGGTGAGGTAATTGATTACATGCCGTATGATATTTGCTCTGTTCCTGCAGTTCCGGTATTAAAGGAACTTGAAGGATGGAATGAGGATTTAACAGAGATCCGATCGCCTGAGCAAATCCCTGCTAAATTACAGGCTTATTTAGAATACCTGGAAACAGAGCTGCAGGTTCCTGTACGATATTTATCTGTAGGGCCAGACAGAGTACAAACGCTGATTCTAAACTAAGACTTCAGCTACGCTTATTTTAGCATGCTGAAGGAAAATACATATCAGTTACAACACAAAGAGCTGTTTAAATATAAAGCTTTGGAATGGGCTGCTTCGTTTGAGGTAGCCTGTTTTTTTGATTCAAATGGCTTTGCTGATCCGTATTCCGCTTTTGATGTTTTAATAGCTGCAGGAAGCAAATCCGAATTAAAAGCAGCTACCGGAAATGCCTTTGCAGAATTACAATCATTTTTGGATTCGCATAAAAGCTGGGCTTTGGGCTTTCTTAGCTATGACCTTAAAAATGAAACCGAAGACCTGAAATCTTCAAATCCAGACCAACTCCATTTTCCTGATCTTTTCTTTTTTGTTCCCGAACACCTGATTTTAATAAAATCTCAATCTATACAAATACGTTCTGAAAATCCGGATGAAGTTTATGAAAACATCTTGAAATGCGTTCCGTCTGATAACAATATCGGGTATCCAGGACAGGTAAAGCAACGGTTTGAAAGATCGGAATATATCGCTGCAGTAGACCAGCTAAAACATCATATCTCTGTGGGAGATATTTACGAAATTAATTTTTGCCAGGAATTTTACTCTGATCACTCGTCTGTTAATCCTGTTGAAGTGTATAAAAAATTAAATCAGATATCTCCCACCCCTTTTTCAAATTTTTTCAGGCTAAAAGATAAATACATACTTTCTGCTACTCCTGAGCGGTTTTTAAGAAAAAGGAAATCCAAGCTTATCTCGCAGCCAATAAAAGGAACCGCAAAAAGAAGTGATAAAGCAGCAGAAGACATCGCAATAAAAAAAAGTTTAAGAGAAAACTTAAAAGAACAGGCCGAAAATGTAATGATTGTTGACCTCGTCAGGAACGACCTTACGAAGTCTGCTATTCCCAATACGGTAAAAGTAGAAGAACTATTTGGCATATATAGCTTTAAACAGGTTCACCAAATGATTTCTACAGTTGTATGTGAAGCAAATCCACTTCTTCCAGTTACACAACTGATTAAAAATACCTTTCCAATGGGATCCATGACGGGCGCACCGAAAATTCGTTCTATGCAATTAATTGAGCAATATGAACGTACAAAAAGAGGCATATTTTCAGGAGCTGTAGGATATTTTTCTCCCGATGGCGATTTTGATTTCAATGTGATTATCCGAACGCTTTTGTACAATTCTTCTTCTAAATATCTTTCTTTCCAAACCGGAAGTGCTATTACTTTTGATTCTGCTCCGGATAAAGAATATGAAGAGTGCCTGTTAAAAGCAAAAGCTATTCTGGAGGTGTTGCAGGGTGGATAAATTTCGGCGAAACTCAGTTTTAATTCCAGGTTCTGCCTAGGAAAACTCTTAACAGGATAAGTTGAAAGCAGTGGTAAACAAATAAGCCTTTTCAATAATTGAAAAGGCTTCATTAAAAAAAGGTTGTTCTTCTACCTTGCTTAGTAATACTTTTTAAGGTTTATAGTATTTTTGAGCTTCAGGCAAGCGTTTCTGAAGATTCCGTATACGGGTTTCATCACTCGGGTGAGTACTTAAAAATTCTGGCGGAGCACCACTTCCTTCTTTAGCACTTGCCATTCTTTGCCAGAAGTCGATTGCCTTAGCAGGATTATAACCTGCCATTGCCATAAAGATCAAACCGAGACGGTCTGCTTCACTTTCCTGATTGCGGGAATATTTGAGCAGTGCTAACTGGCCGCCCAAACCATATAGCTGGCCAATTATTTCAGACCCGCCTGAAGCCACTCCTACCACGCCTCCACCCAACTGCGCTGCTGTCATTTGAGATGCTCGTTCTGACGCATGGTGGGCAATTGCATGCGCAATTTCGTGCCCCATTACTGTTGCTAATCCTGCATCAGTTGCTGTAACTGGTAAAATTCCGGTATAAACTGCCACTTTACCTCCCGGCATACACCATGCATTGATTTCTTTACTTTCTACCAGATTAAATTCCCAGTTGTAGTTATACTGATCGCCATAGCCATTTTCTCTCATATATCTGTCAATGGCAGACGCGATCTTATTTCCAATAGATTTTACTCTTTGTGCATCAGCAGAGTTTTTAATAACCTTGGTTTTGGGATCGCCTAGAAATTGTTTGTAAGCCTGGGTTGCTTCTTGCTGTATTTGTGATTCGTCTACCAGGCTAAGCTGCTTCCTTCCGGTTAAAGGAACTGTTGCACAGGCAGCCAGCAGCAGTACGAATAAAAAAATTAAGTTAAATTTAAGTCCTTTCATACATTTCTGTTTTGTGCTTTAACATTTAAAAATGTCAGGCGGTTTTTCTCTTAAAGAGATTTACCTTGGATTCTTTCCCTTTTAATATCCGCTCAATGTTTTTTTGATGTGTAACCAGGATCAGTACACAGATGCACATTCCATATAATACCAATGAGCGCAGCGAGGTATGGAATACAAATATTACACTAAGAGGGAACGTAAATCCAGCAGCTATTGAGCTTAATGAAACGTAATTTGATAGTAATAATACTATTAAAAAAACACTCACACACAGCATAGCTGCCTCGAAATGTACTGCCAATATCATTCCAAATAATGTTGCTATACCTTTCCCCCCTCTAAAACCGGCAAAAACAGGAAATAAATGGCCCATAACCGCGGTAATTCCTAAAGCAAGCTGATAGTTAACAAATTGTACGGAATTTTGAGGGCCTGTAACAGAAAGACCTATTAAATATACAAGATTGGTAGCAGTCCATCCTTTGAAAATATCAATAAGCATCACGCTGATACCTGCTTTTTTTCCTAATACCCTGAATGTATTGGTAGCTCCGGCATTTCCGCTTCCATATTCTCTTACATCTATACCATAAAACGCCTGGCCGATCCAAACTGCGGTAGGAATTGATCCGAAAAGATACGCTGCCAAAAGTGCTGAAATCGAGTATATAGATATCATTCGCCTGCAATAATACTAAAACTAAAACCTCATTTAACTGAAAGTTTTACTTTAAATTTATTCTACTGTTGCCTTTAAACTCATATCCAGACTCTTAACAGAATGAGTTAATGCTCCCATAGAAATATAGTCAACTCCACATTCGGCATATTCATAAACATTCTCTTCAGTTATTCCACCTGATGCTTCTGTGATAAATCTTCCATTGACTAACTCAACGGCCTGTTTTAAAGTTTGATAATCGAAATTATCTAAAAGTATTCTATCTGCACCACCAGCATCTATAACCTGTTTAAGCTCTTCTATGTTTCTTACTTCTATTTCAATATGTAAATTCCTGTTTGTTTTTTTAAGATAATCTTTTGCTCCTGAAAGAGCTTGTTCAATACCACCTGCATAATCCACATGATTATCTTTTATCAAAATCATATCATACAGTCCAATCCGATGATTTACTCCTCCTCCAATTTTAACGGCCGCCTTTTCGAGGAAACGAAGATTCGGGGTAGTTTTGCGGGTATCCAGAACTTTAGTAGACGTATTTTTCAATTTGTTCACAATCCGGCGGGTAGTTGTTGCAATGCCACTCATGCGTTGCATAGTATTTAAAACAAGTCGTTCAGCTACCAGAATAGAGTGGATGCTACCGCTTACATGTAAAACTATATCTCCGGGTTTTACTTCCCTTCCATCCTCTATAAATATTTCTGTTTTAAGGTTAGAATCTACTTCTTTAAAAATTGCATCGGCAACATGAATACCTGCTAAAACGCCGTTTTCTTTTATTATAAGCCGGGCTTTGCCTTGTTTTCCTGCTGGAATAGTTGCAAGAGAAGTATGATCTCCGTCACCAACATCTTCCGTTAATGCCTGTCGGATAAAATTGTGCAATAAATCTTTATTTTCCTCTGTCATTTGCCGCAAAAATATAAAAGTTACGAATAAAACTTACTCATTTGCTTCTATTCGCACTTCTGTAACAAGAAATTTCCCGGCAATATTCTTCATAGAAATCGAGGTACGAAAACTGCCTTTATCTGTAGTAAGGATAAACACCACAAAGCGGTAATTCGGATTAGATGTTAAACGATGGATAATCTTTACTCCTGCAGGAGGATGTTTTAAGAAAAAGTCTTTCAAAACAGCTTCTGCCTGTGTTTTTGAATATACATCTTCTTCCGTTAAAACAGTCAGTTCAACATCCGAATCAAAATGATGAGCCAATTCTTTAGAGTTTCCTGTTTTAAACAATGCTGTCAATTCATCAATAATATCCACTTTTGCGTAAGATAAAGGCATTATCCAGAGAAGGAAAAAAACTATTGCAATACTGCTAAAGGTTCTGTTCATAACGTAATATTAGCAATTCTTACACGAAAAACATACCATAAAACTCATAAAGTAATTTACAATTTAAAACAACCTGTATATTTGCAGGGTGGAAAATAAAAAATTAGCACTCCTTATTCTGGATGGATGGGGCTATGGAAAACAAGATAAATCAAATGCAATAATTGCAGCCAAAACGCCTTTTTTTAATCATTTATTAGCAACATATCCTAATTCAAAACTCGAAGCATCAGGTGAAGCGGTTGGCTTGCCCGCCGGCCAGATGGGAAATTCTGAAGTAGGGCATATGAATATTGGTGCCGGAAGAGTTGTGTACCAGGAATTAGGCCGCATACACAAAGCAGTGCTTGACGGCGAACTCTCCTCCAACCCTGTAATTACAGAAGCTTTTGACTATGCGAAAAGAGAAAATAAGCAAGTACATTTTATAGGTCTTGTTTCCGACGGCGGGGTTCATTCGCACACCCGTCATTTATTTGGCTTATGCGATGCTGCCCGCAATCATAAAGTTGATAATGTTTTTATCCACGCATTTTTAGATGGACGAGATACCGATCCTAACTCAGGAGTTGGTTTCATCAGCGAACTGGAAACTTATCTTACCCATTCAACCGGAAAAATTGCTTCGGCCATAGGCCGTTATTATGCTATGGACCGGGATAATCGCTGGGAAAGAGTAAAACTGGCTTACGATCTGATGGTCAAAGGCGCAGGTACTCCGTCAACCAGTATAGTTGATTCTATACAGGCCTCTTATGCTGAAGGTGTAACTGATGAGTTTGTTAAACCGATTGTAAAGGTTGATGAGAATGGGAAACCGCTGGCGACAATCGAAGATGGCGATGTAGTAATCTGTTTTAACTTCAGAACTGATCGGGGAAGGGAAATAACAATTGCTTTAACTCAAAAAGCGTTTCCTGAATACGATCTGAAACCTTTGGCGCTGGATTACATCACCATGACCAGCTATGACGATACATTTAAAAATGTTAAAGTAATTTTCAGGAAAGAAGATCTTACTCAGACGTTAGGAGAAGTGCTCTCAGAAGCCGGGAAAACGCAGGTACGGATTGCAGAAACAGAAAAATACCCGCACGTTACTTTTTTCTTTTCCGGAGGACGTGAAAAGGAGTTTGAAGGTGAAAAACGGCTGTTAATTCCTTCGCCAAAAGTTGCTACTTACGATCTGCAACCTGAAATGAGCGCTCAGGGTATCCGGGATACGATTTGCCAGGAATTGCAGGATAACAAGCCTGATTTTGTATGCCTTAACTTTGCAAACCCAGATATGGTAGGTCATACAGGTGTTTTTGAAGCAGTTATTAAAGCAGTTGAAACGGTAGACAGTTGTGCACAAAAAGTAGTTGAATGCGGTTTGGAATTAGGCTATTCTTTTATCATCATTGCCGACCATGGCAACGCCGATTATATGGTTAATGAAGATGGTTCGCCAAACACAGCCCATACAACAAACCTGGTGCCCTGCATTTTAATAGACAAGGATTATAAATCGATAAAAGACGGAAAACTGGGCGACATTGCTCCTACCATTTTAAGAATTCTCCAGGTTCCTATTCCGGAAAAAATGACCGGAAATGTTTTAATATAAAAATGAAGCTTCTTTTAACGGCAGTTTTATTTGTTATGGCAATAAGTGCTTGTAATAAACAGGATAAAACTGCCCCTAAGTATTATTTTGATCTGAAAAGCTTTTTTGATAAAGAAGCAGAAAATCTGAATAGAATTTCTCCGCTCGTTTTAAAAAAAGTACAGAAGAACCAGCAGTCTGAAGAAAAAAAGATTAAAATAAGCAACTGGAAAAATGAATTGGAATTATTTAAAACTTCCGATCTGAATAAGCCCGCATGGAAAAACAGTTACACTGTTCAGAAACAGGAGAGTAAGCTAATTTATCTGGCTAAAGATCCTGAATTAAGAACAAGGAAAGTTCAGATTGAATTTACTGAAAAGGGATCAGTAAAAAATATTACTATTAATAATGAGGTTAATAACAGCCTGTATTCATCAAAAGAAGAACTTATTTATTATCCTGATTCCTTATACCGAATTGTAAAAGAACAGACAGTAAGAGTGTTAGGAGACAATTTTTACAGGATACAAGGCCAAATCCAGTAAAATAAAAAAGAGCTGGATTATTTTTTCCGGCTCTTTTTTATTTCGATCGCTATCTATATAAACTATTATTTATTATTAAGGCTTGTAATATAAACCTTTACTTTTTTCATTTCATCGGCAATATCCTGTCGGCCGGGATTTGAATCTAAAACATGCTGAAGATCAGAAATAGAAGATTTGAATGAATTAGCCGCTAATGATTTATCATAAAATTTAGGAATTTTCTGCCCTTTTAAAATACCATAATCGCGATAAGCGATTGCCCTGTTCTGGTAAAGTTTCACATCCTCGGGGTTTAATTCGATCGCCTTTGAAAAATCACGGATACTTGCCTGTAAAAGTTTTTCACGTTCGGCAGGAGAAAGAGAACTGTTCATTTGTACAGCAAGTTGATTTCTGGCTTTTCCACGGTAATAATAAGCAGAAACCTCTCCCGGCCTCAACGAAATTACCTGTCCGAAAGAGCTTATTGCTTTTTGGAAATCGCCCGAATGATAGTACGAATAACCGAGCATGTACTGCACATTTGCATTGTTATTTTCACTTGGTAAGGCTTTTTCAAGATGTGTTATAGCCATTTTGAAATTACCGTCAATTAACGCTTTCTGCCCTAATCGTACGTATGGATTTTCTTCTTTTTTAGATTGAGCATCTGCTGCTCCGGAAACAGACAATAGTAAAAATGCAACTACAAAAAATGATTTCATTTAATCTTGAAAAATTTGTTAATTATGTGAATAACGGCAAATAAAGCATTTTATTTCGATGCTTTTCCTTTTACAATAATAAATATAAGTTGAACCAGAAACTCCAATTCCTACAAGTTTTTTTAATGTTTAGCATTTTACTGACTTTTTTACAGCCTTTTTATTTACATTTATTTATTTCAAACAATAAGGGGGAATAATTCAGGGTTATAAGAATATATCAGGAGATTGGCATATTGCTTGTACCACTGCTTAACATTACAAAAAATCAAACGCACTTTTAGTTTTACTGTCACATTGACTTTGAAAGGAAATTAATGAACAACGATACATTCGATTTTAATCAGGCACTACCTATAATAAATGAAGATACCGAATTCTTTCCTCTGATGTCGCAAGAGGATGAGGAAGAAATGAATAATGAGCAAACTCCCGAAATTCTATCCATATTACCTTTACGAAACACTGTTTTATTTCCCGGAGTTGTCATTCCGATTACAGTAGGCCGCGATAAATCCATCAAATTAATAAAAGATGCATACAAAGGCGATAGGATAATCGGGGTTGTTTCTCAAAGAGATGTTGCAATTGAAGACCCTAATTTCGATCAGTTGAATGAAGTGGGTACTATTGCCCTCATTATTAAAATGCTGCAAATGCCCGATGGTAGCACAACTGTGATCATTCAGGGAAAACAACGTTTCCGTTTAAGAGAAGAAGTTTCGAATGACCCCTATATAAAGGCCACCATTGATAAATTTGAGGAGATCCGGCCAAAAGTTGATAAAGAATTTAAGGCTATGGTTGCTTCTGTGAAGGAAATGGCCATGCAGATTATCCAGTTATCGCCAAATATTCCCAGCGAAGCAAGCATTGCAATAAAAAATATTGAAAGCACTTCTTTCCTTATAAATTTCATCTCGTCAAATATGAACGCAGATGTGCCCGTAAAACAGCAACTGCTGGAGGTTGCAAATTTACGCGAACGGGCAAAAATGGTTCTGGAACACCTTACTACCGAACTGCAGATGCTGGAATTAAAAAACCAGATTCAAAGTAAGGTACGCACCGATCTTGATAAACAGCAAAGGGAATACTTCCTGAATCAACAGCTTAAAACAATTCAGGAAGAGTTGGGTGGAAACTCTCCTGACCTGGAAATTGAAAACTTACGGGAGCGGTCTCAAAAGAAAAAATGGAGTGATGAAGTTGATTTTCAATTTCATAAAGAGTTGGATAAATTAGGAAGAATGAATCCCGCAGCAGCGGATTATTCTGTTCAGATAAATTACCTTGAACTCTTGCTTGACCTGCCCTGGAATGATTTTACAAAAGATAATTTTGATTTAAAACGGGCAGAAAAGATCTTGGATAAAGATCACTACGGACTGGAGAAAGTAAAAAAACGGATAATAGAATATTTGGCTGTGCTGAAGCTAAAAAGTGATATGAAAGCTCCTATTATCTGCCTGGTTGGCCCTCCCGGGGTTGGAAAAACTTCGCTGGGAAAATCAATAGCCAAAGCCTTAGGCAGAAAATACGTTCGGATGGCATTGGGCGGAATCCGGGATGAAGCAGAAATTCGCGGCCATCGGAAAACTTATATTGGTGCCATGCCTGGCCGTATCATTCAGTCTATAAAAAAGGCGGGTAAATCCAACCCTGTTTTCGTACTGGATGAAATTGACAAAGTCGGCAATGATTTCAGAGGTGATCCTTCTTCTGCTTTGCTCGAAGTGTTAGATCCTGAGCAAAATAATGCCTTTTATGATCATTATGTTGAGATGGATTACGATCTGTCTAACGTAATGTTTATTGCAACGGCTAATTCCTTAAGCACAATTCAGCCAGCCCTTTTAGACAGGATGGAGATTATTGAGGTAAATGGATACACTATTGAGGAAAAGATAGAGATAACTAAGCAGCATTTACTGCCAAAGCAGTTGGAGCAGCACGGATTGAAGAAAAAAGATCTTACCTTAAAACCAGCTATAATAGAGAAAGTTATCGAAGATTACACAAGAGAATCGGGTGTGCGGGGTCTCGAGAAAAAAATAGGTTCTTTGGTTAGAGGTGCTGCTACCAAGATAGCCATGGATGAAGCATATAACTCAACTTTTAACGATACAGATGTAGAAAAAGTGCTGGGAGCTCCTATTTTCGACAAGGATTTGTATGAAGGAAATGAAGTTGCCGGAGTAGTTACAGGTTTAGCCTGGACCCAGGTTGGCGGAGATATTCTTTTTATCGAAGCAAGTTTAAGCCCGGGCAAAGGAAAACTTTCTTTAACGGGAAACCTGGGGGATGTGATGAAAGAATCTGCAACAATAGCAATGGCTTATTTAAGAGCGCATTCAACAAAATTCAATATTGATAACCGTTTATTCGATACCTGGGATGTACATGTTCACGTTCCTGCCGGTGCAACTCCTAAAGATGGCCCTTCAGCCGGAATTACTATGTTAACTGCATTAACATCTGCCTTCACTCAGCGCAAGGTTAAATCACACCTGGCAATGACAGGTGAAATTACACTGAGAGGAAAAGTTCTACCGGTTGGTGGTATCAAAGAAAAGATACTGGCTGCAAAACGGGCAAACATAAAGGAAATAATTCTTTCAAAATCCAACGAGAAAGATATTCTGGAGATCAAGGAAGATTATATAAAAGATTTGAAATTTCATTATGTAACAGATATGAAAGAGGTAATAGATCTGGCTTTAACAAATGAAAAAGTAAAAGATCCAATTGAGTTGAAAATACCTGAAACACCAACTGCGGTTCTTGTATCTTAATTATTAAAAGCTGGGTAATCCAGCTTTTTTATTTTTCATGTATGTTGTATAAATTTCCCCTCTTTCTGTTCTGCACGCTTTGCCTCTTTAAAAACGCATGGGCGCAACAAAAAGCCTATAAAAACGAATTCGGATTCAGGAGTGACAATGATTCTTATTTAGCTCTGGGCCAGGACCAGTATTATACGAATGGCTTATTTATCTCCTTCAGGCATGCGGTAAATCAAAACACTATTTCTTCGCAGCTGCAAAAAAAGATCTGGGAAATTGAAGCTGGCCAGTATATGTATAATTCCAAAACGGGAAAAATACGTAAAATTTCTGATGTTGACCGGCCTTTTGCTGCTTATTTATATGCAGGCGGAAAAATAAGTTGGCTGAAGAAAAATGAACAGATTTTTCAGGGTAGTTTTCAAATAGGTACAATAGGCCCTTCAGCAAAAGGAAAGGAAGCACAAGAATTTTTACATAATACATTTGGCTTTTATAAGATTTCAGGCTGGGAATACCAGGTAAAAGATGAAACAGGGCTAAATCTGGCTTTTGATTATTTAACACTTGTGAAGCGAAATTCGGCCCAAAATACAGATATCAGTTTTGCGGGATCTGTACGTGCCGGAAATACTTTTTCAGGTGCAAGTACCGGCATTTTATTCCGTACAGGCAAAATAAACCGGCTTTTTGAGACGGCAAGTACAAACAGTCTTGTTTCTAATAGTTCAGCGGATAGCAGTACAGAAAAAGAGATTTTCTTTTTTGCAAAACCGTCACTTAGCTTTATTGCTTACGATGCATCTATTCAGGGTGGAATGTTCAGGGAAGATAAAGGTCCTGCAATCTTTGATCCGAAAAGGTTTGTTTTTTCGCAGGAGTTGGGGTTAATGTATTCACAAAAAAGATGGACATTGGACTTTTCTCTGATTTTCAAATCGAGAGAGGTAAAAAGCACCGCTAAACCTCATCAGTACGGGGAAGCATCCGTTTACTACCGCTTTAATTAAATCTGCCCTAATCAAAAATATTCCTTCTGTTTAATTTCTTAATCGCCTGTTGTTGTTTATTTCTAAGCCGTTGCTCTATTGCCGATTTCTTTGGCCTGGTAGCTTTTCTTACCTTTTGTTCCTTTAAGGCGTTGGTTAACAATACTACCAATTTTTGAACAGCACGTTCTTTATTTTGCAGTTGGCTTCGTTCTTCTTCACAAACAACCTGAATAATATTATCGCCTATGAGCTTATTTTTCAACTTATTCTGTATTTGCTGTTTTTGTTTATCTGTAAAAAGTTGAGTGGAGTTAAGATCAAAATTCAGTTCTGCTTTAGTAGCAACCTTATTTACATTTTGTCCGCCTTTACCACTGCTCCTTGAAGTTTTAAAAGTGATATCCTTAATCAGATCCTGTACAGGTATTTCCATACACAAATATCCAAATTAATCGGCGCTGATAAAAATTACATGGAAAAGGCTACTTTTGTGGGCGATGAATAATAACATCGTTGTAGCCATTGATGGCTATTCTTCCTGCGGAAAAAGTACTCTTGCTAAAGCATTGGCAAAAGAACTTCATTTTATTTATATTGATAGTGGCGCCATGTACAGAGCGGTTACGCTGTACTTTATGCGAAATTTAATAGATATCAATAATACGGAACAGGTTGAAAAAGCACTTGAGGAAATTCATCTTAACTTTCACTCCCGGGATTATCAGACTCATATTACACTTAATACTGAGGAAGTATCTGATGAAATACGCCAGATGTACATTTCGGATAATGTGAGCGAAGTAAGCGCAATAAAAGCAGTAAGACTTGAAATGGTGAAGCAACAGCAAAGGATGGGCCGGTCAAAAAATATAGTTATGGATGGCCGAGATATTGGAACTACCGTTTTTCCACATGCTCAGGTTAAATTTTTCATGACCGCAGATCCTAAAATACGGGCCGAACGAAGATTTAAAGAACTTATGGCAAAAGGCGAAGAACTTACTCTTGAAGAAGTTTTTGAAAACCTTGCACATCGCGATTATCTTGATACTACACGCAAAGAAAGTCCGCTGATACGGGCAGAAGATGCGATTATTCTCGACAATACAAACATTACTGAAGAAGAACAACTGCAATTTGCTATTGAAAAAGTAAAACCTTTCCTTCCCAAGGCCTGATAGTTTCCTTAAAATACTTTTAAAAAGAGAACTAATTGTTTTTAACTCGCGTCATTCGCTATTTTTTTAAACTTTTCCGTATGAGTAAAGGTTTTATTCTTACCACCTATGAGAATTACTATTTTTACTATCGGAACCCGTGGCGACGTACAGCCTTATGCTGTTTTGGGTAAAGCTTTAGCCAACAGAGGACATGACGTCACTTTATCTACTGCCAAAAACTTCGGGGAACTGGTGAAAAAATATCAGCTAAAGTTTCATCCGGTAGATGTTGACTTTGAAGAAATATTAATCTCCCAGGAAGGCGAAAAAATAATGAAAGGAAATCCTTTTACTATTCAGAAATCGCTTAATAAATTGCTCTTTCCTATCGTCGAAAGATCGCTCAACAAGTTTTATCAGTTGGCTCAAACCAGCGATTTGATTATATACCGCCCAAAAACTCTGGCAGATGTTTTTTTAAAGGAAGTAAATACAAAAGCGATAATGGCCGCCGTAGTACCGGCAATGGAAGAAACGGCTGCTTTTATAAATCCTAATTTCAGCGGATTTAAACTTCCCTGCTTTATGAATCGCTGGAGCTACAAATTAAATCAGTTCCGCTACAGGGTTTTTAAAAAGCCTATTTCCAGCTTTCAGCTAAAAAATGGTTTGGAAGAAAATATTCCGGTCCATCCCAATGAAATTCCATGTATTTACGGCATTAGTCCTCATTTTTTGGAGCGCCCGGAAGACTGGTCTGAAAATCATCTGCTTACCGGCTTTTGGTTATCAAGTAACAAGGCAAAACTGAATCCTGATTTATTAAGCTTTCTTAAAGCCGGTTCCCCTCCTATCCTGATAACATTTGGTAGCATGCCCATAAAAAAGGAAATCGCCTTGATGATTTTAAAAGCTATAAGTAATATCAAAGAACGGTTTTTAATTGTTGCAGGCTGGGCAAACTGGGATATTGAACTGCCTGATTTTCACGATTCGTCGACGGTAAAAATCGTTGAATCTGTACCTTATGAAACTGTATGCCCGCTGGTAAAAGCTGTTGTGCATCATGGAGGGATAGGAACTACAGCAGAATGTTTACGTGCAGGAAAACCGATGTTTCCATGTCCTGTAATTTATCCTATGGGAGATCAGTCCTTCTGGGCCGAACTGGCATATAAAAAAGGAATTGCGGTAAAACCGGTTCCTTTATCTAAATTAACAGAGAAAGTATTTGTACAGAAGATACGGGAATTAATAACAGACCTAAGCCTTTACAAAAACAGCAAAGCTTTGGCTGAACAACTGAATGCAGAAGACGGCCTGCAGAAAGCAATTGATTTTATTGAAAGTTACAGCCAAAGTCCCGATTCATCGGCTATTGCTGTTGCTGAACCATTAGCAAGCTAAAGTGCCTATTCCGATTCTTTCTTTTTAAGTTCTTCTTCTGTAGACTCCGAAGGAGCCCGTTGTTCTTTTAGCTCTGCAAACGAGCCATACATCTGCTCATCAAACGGTTTATCATAATAACGTCCCTCCTTGTCGTCCTCTGTTTTCACAGCATCAATTATATTGGGATCCTTTTTATTTTCATCGCTTATGTCTGCATTAATTTCATCTTCTCTTCCGGTAGGTTTGCCTTTTTCTTTATGAGGATCAATCATACTTGTTAGGTTTTAATTATAGAAACAACAACCCGCCTTTTTTAAAGTTTACGTAAAAGTTTAATATCCTGTTGAAAATCAAAACTCTTCTGAAATAAAAAAACAAATTTGTTTCAAATAAAACTTTTTTTCTTTCTACCTTTGCAGTCCTGATTCAAAATCAGGAAAAAGGAGAAAAATTAATTAATGGCCAAAAAACAAGAAGCAGAAAAGGAGCTACATGCTAAAGCAGCAGAACTCCATGGCGAAGAAACCCAACCGGTAAAACAAAAAGAAAACATTGAATCAGAAGCTGATTCATTGTCAATTGAAGACATTAAGTCAAAAACATTAGTAACCCCATCAGGAGATTTTGACTGGGATGCTGATGAAAAAGGCTTCGGCAATTACAGCAAAGAAGAACGCGAAAAGTTCGAACAAATGTATGCCGGCACGTTCAACTCAATCAACAAAGGTGAAATTATCACCGGAACTGTTGTTTCTATTAACAACAAGGATGTGGTATTAAACATCGGATTCAAATCTGACGGTTTAGTATCTCTTTCTGAATTCCGTGATATGCCTGACTTAAAGGTTGGCGACACTGTTGACGTTTTTGTTGAATCGCAGGAAGATGTTAACGGGCAATTGGTACTTTCACGTAAACGTGCAAAAACACAAAAGTCATGGGAGCAGATTAATGCCGCTTTAGAAAACGATGAGATCATTAACGGTTTTGTAAAGAGCCGTACAAAAGGTGGACTTATTGTTGATATCATGGGAGTTGAGGCTTTCTTACCTGGTTCTCAGATAGATATTAAACCTATTCGCGATTACGACATTTATGTTGGTAAAACAATGGAATTCAAGGTTGTTAAAATCAACCACGAATTTAAAAACGTTGTGGTTTCGCATAAGGTTCTTATTGAAGACGATCTTGAAAATCAAAAAACAGAGATCGTTGCAAAACTTGAAAAAGGACAAGTTCTTGAAGGAACTGTTAAAAACATTACTGATTTCGGTGTATTCATTGATCTTGGCGGTGTTGACGGTCTTCTTCACATTACTGATATTTCTTGGGGACGTATTGACCATCCGAAAGAAGTTCTGTCACTTGATCAAAAAATCAATGTGGTTGTTCTTGACTTTGACGATGAGAAAAAACGTATCGCCCTTGGTTTAAAACAACTTACACCTCATCCTTGGGAATCACTTGATACTGCTATCGAAGTTGGTTCTAAAGTAAAAGGTAAAATTGTTACTGTTGCTGATTACGGCGCATTCCTTGAAATCACTCCTGGTGTTGAAGGATTGATCCACGTATCAGAAATGTCATGGTCACAAAACCTTCGTAACCCGCAGGAATTTATGAAAGTTGGCGACGAAGTGGAAGCGGAAGTTTTAACTTTAGATCGCGACGAGCGCAAAATGAGCCTTGGTATCAAACAACTTACTCAGGATCCATGGCAGGATATCGCTGCTAAGTATCCGGTAGGAAGCAAACACAAGGCAGTAGTTAAAAATATGACTAACTTTGGTGTATTTGTTGAGATCGAAGAAGGAATTGATGGATTAATCCACATTTCTGATCTTTCATGGTCTAAAAAAGTAAACCATCCTAATGAATTTACAAAAGTTGGTGATGAACTTGATGTAGTTGTATTAGAACTTGATCAGGAAAACCGTAAATTAAGCTTAGGCCATAAACAACTGGAAGAAAACCCTTGGGATACTTTCGAAACAATCTTCACGCTGGATTCAATCCATGAAGGTACAGTTTTAAAGGTTACTGATAAAGGTGCTATTATTGCTTTACCTTATGGTGTTGAAGGATTTGCGCCAAGCAAACATACAATCAAAGAAGACGGTAAAGCTTTAAAAGCTGATGAAGTTGCGAATTTCAAGATCATTGAATTCAATAAAGATTCTAAACGTATTGTTGTATCGCACTCTCGTATCTGGGAAGAAGCTAAAGCTGAAGCAAAAGCTGTAGAAAACACCCAAAGAAAGAACGATCAGAAAGCTGCTTCAAGTGCAGTTAAAAAAGTGAAAGAATCAGTTGAAAAATCAACTCTCGGAGATTTAGGTGTTCTGGCACAACTGAAAGAGCAAATGGAAGGTGCGGAAAACAAAGCCAAAAAATCTAAAAAATCAGAAGAAGAAGCATAAGGTTCTTTAACCGATATTCAAAGCTTGTCAGTAATCTGACAGGCTTTTTTTTATTTCTTCCACTTGCCGTTTTTAATATCCTCCTTCTTTCCTATCTTTGCCAAAACCCAAACTGATGCAAAACTTAACTTTGCTTGACGGTCAGAAATTCCAGATTACTATTCAACGTCTTTGTCATCAGTTAATTGAAAATCACAACGACTTTTCCGGATCAGTAATTCTGGGAATCCAGCCACGCGGAATTCTACTTTCAAGACGTATAACTGAGGAACTTAGAAAAATTCTCCCTGACGCTACTATCTTAAGCGGTAATTTGGATATTACTTTTTATCGGGATGATATCGGGCGAAAAGATGGCCCTATCCTTCCCAACAGCACGCAAATAGATTTCATTATCGAAGGAAAAAAAGTAATACTGGTAGATGATGTTTTATGGACAGGCCGAACTATACGAGCTGCTATGGATGCAATGCTTGCTTTTGGCAGGCCTGAAAAGGTGGAATTACTGGTTTTGGTAGATCGTCGTTTTTCGCGGCATCTGCCCATTGAGCCCGATTATATTGGCATACAGGTAGATTCTATAAACTCTCAACGGGTAGCAGTAAGCTGGAAAGAGACAGATCAGGAAGACAAAGTAACATTATTATCGGAAAAATAAGATGGCAGAACTGGCTCAAAAACTAAGCACACGGCATTTATTAGGAATTAAAGATCTGAACACACGAGACATTGAACTTATTTTTGAAACTGCCGATACATTTAAAGAAGTTCTTAACCGCCCAATAAAAAAAGTACCCTCACTCAGGGATATTACAATAGCCAATATTTTTTTTGAGAACTCAACACGCACGAGGCTTTCTTTCGAACTCGCTCAAAAAAGGCTTTCTGCTGATATTGTAAATTTTGCTGCTTCCTCCTCATCGGTAAGTAAAGGAGAAACACTGATTGATACCGTAAATAATATCCTTTCAATGAAAGTGGATATGATTGTTATGCGTCATCCGTATCCCGGCGCCGGAATTTTTCTAAGCAAGTACGTAGATGCCCAGATTGTAAATGCCGGAGACGGGGCACATGAACATCCAACTCAAGCCTTGCTTGACGCTTTTTCTATCAGAGAGAAATATGGGGATGTGGCGGGAAAAAAAGTAGCCATAATAGGAGATATTCTGCATTCAAGGGTAGCCCTTTCAAACATACTTTGTCTTAAAAAATTAGGCGCCGAAGTAATGGTATGCGGCCCTACTACACTTATCCCAAAATACATTCATACCCTTGGGGTAAAGGTTGAACACGATTTAATTAAAGCCCTTAACTGGTGCGATGTTGCCAATATGCTTCGCATTCAGTTGGAAAGACAGGATATAAAATATTTTCCTTCATTAAGAGAATATTCCATGCTGTATGGATTAAACAAAGAGATACTTGATTCTCTTGATAAAGAAATTACCATCATGCATCCTGGCCCTATAAACCGTGGCGTTGAAATAACAAGTGATGTTGCGGACAGCAAACAATCCATCATTTTAAATCAGGTAGAAAACGGAGTAGCAATTAGAATGGCTGTGTTATATTTACTTGCCAGCCAGAAAAACTACGATTGAGCCGCCCAGTGAAATGACATCTTCTGAAAAAGAGTTTATAACATATTGGAGCAAAGCACGCAGAGAATGGAACTGGGGAAAAACCTTTGCAGTTGGTGTATTGTACATTAGTTTGCCTGTGATTATACTTTATGACCTCGTGAATTTTTTCATTATAGGCGATGTAGTTTACCCGTATTTCAGTTTTACTCATTTTTTCAACCTGCTCTTTAAGTTCATTTGGACAGGAATTCCTGGAGGATTTATTTATGGCTTATATAACTGGAACAGCAGGGAGGTCCGATATAAAAAACTCCTCAAAAAAGAACGAATGGAAGAGTGATAGGTATTTATTCATACCATTTCAAATAAAATTTCGTTATTTGGGTGTTTTCAACAGATGTTAGTTTCTTATAAACGGTAAGATTTTCAATAGAAATAACTTTGCACATATTTTGATGTCTATGCACTTTAAATATACTACCATAACCTTCGGATTTTGTCTTCTAACCTCTGTTTCTCTTGCCCAAACTACTTCCTGGTTCGAAGTAAACCAGTCATACAAAACAGCAATAGAATTATTACAGAAGGAAAAATACGCTGCCGCCAACGAACAATTTTCTAAAGTAGAAGAAGCCCGCCTGATTCCTTCGTCACAGGCGGCAGACTTAAAACAGGTTTCTCTTATTAAAGAAAATGCTCAGTATTATCAGGCAGTTTGTGCTCTTGAGTTGGGTAATCAGGATGCAGAAAGCCAGTTTTCGAAATTTATAAAAGAATATCCGGCAAGTGCCAATACCAAACTGGCTTATTACCATGTAGGCAGGTCGTATTTTAAACAAAAAAATTACGCCAAGGCAATTGAATGGTTCAAAAAGACGGATGCCTCCAGTTTAACCGGAAAAGAAAGTACCGAATACCGGTTTAAGTTGGGTTATTCCTATTTCTTTAATAAAAACTATGCAGAAGCTGAACCTTTGTTTGGAAAACTAAAGGATGAAGATACGCAGTACACAGAAGCTTCTATTTATTACTATGCTTATCTCAATTATTTAAGCGCAGACTATAAAACAGCCTTACGGGAGTTTGAACGGTTAAAAGGTTCAAAAACCTACAGCGCCAGCTACCCTTATTACATTTCAGCTCTTTACTTTTTAGATAAAAGATATGACGACGTTTTAAGTTATACTATCCCGGCCCTGCAAACAATAGATGAGCAGTATAAAGCTGAAATGTACCGCATTGTAGCAGCAACGTATTTTGCTAAATCTGATTTTAAAAAAGCAGCCGAATATTATGAGAAATTCCAGGCGAAGGATAATGGTAAAACACAGAACAACCAGGATAATTACCAGATAGGATATACCTTTTCGCAATTAGAGGATTATAAAAGAGCCATTAAAGAACTGGAAAAAATGGATATCCCGGATATTTATTATCAAAACGGGATGATAACCTTAGGAAAGGTCTTTCTTAAAACCAACAATAAACAGGGTGCAAGAAACGCTTTTTTCCGGGCGTCGAAGCTTGATTTTGATAAGAAACTTAAAGAAGAAGGTTTATTCTATTATGCAAAGCTGTCATACGAATTAGAATTTCATACGGTTGCGTTGGATGCAGTACAGGAATTTATTAAAACTTATCCGAAATCAAAACGCATCAACGAAGCCAAAACGCTTTTAGGAGAAGTGCTGCTATCCACAAAAAACTACAAAGAGGCAGTCAATATCTTAGAAACCATTGAGAATAAAAGCTCCGAAACTAAGGCCGTATATCAGCGTGTAACTTACTATCGCGGACTGGAATTCTACAATGAAAGAGCATTCGAGAATAGTATTTCAATGTTTATGCGTTCGCACAACAACGCGGTAGATGATGAAATTGAAGCTTTAAGTTACTATTGGAAAGCGGAAGCAATGTATGAGGTAAGGAAGTACGGAGAATCTGTAGATAATTTCGAGAAGTTTCTTGCTTTGCCTGCTGCAAAGAACACAGATGTTTACAATTACGCAAATTATGCATTGGGATACTCTGCTTTCAGAAATGAAAGCTATATGAAAGCTGCTAATTATTTCGACAGGTTTTTACGGGGCGATGAACGGGATCAGAACACCATACGGGATGCCACCTTACGCCTTGCAGATTCTTATTTTGCAGCTAAAGCGTACGACAAAGCGCTTGCACAGTATAATAAAATCATCGCCTGGAATTCCCAGGGTGAAGATTATGCGCTGTTTCAGCGGGGAATGATTGAAGGCCTGCAGGGGCAAAACGATGTCAAAATAGCCACCCACGAATCGCTGTTAAAGCAATTCCCCAATTCAAACTATGCAGACGATGCCGGCTTTGAAATTGCGTATACCTATTTTGTGAAAGGAGATTTTGACCGCTCTAAAAATGACCTGACTGCTCTGATAGAAAAATATCCCCGCAGCAGTTATGTACCCAGAGCGCTGGTAACCATAGGCCTTGTTCAGTTTAATCAAAGTCAGGATGAAGAAGCATTAAAGACTTTTCAACGTGTAATTAACGAGTATGCTACTACAGATGAAGCGCATCAGGCACTTGAATCAATTAAAAATATTTATCTGAACAAAGGCGAAGCAGATGCCTTTATTACCTATGCAAATTCAACCAACATTGGTAACTTAACCACTGCAGAGCAGGATAATATAACTTTTGAAGCGGCAAATAATCGTTTCCTAAAAGGAGATTACCAGGGAACGTTTGAAGCTGTAAATGCTTATTTCGACAAGTTTCCCCGCCCTATTCATGAAAAGCAGGCTCGATTTATCCGGGCAGAAAGTCTTACAAAATTAAACAGGCCGGATGAAGCTATCCCCGACTACACTTTTATCCTGAACGACTGGACCAGTGAGTATACAGAAAGAGCGTTAATAAGTATTTCCAATATTTATCTTAAACAGCAAAAGTATAATGAGGCTATAGTTTATCTTAAAAAGCTGGAGTTGACTTCCGAATATAAATCTCATTACAGCTATGCCGTAAATCACCTCATGGAGGCTTATGCCAATATGGAAATGCCCGATGAAACATTAAAATATGCAGAGCTGATAAAGACATTTGAAAAATCATCGCCGGAAGAAAAGTTAAGAGCCGATCTTTTTAGCGGTAAGGCTTACCTGGTAAAAGGTGATACCACTGCCGCCACTAAAATTTTTGCCGATGTATCAACAAAAACGCAAACGGTAACTGGAGCGGAAGCAAAATACAATCTGGCGAATTTACAGTACCTTAAAAAAGATTACAAGACAGCTCAGAAGACTGCTTTTGAATTGATAAACAAAATGCCTTCGCATGATTACTGGGTAGCAAAGAGCTTTATTCTGCTTGCAGATACGTATGTAGCTCTAAATGATACATTCCAGGCTAAAAGCACTCTGCAAAGTGTAATAGATAATTACGAAGGTAAGGATGACGATATTATTCCTACTGCAAAAGAGAACCTTGAGAAATTAAACGAAAAGAAGAAGTGATATAATGAAACCTCGACATATAGTAAAATACACCTTTTTTTTAGTAACGTTTGGTGCCTGTACTAATTTATATGCACAGGTAAAACCCACAGATAAAGCTCCGAAACCAAAGCCAGTAGATACCGTAATGACCGAAGAGATTGAAGTTGTAAGGGCATACCGGCCGGTATTGGCAGATGCTGTTAAAATACGTCGTAGCCCTGACCTGGATAATAAAAAACCCTTTAAGCCTCAATTAAGTTACAACATCATTGACAACAAATTTGAGCTTAACAGGGATATCAAACAGCTGCAGGCACAGGAATTAAAAGAACAGCAGCCCGCTCCGCTTAAAAATAATTACGTAAAAATCGGAGCAGGAAATTTGAATACCGGAGTCGGCGAGATTTATTTGAATACCGGCAGAGATGAAGCACTACAGGCCGGATTGTTCTTTAAGCATCTGAGCCAGGAAGGCGACATAGACAAACAAAAGCTATCACGACAGCAGGCTGGAGTATTTGGACGTAGCATTATGGACCAGATTACACTAAACGGAGAAGCCGGATTTGACCGCTTGGGTACCTACTTTTATGGAATTCACCCTAACATGTCTGCCACAGGATATGAACCTGCAAAACAACGTTTAAGCACCCTCAGCCTCAAAGGAGAACTTCTTAAAAATTACACTGAAAACGAGAGCGAATTTTCTTATGCTGCAAAGGCTGACGCTTACTTCTTCAGCAATTACGCCACAAATAAGGAAAACACCTTAACATTAAGCGGATTTCTGAATAAGGCCTGGAATAAATTCAATTTCGGGGTGAACACCTCGCTTGATTTAACCGCTACTAAAGATAGTGTGACTAACTTCGGCAACAGCATATTCAGATTAAATCCCTACGCAAAATTTCAGGGAGACAATTATAAGTTAATAGTGGGGATTAATTTTGTTCAGGAGTTTGGTGATATTTCCCGTACTAACCTGCTGCCTGCAATTATTGCTGAAGTTCCGGTTGTTCCAGGATACGCAACACTTTTTGCAGGATATTCAGGTGATGTATCAAAAACTTCTTTACGTGATCTGAGCTATGAAAATCCTTACCTGGTTAATCATATCTCTATATCGAATGCTCTGGAAAAATCCAATATATACGGAGGAATTAAAGGAAATGCAGGCTCAGGATTTGGGTTTAAGGCATCGGTATTTTACAAGAACGTGGAAGATCTTCCTTTATTCGTTCACAGCAAAACAAATCTCCAGAAATTTGACATCGTGTATGATACCGGAAGTACCAAAATCTTAGGTTTCGATGGTGAAATCAGTGTAAACGCTTCGGAAACCTTTAACTGGACGGGAAAAATAACCATCAATAATTACAAAACATCTTCCGAAAGAGAAGCATGGTATAAACCAACTTTCCGGCTCGCCTCCAATGCAAAAATATCCATCAGCAAAAAATTCAATTTAGACGGAGAACTGGTGTTAAACGGAGATACAAAAGCAAAAACTTATACTCTTACTCCTACACCCGAAGAAAGAATCGTATCTGTAAAAAGTTATGTGGATTTAAGTGCTGGTGCTGATTATCTCTTCAGAGATAAAATTGGCGTATTTCTTCGTGTAAACAATATTTTAGGTAATGAGTACGAACGTTTTCTGTATTATCCCAAATTTGGGCTGAATATATTGGGCGGATTTAATTATTCGTTCTAACATGTTTGGCTGAATAAAATTTTAAAATTATTTTTACCGGGATGGATATAGCTCAATATATTTCTGATTTATTGAAGGAGAAGAAGGAGGTAAGTATACCGGGGATAGGAACTTTATATACAGAAATAAAGAGTGCCAGCTTCCATCAGGCAAGCAACAGTTTCTTTCCACCATCGGCTGCCATTTTTTTCAGGCCTGAACAAAGTGAGCCTAAGCTGCTGGTAGACTATATCATAAAAAATAAAAATCTATCGGAGCAATCGGCCCGTTATTTTGCAGAAAAGTTTGGAGAGTCGTTAAAAACAGAGCTGGAGCAAAAAGGCAGTGCAGAACTTTCCTCTTTAGGAACTTTTGAAAAAAAATCCGATCAATATAATTTCTCAGCATTCAATCAATTTACACCTGCTAAACTTTTCGGCTTAAGCCCCGTATTTGAATTAGAAATTCCAGTTGAGAGTGCCGCAATCCCCTCTCCTGCTGTTAGCAGTGAAAAAGAGGAAGAGGTTTTTGAAAATAAAATTGAAAAGCCTGTAACAGGTACCGAAGACCAGGTATCTTCTGAAAAAGAAATGGATCCGGAAACTTTAAATATTAATTTCCCTGAATACCATTTTAATCTGGCAGGTGAAGAAGCTATCCCGGAAGAAAGATTTTCAACAGCAAAATGGCCCTTTGTCCTGTTAGGTATAGCAATTCTGGCTGCAATAGCAGTTTTTGCGTACACGCTTTATCCGGAAACATTTAAAGGCTTGATAAACCGAAACAAAACTGCTGACAAGAAACCGGTAAAAGTAAATCAGCCTAAAACAATAAATCCTGTAAAAGAACCTGACACAACAACCGAACATATTCTTGGTGCCAAATCTCTGGCGGATACGATTTCAGAGAAACTCGAAAAGGCTGGTCTTGAATATGAAAAGCCTTCGGATACGATTTCTCATGTAACAACCGAGGTAAAAACAATTCCGTTAAAGGAAGAAATAAAATACGAAATTATCAGCTCTACGTTTGACCGTAAAAGTGAAGCCGATACTTATATCAGGATCATGAAAAGTAAAGGAATTGATGCCCGGATTGTTCAGAAGCCAACTAATAAACGGAAGTTCTATATCAGCCTGGGATCTTTTAGAAATCTTACAAAAGCAAACGAAGAAAAACGAAGAATACAAAAAGAAATAACTAAAGAAGCCTGGATTTTAACCCTAAAGAATAAAGTTAACCAATAACATGTTTTTATTACAAATTGATTCGCCGATTATTGATACAGCTAAAGCAGTAGCAACACCATTATCACAACCAACTCATGAGCTGAGATTTATTGATTTACTTCAACAGGGGGGCTGGGTAATGTTTCCGCTGGTGTTTCTCTTTTTCTTTGGACTCGTAATTTTTATTGAAAGATATCTGACTATTCGAAAAGCTTCCAGAAACGACTCTAATTTAATGCAGCAGGTAAAATCAAGTATCTTTTCAGGAAAACTTGACTCAGCCGTAGCATTGTGCAGAAACAGTAATACGCCACTTGGCCGTATGCTTCAAAAAGGCCTTCTACGTATAGGTCGTCCGATAAAAGACATTGAAGGTGCCATTGAAAATGTAGGAAAACTGGAAGTTTCAAAACTTGAAAAAAATATAAGTATTCTTGGTATTGTTGCCGGTATTGCGCCCATGCTTGGATTCGTTGGAACCATTTCGGGTGTTATTAAAATTTTCTACAACATTTCCTTGTCAGATAATATCAGTATGGGAATTATAGCCGGTGGTTTGTACGAAAAAATGATTACGTCTGCTGCTGGTTTGATAGTTGGTATCATTGCTTATGTAGGATACCATATTTTAAATATCATGGTAGATCGTGTAATTCTTAAAATAGAAACAGACGCTGTTGAATTTATTGATTTGTTAGAAGAGCCCGGACAATGAATTTAAGACGAAGACAAAGGCCGCATGCAGAGGTACACACTGCAGCAATGAACGATATCATGTTTTTCCTGATGCTGTTTTTTTTAATTGCATCAACGGTAACAAATCCGAACGTGATCAAGCTATTGCTGCCAAAATCGGGATCGGGGCAATCAGTATCTAAAAAAACTATTACCGTAGCCATTACCAAAGATCTTGAATATTACATAGAAAAAAAGCCGGTAAGTATGGAGCAGTTGCAGCCAACTATTCAGAATTACCAGAAACAAACACAGGAATTAACAATTGTTTTATATGTAGACCGGACTGTTGCCATCCAGGATGTAGTTCAGATAATGGATATAGCCAACAAGTTAGGTGTGAAAATGGTATTAGCTACAGAACCCAAATAAGATGCAGTATCGGGAAGAAAATAACTATCCAAAGGCAGTTCTGTTTTCTACAGCTATTATGGCTGTGTGCGTATTGATCAGTTATTTTATTATTATCGGACTACCTGTTCAGGAAGAGGTTGGAACAGGCGGCATCGTAGTAAATTACGGAACAGTGGAGGAAGGAATGGGAACAGATTACATGAGTGTTGAGGAACCTTCTGTATCTCCCAATGCAAATAATACTCCTCCCGACAAAGTAGTACCAAATACAGAACCTCAAACAACACCTTCTGTAGAGTCGAGTGATAAAACTGTAGTTACTCAGGAAACGGAAGACGCTCCTGTAATTAATACCAAAGAAAAAAAACCAAACAGCACACCGTCCACCTCCCCCGAAACAAAGAAACCTACTACTCCGGTAGTTAATGAAAATGCCTTGTATAAAGGGAAGAAAAATACCGGTACAGGACAGGGAGATGGAACAGGCAGTACACCGGGAAACCAGGGAGATCCAGACGGAGATCCTTTAGCACCCAATTATGGCCAGGGAGGTTCCGGAAACGGAAATGTAAGGCTTACCCTGGCAAATCGCCGCTTTGTTGACCTTCCTGCTATTAACGACAACGGACAAAGTTCGGGAAGAATTGCTGTAGAAATACGTGTTGACAAAAATGGCGAAGTAGTTTATGCACGGGCAGGTGCAAAAGGAACAACCTTGTCAGATCTGAATCTTTGGCGCAAGTGCGAAACTGCTGTTCTGGGTTCAAGACTTAACCAGCTTGAATCAGCACCTGACGTACAGGTTGGCGTAGTGGTTTTTAATTTCAAGGTTAAGTAAAACAACTGTTCTTTTATATCGGAGAATGACATATTCAGAAACCATAGAATATTTATACTCCCGTTTACCCATGTTCACCAAACTTGGTGCTTCGGCAATTAAAAAAGACCTTACCAATACACGAATATTCTGCAGTCGATTGAGGAATCCTCATCAAAAATTCTCTTCGTTACATATTGGCGGCACTAACGGCAAAGGATCTGTTTCAAATATGCTTGCTGCTATACTACAGGTTGCGGGATACAAAACAGGGCTATATACCTCTCCTCACCTGCGTGATTTCAGGGAACGCTTTAGAATTAACGGTGAAATGATTGCCGAAACCGAAGTTGTAAACTTTACTGAAAAACACCGGCAGGATATTGAAGAAATTGAACCCTCCTTTTTTGAACTTACGGTTGCATTGGCATTTAATTATTTTGCGGAACAGGCAGTTGATATTGCGGTTATTGAAGTTGGTTTGGGCGGCAGGCTTGATTCAACCAATATAATCAGCCCCCTTCTTTCTGTTATTACCAATATTGGCTATGACCATGTTAACCTGCTTGGCAACTCTTTAGAGGAGATTGCTTTTGAGAAAGCAGGTATTATCAAAGCAAATACGCCGGTGGTTATAGGTCAAAAACAACCGGAAACTACGGAGGTATTTTTAAATAAAGCCCGTGAAGAAGCAGCGAAAATTCAGTTTGCTTCAGACAACTGGCAAATTGAAGAAGTTTTCAGAAAAGATGAAGAAACGCTCGTAGTTTCTATACTTTCTGCTTCCGACTTAGACGCAAAAACAACCTATGAGCTTGATTTGCCCGGAACTTATCAGGCTAAAAACCTGCTTACTGTATTGTCTGCAGTTGAAGAGCTTAAAAAACAGGGCTTTAAGATTACAGATGAGCATATAAAAAAAGCGCTGAAACAGGTTAAAAAACTTACAGGGTTGCAGGGCCGATGGGAAATCATCAGCAAAAGGCCTTTATTAGTTGCCGATACCGGACACAATGAAGATGGGATAAAGGAAGTACTAAAAAATATTGAGGCGACATCTTTTGAAAAATTACACATGGTAATTGGTATGGTAAAGGATAAGGATATAGCTAAAATACTTTCTTTATTACCTAAAAACGCGAACTATTATTTCTGCCAGCCGCAGTTAGAACGAGCTAAACCGGCAGCCGAACTTTTTAAGGAAGCAGCAGCCCACGGATTAAAGGGACAGTTTTTTTCCACGGTTGATGCCGCATTGGAGGCAGCAAAAAAAAGCGCTTCTGTTAACGATTTAATCTTTGTTGGCGGAAGTACTTTTGTAGTGGCTGAAATTATATGACTTCAATACCTTCTGATAAAAATTAACCTGTACAAAAAGCAGATTATATTGTTATCCTTTTATATAGGAATTAAATCTTTTTTTAACTTGCATGCCACAATTATAACCCGGATTAAAGATTATGGAAAAAACTGAATTAAAAGACGAGGTTTTTAAAGAAGATATCAAAAATGCATCAGATTTTAAATTTGGCAGTAAAGTAGCCAATGTCTTTGATGATATGGTAAGCCGTTCCGTGCCATTTTACGGTGAGATACAGCGAATGATAGCTGAACTTGCAGCCGATCGTGTACAGGAAGGAACAGACGTTTACGATCTGGGTTGCTCAACCGGAACTACCATGATCGGTATGGATACCCTCGTACCGGAAAATATCCGTTTTATTGGGATTGATGATTCGAACGAGATGCTGCAGAAATGTGAAGCTAAGTTAAAAGAAAGAGGAATAAAACGTCCATATGAATTAAGAGTTGGTGATTTAAACCAGGGAATAACTATCAGCAATGCTTCAGTTGTTGTTTTATGCCTTACACTGCAGTTTGTACGCCCTATACATCGCGAAAAACTAATCAAAACAATAGCAGAAGGTTTGGTTCCGGGCGGTGTATTGATCCTGGTAGAAAAAATATTAGCCGAAGACAGCACATTTAACCGGGATTTTATAAAATATTATTACGATTATAAACGTAGGAATCATTATAGCGAAATGGAAATCTCTCAAAAAAGAGAAGCTTTGGAAAACGTTTTAATCCCCTATAAATTAACTGAAGATATTCTTTTATTACGGGAAGCGGGCCTGGAGCATTGTGAGATATTTTTTAAATGGTATAACTTTTCAGGCGTTATCGCTACAAAAAAATAAATATGATAGCTATCGGCAATTTTTTCTTCAAATACAGAAATTTTCTATTTATAGTTCTATATGCGGCTCTGTTTATCCCATCCCCGTCTTTATTTCGCCCTGAAGTTTTTGGGGAGAAATATTACCTGATACCGATATTGCTGGGTTTATTTATTACAATTTCCGGACAGGCCATAAGAGGGTTAACAATCGGTTTAGCTTATATTGTAAGAGGCGGAAAAGATAAAAAAGTATATGCAGACCAGCTCGTAACTCAGGGCGTATTTAACCATTGCAGAAACCCGTTATATGTTGGCAATATTCTTATGCTGCTTGGAGTAGGGATTCTATCTAACTCTCTAATATATGTGGTTATTATAATGCCTTTGTTCCTTTTTATATACCAGGCCATTGTATTGGCAGAAGAAAACTTTCTGAGAAGTAAATTTGGTGAACAGTTTAATAATTACTGTAGCAGAGTGAACCGGTGGCTTATTAATTTTAAAGGCTTGGGCACTACAATAAAAGGAATGCATTTTAATGCGAAGAGATGGATATTAAAAGAATACAATACACAATTTGTATGGCTTGTTGGTATCACCCTGATTCTCCTGGTAAAATATCCTCAGCTAACCCAATACGATACTGATTTTCAAAAAGTACTTACTATTTCCATACTTACTATCCTGGTTTTGGTTTACGCTACCGTTAAATATTTGAAAAAAAGTGGAAAAATGGTGGAATGATTTAAAAGAGGATGCCCGAATCTTTTTAAACCCGAGGCATCCTCTATAATATCCCTATTCAGCTAAATTGAAAAATATAGGAATGGTATACTGCACTCTCACCTTTTCTCCATTTTGCTCTCCGGGAATCCAGAAAGGTGCTTTTTTCAAAACTCTTATTGCCTCTTCATTACATCTGTAACCAATACCCTGTAGTATTTCAATATTTGTCAGTTCACCCGTACGTTCTACTACGAAACTTATTAAAACCTTTCCCTTTATTCCGTTTTCTATAGCAATTTCCGGATAACGCAGATTTCTGCTTAGAAAGTTAAAAAATGCTTTCTGTCCTCCTGGAAATTCAGGCATTTTTTCTACACTCCTGTAAATTTTGGTAATATTATCTTCTGTTTTGGTTGTTATTTCTCCATTACCGTGACTTGTTGCTATACTTTCGATTTCAGTTGTACTTTGCCCCTCTGATGAAACGTTTGCAATTACTTCCGTTTGAAGCTCTTCAATAGTTGGCACTTCTTCATTTGCTAATTCTGCCCGATCTACTTTTATTGGGATAAACTTCTTTGTTTTAACCCTCTGGCTTTTGGTTTGGTGCTGTTCAGGAGGAACAGCCGGTTTTTTAGGACTTATAGGAACAGCCGGAAGATCAGGAGTCAGACTTACCTCTACTATTTTTTCTTTTTTAAGTGAATTATTATAAAGAAAAACTCCGCAAATAATTCCTCCAAAAATCATAGAAGAAATAAGTAAAGCTTTTATTAAACGATTAGAGTAGTTCTGCCGCAATTCATAAGCTCCGTAAGATTTATTCCTGTTTGCGAATACAAGATCAAGCCACTCGTTCCTGTAAACATTGGTTTTCAAACTTATCATATTATCGGTTTTCTTATATGATGAAGAAATTTTTACAATTCCATAAATTATATAACCAAAAAGAAAACTTAAAACTTAGCGTATAAAATTCATTTTTTATCATTTTTTTCAACAATTATTATTTTTTTAATAGATTTTTATAAAAATTTGAACAGGAAAACATATTTTTGTTCAAAAAATAAATAAAATCAACAAAAAAAATGTCTAATCTTCGTTTTCAGGCATTAAATGCCGTCCTTACCCGGACAATCCCAGAGGTAAAATTTCCTTCGACTAAAATGTCTGAGTTCTTCGCCACCAATGTTTTTGATAAGAAGAAAATGAAAGAATATCTTTCGAAGGAAGCGTACGAAAGCATTAACAACTCCATTATAGAAGGAGTACCTTTTAATCGTGAGATCGCCGAACAGGTTGCATCTGCAATGAAAGCATGGGCAATCAGCAAAGGCGTTACTCATTATACCCACTGGTTCCAGCCATTAACCGGGACTACGGCAGAAAAACACGATTCATTTTTTGAACCTTCCAGCGATGGTTCTGCCATCGAAAAATTTTCGGGAGATGCCTTAGCGCAACAAGAGCCTGATGCTTCAAGTTTTCCTAACGGCGGTATCCGCAGCACCTTCGAAGCACGTGGCTACACTGCATGGGATCCTTCCTCACCTGCATTCATCATCGGCCAAACCTTATGTATTCCAACTGTATTTGTTTCTTATACAGGAGAAGCCCTGGATTATAAAGCTCCATTATTAAAAGCGTTAAGCGCGTTGGATAAAGCGGCTGTAAGTGTGGCCCAGTTTTTTGACAAAAGCATTGAAAAAGTAAATGCCTCATTGGGTATTGAGCAGGAATATTTCCTTGTTGATTTAGCCTTATTTAATGCACGGCCTGATTTACATTTAACCGGACGTGCGTTATTTGGACATATGTCGGCCAAAAATCAGCAGTTAGAAGACCATTATTTTGGTTCAATTCCTGACAGAGTTCTGGCTTTTATGCAAGAGCTTGAAATTGAAGCGATCAAATTAGGTATTCCTTTAAAAACACGCCACAACGAGGTTGCCCCTTCGCAGTTTGAATGTGCTCCCATTTATGAGGAAATTAACCTTGCTATCGATCATAACCAGTTATTAATGGATTTGATGGATAAAGTTGCCAGACGCCATAACTTCAAAGTCCTTCTTCATGAAAAACCGTATGCAGGAATCAACGGATCCGGCAAACACAACAACTGGTCGTTAATCACCAATACCGGCAAAAACTTGTTATCGCCAGGAAAAACTCCAAAAAATAACCTGATGTTTTTAACTTTCTTTGTTAACACCATCAGAGCGGTTTACGAGCATGCCGACCTGCTTCGTGCTTCCATTGCTTCAGTAAGCAACGATCACCGTTTGGGCGCTAATGAAGCTCCGCCTGCAATCATTTCTATTTTCCTTGGCAGTCAGTTAAACGATGTGCTTGATGAAATTGAAACTTCCCGCGTTACTTCTAAAATGAAGCAGGAGCCGGCTTTATGGACCAATATTCCTAAAATCCCTCAAATTCTTTTGGATAATACCGATCGTAACCGTACCTCTCCGTTTGCTTTCACCGGAAATAAATTTGAATTACGTGCAGTTGGATCTTCAGCTAATTCAGCAAATCCCATGACTATTTTAAACCTGATTGTTGCAGAACAATTAAACAAGTTTAAAAATGAAGTGGACAAGCTGATTAAAAAAGGCGAAAAGAAAGATGTTGCTTTAATGACTGTTATTAAACGTTACATTAAAGAATCCAAGAACATTCGCTTTGAAGGAAACGGCTACAGCGACGAGTGGGCAAAAGAAGCTGAAACAAGAGGTTTATCTAACATTAAAACTACTCCCAAAGCGCTGGATGTTCTTCTTTCAGAAAAGACAGAGAAATTATTTGAAGAAACCGGAGTTTACAGCAAGCGTGAATCTCATGCCCGCCATGAAATCTTGTTAGAAAACTATTACAAGAAACTTCAGATTGAAGCACGTGTTATTGGCGATCTGGTTTCAAATATTGTTATTCCTTCGGCGATAAATTATCAAACTGAATTAATAAACAATGTGTGCGGCTTAAAAGAGATCGGCTTAGGGGAGGAAACTTATAAAGCTCAGGTGGATATTATTACCAAGCTTTCCAGGCACATTAACTTTATCAGCGAAAATGTACTGGCAATGGTAGAAGCCCGCAAAAAAGCGAACGTAATCGAAGATCTTCGTGAAAAAGCGATCGCATACGATGAAACAGTAAAATCATACTTCGAACCTATCCGCTATCATGTAGATAAACTTGAAGTACTGGTAGATGACAGCAAATGGCCTCTGCCAAAATTCAGAGAATTGTTGTTTATTAAATAGGAAATTAACAGGGCGCATTGCCTTATAGTTTATTACTCCTAAAGTTTTTATAGCTGAAGCCCCTTTTGGGGCTTCTTTTCTATCACATAAACATTTTTCACGCTATTTAAATGCTCTTTGTTCCATGCAAAGCCCTCCCCTTAACTCAATCCATACTCTTTACACTATCAAATCTCAAATCTATCTCCTAACTTTGACGCATGTCAGATCTGAAGTATAATCAACGCGGTGTCTCTGCCGGAAAAGAAGACGTACATAATGCGATTAGGAATATAGATAAGGGCTTATTTCCCAAAGCATTCTGCAAAATCATTCCCGATATTTTAGGAGGCGACGAGCAATGGTGCAATATAATGCATGCAGACGGAGCAGGCACAAAATCCTCACTTGCATACGTTTACTGGAAAGAAACCGGAGATATTTCGGTTTGGAAAGGTATTGCCCAGGATGCTATTATCATGAATATTGACGACCTTTTATGCGTTGGAGCTTTGGATAACATTCTTTTATCTTCAACTATCGGCCGTAATAAGAATTTAATTCCCGGCGAAGTAATAGCTGAAATAATAAATGGTACTGAAGAAATACTAGCTGAATTACGTGAACTTGGAATAGGGATTTATTCAACAGGAGGTGAAACTGCAGATGTTGGCGACCTTGTTCGCACGATCATTGTGGATTCGACAGTAACCTGCAGAATGAAACGTGAAGAAGTTATTTCGAATGACAAAATTAAAGCAGGGGATGTAATTGTAGGCCTTGCATCCTACGGACAGTCTACATATGAGAAAGAATATAACGGCGGTATGGGATCAAATGGTTTAACTTCGGCAAGGCACGATGTTTTCCATAAATATATTGCAGAAAAATATCCGGAAAGCTACGATCCCTCCGTTCCATATGATTTAATTTTTGCTGGAAATAAAAAGCTGACCGATGGAATTGAAATAGATTCTCCAATTCCACTCCAAATGACTGCAGGAAAGCTGGTACTCTCGCCTACCCGAACCTATGCTCCTGTAATTAAAAACATTCTTGAAAAACACCGGCAGCAGATTCATGGAATGGTCCATTGCAGCGGAGGAGCTCAAACCAAAGTACTTCATTTTATCGAAAACCTCCATGTTATTAAATACAATCTTTTTCCGGTTCCACCTTTATTTAAATTAATCCATGAACAATCAGGAACAGAATGGCAGGAAATGTATAAAGTTTTCAATATGGGACACCGGATGGAAATATATGTTCCAGAGGAAATTGCAAAAGAAATTATCGAGATTTCAAATCGTTTCGGAATTGAAGCACGGATTGTAGGCCATGTAGAAGCAGCCTTGCAGAAGCAAGTGACTATCCATTCTGAATTTGGAGAATTTACCTATAAATAGTCAGGTCAGTTTTTAACTCAAGAAGACATTAAGCATAATTAGTGTTTCACATAACAAGCCAGATTTAGTAGATTTGGCCGCAGAAAATTAAATATTTTATAATATGAATTACGACCTAATAGTTATTGGCAGTGGCCCGGGCGGTTATGTAGCAGCCATTCGTGCATCGCAGCTTGGATTAAAAACTGCTGTTGTTGAACGCGAATCATTAGGAGGTATTTGTCTCAACTGGGGATGTATTCCAACTAAAGCCCTTTTAAAAAGCGCCCAGGTTTTTGAATATATAAATCACGCTGCCGACTATGGCATAAAAACGCAGGAAGCTTCTGTTGATTTTGGAGCGGTAGTAAAAAGAAGTCGTGATGTTGCTGACGGAATGAGCAAAGGAGTACAGTTCCTGATGAAAAAGAATAAAATAGATGTTATCAGCGGAACAGGAAAAATAAAAAAAGATGGCAAAGTAGAAGTAAAAGCAGCGGATGGTTCTGTTAAAGAATACACAGCAAAACATACTATTTTAGCAACCGGAGGCCGTTCTAGGGAATTGCCAAACTTAAAGCAGGACGGCAAAAAGGTAATAGGCTACCGTCAGGCAATGGTTCTTCCAGAACAACCAAAATCAATGGTAGTTGTGGGTTCGGGCGCTATCGGCGTTGAATTTGCTTACTTCTATAATTCAATAGGTACAAAAGTTACTATTGTAGAATTCCTCGATAATATTGTTCCGGTAGAAGACGAAGAAATTTCAAAACAATTACTTCGAAACTTTAAAAAAGCGGGCATCAATATCATGACCAATTCAACAGTTGAATCTGTTGACACTTCCGGAACAGGATGTAAGGTGCAGGTAAAAACTGCTTCGGGAACAGAAACTTTGGAATGCGATGTAGTTCTTTCTGCTGTTGGAGTAACTCCAAATATAGAAAATATCGGACTTGAAGAAGTTGGTGTAAAAACTGACAGAGGACGTGTAGTGGTCGACAAGTTCTACAACACCAGTGTTCCGGGAGTATATGCAATTGGAGATATAGTTCCTGGTCAGGCCCTGGCACACGTGGCTTCTGCTGAAGGTATTATTTGCGTAGAAAAAATTGCCGGTCATCATCCTGAACCTTTAAATTATAATAACATACCCGGATGTACTTACTGTTCGCCCGAAATTGCGTCTGTAGGATATACAGAAAAAGCGGCTAAAGAAGCAGGTTATGAGATCAAAGTAGGTAAATTCCCATTTTCAGCTTCCGGAAAAGCCAGTGCGGCAGGTGCCAAGGACGGTTTTGTAAAGGTTATTTTTGATGCTAAGTACGGAGAGTTTCTGGGTGCGCACATGATTGGGGCAAACGTTACTGAAATGATTGCCGAAGTAGTGGTTGCCAGAAAACTGGAAACTACCGGAATGGAAATCATAAAGTCAGTACATCCGCATCCAACAATGAGCGAAGCTATCATGGAAGCTTCCGCAGATGCATACGGCGAAGTAATTCATTTATAATTTCTTTACAGAAAATTATTATCATTTCAGTTAATAACATAAGGCTTTTTGCCTTATGTTATTTAAAACTGACGATGAAAAAAACAATATTATTTACCCTTCTTCTTATAAAGATCGCTACTTTAAACGCCCAGGAAAAGAAACGTACAGGAGAAGTAGTTTTAAAAGATGGTACAAAGCGGGCAGGATTTATCTACTATAAGAACTGGAACGTCAACCCTGAAGAAATTAAATTCCAGGAAACCATAAATTCTAAACCTGAAATCTTAGGAAAATCTGATATTAGTTCTTTCACTGTAAAGGATGAAGAAATTAATGAAAATTATAAGTTATTTACAGTAAATATTGACACCTCAAAACAAGCCCTCGGAGAATTAGACTCAAATCGACTAGCCGAAAATAAACGAAAAACAATATTTCTTCAAACACTGCTAACGGGCAATATTTCGCTTTATCTGGTAAAATTAAACTCCAACCGCGAACAGTATTTTTTTCAGAAAAAAGATGAGGAACCTGTAGAATTATTCAACAAAAGATACTTAAAAGGTTTTGTTCTTTTACAAAGTCCGGGCTTCAGAAATCAATTATTTATAGCTCTTAATGACTGTAAAGACATTACTACAAGACAGATTAATTCACTTGCATATGAGGAAAAACCGCTGATAAAAATTATTTCTTCCTACAATAAATGCAAAGGAGGCAATTCAAAGCCCGTTTTTGAGAAAAAAGATTACAAACTGCCTCCCCAACTTATTGCTTATGCCGGTGTAACATTTAACAAACTAGATGTAAAAAACCCAAAAGAGATATCTCCTGTTTACTCTTTCGAGCCAACTACAGGAGTGCTTGCAGGAGCTATGATTGAATTTCCGGTTAGAAGAACAAATAAAAGATTTTCAATAATAACAGATGCGGGATTTAGGACGTACTCATTTAACACTGATGCAACTGACAGACATAATTCGCAATGGATTGAAAAGTATAACGTCAATTTAAACTTAGAATATTTGAATTTAGGAGTAGGGGTAAAAACTTATCTCAGTTCGAAGAAGATTAAGCCGTTTATACAATTTCAATATGTAAATGCCTGGCTTGTTAATGATAAAAATGAAAGGATTAAAGAAAAAACCTTTGCCGGAACTGTTACAACCGAACGTTTAAAATATTTTGAATCACTTCGTAAAAATGAACAGTTTTTAGAATTGAGATTAGGGGTAGGAGGTAAAAAAGTGGGTGTCAACGCGGCATTTTCATTAACTAATGGTTTTTCTCCTTATGAAACTACAAAAACTACCATTTCAAGCGCAGGACTTCAGCTCCAGTATAAATTAAGCAAAAATTAAACACTCAAAAATCCCATATTCTTGTCCGTATACGTCTGATGTAATTGCGTACGTCCAAAACAAAAGCTGCTAAAAAATAAAATATTATCGGGAAGCCAACCGACAAAAAAGATGTATAGATAAAAAAAAGTCGAATTTTAGATATAGAAATATTAAATCGTTCACCCAGATAGGCACAAACTCCAAAAGATTGTTTTTCAAAAAATGTAAACAGACGTTGTATCATATCATTCCATATTTAACAATTTCACTCCGATACCGCAATCTAAACACTTTTTTCTATCGCAATAACTCTTTTTTAACTGAAGAAGCGATTGTGACCGGTCTGCTCCATGTGCTTTGATACCAATATCAACAAAACCATTTATTATACTATTTGTTTCTGCCGGCAATTTTTCCAGTATCGCGATAGCTTTTTTCTGAAAATCTTCCTGCACGGTATATTTTCCGTAAGTAAATAAAAACTGGGCGACTGTATTTAATAATATAATATTTACCGAAGTTTTTCCGAGTTGCACGGATGTTTTGCTTCCTTTTTTACCAAAACGATAGTGTTCTTTCCAATAATCGTTTATAGGAAGATTTGCAAACAAAGCAGAAACAGAGGCAATATCGTCTATTTCTATGATCCGTGAAAATAAGTGATTGGATTTTATTACCAGGCCTGCAAACTGTGCCAGTCTGATTGTGGGAAAGTTTGAGGGCCGCAGGCGTAGAAAACGCCATAAAGTTTGATCTAAGGGAGTAAGAGCATATTTTTTTCTCAAAAAGGCATACTCCCTTCTTAAATCCTGCTGATACTCATCTGAAGGATTTTCAGTTAAAAAACCTGCCTGCCCGAAAATAAGAGCTTCTATTTGTGTGTTGTTATTTTTATGTCGTGCAAAGAGTTGCTGAGGAAGCGACCGGGCAAGAAGTTCAAAAGGCAAGGCATTTGTTTTAAAGCCAAAATTTCTTGCCAGTATTACGTAAAAAGCATCGTCCCAGCTACCTTTATATTCTTCCAGTAGATTAAGAACATCTCCTGATTTTTCTTCCAGCCTTTCAATTAAAACCCTCGATAACCAGGTTTCAATATGAATTTCATTTACTAAGCTCAGCCTGTTCTGACATGGAACCCAATATAAATTCTGCATCAGATCCTGATACCTGCTTTTGATATCTTCAGGAATCCGGCCTTTTAATTCAATTGTCTGAATTTCTGTTCCTTCTGCCCGGTACACAGGCTTATTATAATCGTACACTACATGAAGGATTACATTATTATATGCGGCATCTGTAGCGTGTTTGTGCTGATCCCAATCGGAAGAGCAAAAATGCATTTCTACACTTCCTGCCCATAAGGTATCCCCTATCTGAATTTTCGCTTCTTCAAAATCGGGTCCTGCATTTTTATTGTGATAGCCTGTTGATATAATTTTAACAGTTTCCCCGGCAACTGTTTTCAAACTTTCCGTATTAAACAAGCGAAACTTCCACAAATAATAAAGCAAATCTTCAGTAAATTGCATACTTAAATTTACTAATACTATTGGTAATCAGCAATTCAGAAAAAAATAAAGCTTCGAATTGCTACAATCCTCGCCTGGAAAGCTGTTCAGACATTTCCTGTTGAATCTTTAAGGCTTCTTCCCTGGCCCGTTCTGCAAAATCTCTTCCTTTGGAAGCATAGATAATGGAACGGGAAGCATTTACAATCAGGCCGCATTCGCTGTTCATTCCATATTCACAAACCTCCAGAAGGCTTCCTCCCTGTGCCCCGACGCCGGGCACCAGTAAAAAATTAGAAGGAGCATGTTTACGAACCGTTTTAAATGCTTCACCCCGGGTAGCCCCAACAACGAACATTAAATTATCCGCATTCCCCCAGCTATTTGCTTTCTGGAGTACATTTTCAAACAGCTGGAGTTCTCCGTCTTGCAGAAGCTGGAAATCAGAACTGCCATGATTTGATGTAAGTGCAAGAAGAATTGCCCATTTATCAGCAAACTTTAAAAAGGGCTGAATCGAATCACTTCCCATATAAGGAGCGATAGTTATAGCATCAAAGCTCATTCCGGAGGCAGAATGGTCGAAAAAAGCCTTTGCATACATTTCTGAAGTATTTCCAATGTCTCCTCTCTTGGCATCGGCAATAGAAAAACAATTTTCAGGAATATGCTTCCAGGTTTTTATTAAACTTTGCCAACCTTTTACCCCCATACATTCGTAAAAAGCGGTATTAGGTTTGTAGGCAACGCACAAATCCTGTGTAGCATCAATAATTTGTTTATTAAATTCAAAAACAGGATCTTCAAAATCAAGCAAAAAGTCAGGAATTTTGTTGATATCTACATCGAGGCCAACACATAAAAAAGATCGCTTAAGCTGTATTTGTTCAACTAACTGGGTACGGGTCATTCACTTAAATAAATGCACGAAATTAACTAAAAAGCATAGTATGTAATATTTTTTTAAAAAGTTTTGATAATTTAATTTAATTGCAGTACAATTGTGCTGTTATCTCAAAAAATTCGTTCCCTGCAGTACAGGAAAAAATCATAAAATCTTCTTGGAGCATAATAATAAATGAAGTTCAGGTGTGTTGATTTGTTAGGGATGAATCTCATGTTAGACAACAATCCAAAATAGTATAATTCAAAAATTTAATGACTGATATCAATCAATTGAATGATAAACTCGTGTCTGAATTACGCGAGATTGCCAAATCATACGGCATAGAAAATAGTGATACCTTAAGAAAACAAGAGCTTATTAATAAAATAGTAGAGCAACAACAGCTTATTGATACAGCTAAAAGCTCGCTCAGTCCTGATTCGGAGTCTTCTGAATCAAAAGAAACAGAAGATAAACCGCGTAAGCGTATCCGTACTGTAAAAGGCAAAACCCCTGCAAAAAAGAAAGAAGAAGTTCCGCTAGATGATACGACACTTTTTGACCTTCCCGAGGATGATGAGGTTTCTCCTTCAGACCCGGTTTTAGCAGACACCTCTGCAGCAGAAGAAGAAAGCCCGGTTAAAGAAGCAAAACCTGCAGCAGAATCTCGCAACACAAAATTTGAAAGACGTTTTAACAGCAATGGAAACGGGAATTCTACTCAGCAAAATCAACAGGCAGGCAGCAGCAAAAGTGATGCACCAGCTACCAACCTTGACTTTGACAACGTAATTGTAAATGAAGGAGTATTGGAAATAATGCCTGATGGCTACGGTTTCCTTCGTTCATCCGATTATAATTACCTCACCTCTCCGGATGATATCTATGTATCACAATCGCAGATAAAGCTATTCGGTTTAAAAACCGGCGATACGGTAAGAGGAAGCATCAGGCCTCCAAAAGAAGGCGAAAAATATTTCCCTCTTGTGAGGGTCGAAGCTATTAATGGCCGTGTTCCGGCGGAAGTAAGAGACAGGGTTCCGTTTGACTACCTTACCCCCCTGTTTCCTTCAGAAAGATTAAACTTATTTACCGATGCGGGAAATTATTCCACCCGCATTATGGATTTGTTTACTCCAATAGGTAAAGGCCAGAGAGGACTGATCGTAGCACAGCCTAAAACAGGTAAAACAATGTTGCTGAAGGATGTTGCTAATGCTATTGCAAAAAATCATCCCGAAGTTTACTTAATTATCCTTTTGATAGATGAACGGCCTGAAGAGGTTACTGATATGGCCCGGAGCGTACGTGCCGAAGTAGTTTCATCAACGTTTGACGAACCGGCAGAACGCCATGTAAAAATCGCCAACATCGTATTAGAAAAGGCAAAAAGAATGGTTGAATGCGGGCATGATGTAGTAATATTACTGGATTCAATTACACGGTTAGCACGTGCTTACAATACCGTTGCCCCTGCTTCCGGTAAAATATTGTCAGGTGGTGTGGATGCAAATGCCCTACACAAACCAAAGCGTTTCTTCGGCGCTGCCAGAAACATTGAAGATGGCGGTTCTCTTACCATACTGGCAACAGCATTGACAGATACCGGCTCTAAAATGGATGAAGTTATTTTCGAAGAATTTAAAGGAACGGGAAATATGGAACTTCAATTAGACAGGAAATTATCTAACAAACGTATTTTCCCTGCCATTGACATTACTGCTTCCAGTACACGCCGCGATGATTTATTAAATGACCGTGAAACGCTGCAGCGAATCTGGATTCTTAGAAATCACCTGGCAGACATGAATTCGCAAGAAGCAATGGAGTTTCTGCTGGCACAGATGAGAGGTACAAAATCAAACGAAGAATTTTTAGTTTCAATGAACAGTTAAGCAAATAGCTTATAGAAGTTATATTTAAACTTTTATAAGCTATTTCTCTGAATATATGAAGAAACATATACCCAATGCTATAACCTGTTTCAATCTTTTAAGCGGCTGCATCGGCATTGTATTTGCCTTTGAGGGAAAGCTGATTTATGCAGGGTATGCTATTATTATAGCTGCTGTGTTGGATTTTTTTGACGGAGTTGCAGCCAGATTGTTAAAAGCATATTCAGATATAGGGAAAGAACTTGATTCACTGGCAGACATGGTGAGTTTCGGAGTTCTGCCTTCCATTATTGTGTACCATTTATTTCTGCAAGCTCCGCAAGTAGGAGAATTAAGTCTTTATCTTAATTTTTCAGCCTTTATAATCGCTGTTTTCTCAGCATTGCGTTTGGCAAAGTTTAATATTGATATCCGCCAGACTGATAATTTTATAGGCTTACCTACCCCGGCAAATGCCATGCTTATTGCTTCGCTTCCAGTTATAATTGCAAAAAACAACAGCTTTCTATCAGCCTATATTTTAAACCCCTTCTTTTTATTCATCTTTTGCCTGGCAGTAAGCTTATTGTTGGTTATGGAACTGCCGTTAATATCCCTTAAATTCAGAAATTTAAATTGGGCGGAAAACAAATTCAGGTATATTTTATTATTTTCAGGCCTGATATTCATCTTAATCTTTAAATTTGCAGCCGTTCCAATAATCATTTTTATTTATATTATTTTATCCATCATCCAATTCAGAATTATCAGATGAAGTTTATAGCCGAGATTAATGTAATGCCTTTGAAAGAAATCCTTGACCCGCAAGGCAAAGCTGTTACGGGAAGTATGAAAAATCTGGGATTATCAGAAATAAAGAACGTACGTATCGGCAAACATATAACGCTCGAAGTGGAGGCTGACACAGAAACTGCAGCCCGTGAAAAGGTAGAACTTGCCTGTAAAAAACTTTTAGCGAACCTTATTATGGAAAGTTTTGAATTTGAGTTGCAGGCTGTTTAAAGCTGCGACTCAAATTCAACTTTTGTCTGCTCAAGCCTTGAGTAAAGATTTGAAATAACAGCACCAATTCCTTCAACTTCTTCTGCAATGGTTTCGAGTGAGCTTAAAGCTCTCGCTTTACGCTCTATTTCGGCCATCGTATCTTTTGCGGAATTAACACCCATAAAAGCAAGGGTGGGTTTAATTTTATGTGCAACATCTCCTACAGTTTTCCAATCCTGTTGATTTACCGCAGCAATTAATTGCTCCATATAAAGTGGCGTTTGTTCAAGAAAAATATTAATCATATCAATCATAAATTCAACACTACCACAAGCAATCTCATTTAAATAAGAAAGATCTATCTCAATCTCCTGACTATTATTCTTAATACTTTCTGACATATTCTACTTTTATTAATCTATTTTCCGCACCTGTAAATTATCAGGCAAATCTTTATAAATTTCTTCTATCGTTTTTTCAAGTACCGGATGAAATAACTTAGGCTGCAGTTCCATTAGCGGTTCGAGTGTAAAGCGTCGTTCATGTAAAAACGGATGCGGTACAATCAATGCAGGTTCATTTATTATCTCATCTCCATAAAACAGAATATCTATGTCTATTGTCCTGGAACCCCATTTTTCCTCACGTGTTCTTCCCAGGCTTTTTTCAATTGATATTATTTTTTCTAAAATTTCACCTGGCTTCAGTTCAGAATCAACCGCAACTACCTGATTTATAAATTCCGGCTGATCTTTTTTCCCCCAGGATTCTGTTTTATACAATGAAGATATTCCTGTAATCTTACCTATCTTCAGTTGCACCTGTTTACGTGCCTGTTCCAGAAAAGTTTCACGATCTCCGAGATTACTGCCAAATAATAAATAAACAACTTGCATACAGTAGGTTAATAAAAAGTATTATTAATTTTAAAAGAGCTTGCGATGGTATTTTTGTATTATTGCATAGATAAAAGTTTTCCCTCTTAAATGAAAGTATTCTTCAAGTACGTTTTTGCCTCCATGTTAGGTTTCATTCTTTCCTTTATTGTTATAGGCTTTCTGTTAATTGTAATTATTGCGGGCATTATCAGTTCATCAGGCAAGGAAGAAACCGCAGTTGTTGCGGCCAACTCTGTAATGCATATTGATTTGGATTATCCTATAAAAGAAAGAAGCTCTAAAAACCCGCTCGACAGGTTTTTTTCGGAATTTGAAGCGAATAAAAGCTTAGGGCTGAATGATATTTTAGCAGCCCTCAAAAAAGCAAAAACCGACGATAACATTAAAGGGATTTATTTAGACGTATCAAGTATTGACGGGGGTTTTGGAACAGTTGAAGAAATCAGGAATGCACTGAAAGATTTCAAAAAATCCGGTAAATTTATCATTTCCTACAGCGAGGTATACAGTCAAAGCGCTTATTATCTGGCATCTGTAGCAGACAAGGTATATTTAAATCCTGAAGGAATACTGGAGTTTAATGGTTTCAATTCGCAGATAACTTTTTTTAAAGGAGCGTTGGAAAAGCTGGATATTGAACCGCAGGTAATAAAAGTAGGAACTTACAAAAGTGCTGTAGAACCTTTTGTACTGGATAAAATGAGCGAACCCAACCGCAAGCAGGTAAGTTCTTTTTTGGGCTCTATGTTTGATCATTTTCTTACAGAAATTTCTGAAAGCCGTAAAATCAGTAAGGATTCGCTTTTCGCTATTGCCAATCAGCTAAAAGTTCAGAACGCACAGGAAGCTGTAGATTATAAACTTGCAGATGGCTTGCGGTATAAGGATGAAATACTCGACGAGCTAAAATCAAGAACCGGAACTGATAAGAAAAAAGATGTTCGATCGGTAGCAATTGAAGATTATGATACCACTCCTACTGAAGAAAATGAAATTTCAGAAAACAGAATTGCGATGATTTATGCTTCTGGCGAAATAACGGGTGGTGAAGGAAGTGATGAAACTATCGGCTCAGAACGTATTTCCAGAGCCATCAGAAAAGCACGTACTGATTCAAAAGTTAAAGCCGTTGTTTTGAGAGTAAATTCTCCGGGTGGAAGTGCTTTAGCATCCGATGTTATCTGGAGAGAGGTTGCCCTTACTAAAAAAGCAAAACCGGTTGTTGTTTCAATGGGCGATTTGGCGGCTTCGGGAGGATATTATATCTCTTGTGCGGCTGATTCTATCTTTGCACAACCCAATACAATAACCGGCTCTATCGGAGTTTTCGGAATCATTCCGAATATGCAAAACTTCTTTAATAATAAACTGGGAATTACATTTGATGGCGTTAAAACAGCAGAACACGCCGATTTGGGAACTGTTACCCGCCCCTTAACACCTGCAGAAAGAATGATTATCCAGAAAGAGGTAAACAGGATTTATAACAGTTTTACTAAAAGAGTAGCCGACGGAAGGAAAAAAAGCCAGAAATACATTGACAGTATAGGTCAGGGCCGGGTTTGGAGCGGAACTGAAGCAATAAAGAACGGACTTGTTGACCGTTTGGGAAACATTGACGATGCTGTTCATTCAGCAGCAAAAATGGCAAGGCTTACTAAGTACAAAATAGTTGACTACCCTGCAGTTAAAGATCCTTTGCAGTCTTTCTTTGGAAATTCGACCGATAAAATAAAAGAATACTTTACAAAACTTGAATTAGGCGACAATTATAATTATTATAAACAACTTAAAGAAGTTATTGACCTTTCAGGTATCCAGACAAGGTTGCCCTTCACTATTTCCATTCAGTAAACTGGTTCAACAGCAACATGGAAAATAAATTCATTGCAAGAACTTTGAGGTTTTTAAGCCAGTTGATGGAACTGCATGACGAAAACGCATTTAAAGTAAAATCGCTTTCAGGTACTGCATATAAGGTAGATAAACTTCCATTTTCAATTGCAACAAAATCCTTAAAAGAAATTGAAGAAATCAACGGAATAGGCAAAAGCACCGGATCAAAAATCTGGGAGTTGATCACCACCAATACAATAAAAGAATTAGAATCTTTACTGGAACAAACTCCGCCCGGAGTTGTAGAAATGCTTCGAATAAAGGGAATTGGTCCAAAAAAAGTAAGCATCATCTGGAAAGAGCTCTGTATAGAAAATGTTGGCGAACTATTATATGCCTGCAATGAAAACCGTTTAATAGAAGCAAAAGGATTCGGGCTCAAAACACAGGAAGAGATCCGGAAAAGCATCGAATTTAAAATAGCGAGCAGCGGCCTTTTTTTATATGCCCAGGCAGAAGAGTTAGCGGAAGCAGTTTTTGATCGGGTAAAAAAAGTTTTTGCAGATGCAGCTGTTTCCTTTACAGGAGCTTACCGGCGTCGTTGCGAAATTATAGAAAGCGTGGATATTCTTATCGGAAACTCCCTTCTGCCTAAAACGCAAGATGAATTACTTAATATTTTCGACCTGAAGCTTATCGACGCTACCCCTTCAAACTTAAAATTTGAATCAGAAGCGGGATTAAAGTTCAACCTTTATTTCTGTAAGCCCCAAGAATTTGGATCTGAACTGGCCTTAACAACAGGAAATGAAGCACATGTTATAGGCCTTAAAACTCGTTTAAACGATCAATTAAACAGTGTTGCCATTGAGAAGGATCTGTATGAAAAAGCCGGATTGCCTTTTATAGAACCAGAACTGCGTGAAGGCTTAAAAGAATTTGAATGGGCAGAAAAAAATGAACTCCCGCAGTTAGTAAGCTGGGAAGATTTAAAAGGAACACTTCACAACCACAGCACCTGGAGCGATGGCGTACATACACTCGAAGAAATGGCTGTTTTTTGTCGCGACGGACTAAAGCTGGAATATTTGGGAATTTGCGATCACTCTAAATCTGCTTTTTACGCCAACGGCCTAAATGAATTGCGGGTAATAGCACAACACAAAGAAATTGACCAGTTAAACGCTAAACTAGATGGTTTTAAAATTTTTAAAGGTATTGAATCCGATATTTTGTACGATGGCTCGCTGGATTACCCGCAAGAAATATTATCAACATTCGATTTTGTAGTTGCATCCGTACATTCTATTTTAAAAATGAATGAGGAAAAAGCAACAAGCCGCTTAATTACAGCGATAGAAAATCCTTTTACTACCATTTTGGGCCATGCAACCGGCAGAATGCTTTTAACCAGAAGCGGCTACCCGATTGATTATAAAAAGGTAATTGATGCCTGTGCTGCAAATAATGTGGTTATAGAAATTAATTCTAACCCGCTTCGCCTGGATATGGACTGGAGATGGCATTGGTATGCCATAGAAAAAGGAGTTTTACTCTCCATAAATCCGGATGCTCACAGAAAAGAGGGCTTCTACGACACGCATTACGGTGTTCTCGCGGCAAGAAAAGGGGGTGTATCCGCTAAAAACTGCCTGAACGCTTTAAACCAGGAAGAGATTACAACCTATTTTAATCGGAAACGTTCTTTAAACAAAGTTTAAAAAACTTGAAAATACTTATTATTCGTTTTAGTTCTATTGGTGATATTGTGCTTACAACACCTGTAATACGCTGTTTGAAACTGCAGCTTCCCGAAGTACAAGTCCATTACCTCACAAAATCCGGTTTTAAAGCGGTTCTGCAAAATAATCCTTACATAGATAAACTCCACATTTTAGACAAATCTTTATCAGAAACTATTGGGAAATTAAAGGAGGAAAAATTTGATCTGGTTATTGACCTTCATCATAATCTTCGTACCGCTATTTTAAAAAGAAGGCTTGGAATTAAATCATTCAGCTTCAATAAGCTCAATTTTAAAAAATGGTTACTGGTAAAATTCAAGATTAATATTCTTCCTAAAGTTCATATTGTTGATCGCTATCTTGAAACTGTTAATTCTTTAGGCGTTAAAGATGATGGTGGTGGCCTTGATTATTTTTTAGAGAAACAGTACACTCTGCATGAGCTTTTACCCGATAGCCACCTGCAATTTACTGGACTTGTAATTGGTGCAGCACATGCTACAAAACGGCTTCCTGTTTACAAATTAATTGAAGTCTGCCGACTTGCCACACACCCGATAGTGCTGCTGGGTGGAAAAGAAGATGCTGAACGTGGTGAAGAAATTGCAACTTCTGTAGGAGAAAAAGTTTATAACGCTTGCGGCAAATTAACACTTGATCAATCCGCTTTTCTTGTAAAAATGGCTGAGAGGATTATTACTCATGATACCGGTTTAATGCACATTGCCGCTGCTTTTAATAAGCCGATTGTTTCTGTTTGGGGAAATACAGTTCCGGAACTCGGCATGTATCCCTTCCGCGTTTCAGATTCAAAAATTATGGAGGTAAAGCATTTAAGCTGCCGGCCTTGTTCTAAAATAGGATATAAAAAATGTCCTCTTGGGCACTTCAAGTGTATGAATGATCAGGATGTGTCGCAAATTTTACAAGAATAACCTCCTCGGCATTTAATTACTACTTATTTTATTATCTTACAGCATCTCAATTACAAAAAAATGAAGAAAATAATACTGCTTGCAATTACTTGTATTAGCCTTAATAGCTTTGGACAAAAATTAAAGCTGGGTTTAAAAGCCGGCTTAAATGGGGCTACTGTAAAAATAGAAGACAATAATACAATGGGAGCTACTGTTACTCCTACCAGTCGTGCATCTTTCCACATAACCGGTTTTACTGAGTTAAAACTGAATAATACCTTTTCTATACAACCCGGAATATCTGTATCGGGAAAAGGATTTCATCAGGTGTATAATGTAACATTTACTGAAAATAACGAATACTTTAATGCTGATATGGATGCATGGATGAAGGTATTATACCTTGAAATTCCGGTAAATGCAATAGCTAAATTTCAGGCTGGGAAGGGGCATTTCTTTATTGGAACAGGTCCTTATGGAGGTTTTGCAGTTTCAGGGAAAACTGAAAGCAAAGCTACTATCACAAGTAACAGTTTTAATGAAAAACAATCTCAAAAACAAAATTTAAAGTTTGGCAGTTCAGAAACTGATGATTTAAGAAGATTTGATATGGGTTTAAATTTTCTTACCGGATACGAGTTTAAAAACGGATTTTTATTAGGTTTAAATTACGGTGCCGGATTAAAAAACATATCCGCGGAAAATACTGCTCATCTTACAAATAAAGTATTTTCTATATCTGCAGGAATAATTTTTTAAACAATAAAATTGAAACAGTTACTTCTTATCCGGCATGCAAAATCAGATTGGGCTGACAGCTCTCTGAAGGATTTTGACCGTCCTCTAAATAAGAGGGGGAAAGAAAATGCGCCGGAAATGGCAAACAGACTGCTGCAGAAAAGCCTTATTCCGCAATGTATTATTACAAGTCCTGCTTTACGGGCTAAAAGTACGGCCCATTTTTTTGCTGATACTTTTGGTTTTTCTAAAGATTTATTGCAAGAGGATAAAAGAATCTACGAGGCTTCTCCTTCTACCCTTTTGGATATCGTTAATCACTTTGATAATCAGTACAATTTCATTGCCCTTATAGGTCATAATCCCGGCTTAACACAATTGCTCATTACCTTATCAAACAGTGATATTTATAACATTCCAACTTGTGGTATGGCATTAATTGAATTTCCTTTTGATAACTGGAATTTACTAAGTGCAGGAACAGGTGACTTAAGATATTATGATTATCCCAAGAATAAGGAAGGACAAAGTTTAGATTAATTTATACGTTTTACCCGGTAAAGAAACAACAATACCCTGCATTTCCAGCCCAAGAACAGTGACTGCCAACTTACTTTGAGGCAGGTTAGTTAAGAGGGCAAGATCATCTACAGCAGTCTGTCCTTTTTCGTTCAAAACGTCAAAAACAAGTTTTTCTTCCACAGTAAGATTCAGATTTAAGCTTATTTGCTTCTCCCGCTTTCTTTCCAAATTGGTATTCCAGCCTAATAAATACTCCAAGTCTTTAATTCCACTTATTAAATGGGCACGATTTGTTTTTATCAGGTAATTACAACCGGAAGAAAACTCATCAGTTACCCTTCCCGGAAAAGCAAAAACATCCCTATTGTATGAGTTAGCTAATTCTGCTGTTATCAGGGCTCCACCTTTTATATTAGCTTCAACAATGATAGTAGCATCCGCAAGTCCGGCAACAATGCGGTTTCGTTTTGGAAAATTCTCTCTGTCAGGATTAGTTTCTGATGGAAATTCTGTTAACAATCCTCCCATCCCAACCATTTTTTCTGCCAGGGCACGATGCTGTGCAGGGTAAATCCTGTCAAGTCCGTGTCCTAAAACTCCAACTGTTTGAATTTCGTTCTTTATACAAGCTTTATGAGCAATTCCATCAATACCGTGTGCCAGCCCGCTTATTACCAGTACTTCGTGTTTCTTTAACTCTTCTACCAGCTCACTTGTAAGTTCTTTCCCATAGGCGGTCGATTTCCGGGTACCTACAATACTTATAATTTTAGTCGTATTAAGATTCGCATTTCCTTTGTAATACAACAAAACAGGGGCATCGTAACAATTTTTTAAGCGTTTGGGATAATCGGAATCAGCCCAAAACAAGGCTTTTATTTTATATTTTTCAACAAAAAGCAATTCTTTTTCCGCCCGCTCAAATCCATCCTTATTTAAAATTGCCTCTACCATATTCTTTCTTATTCCCGGCACGGATATCAAATCGGCACGGGAAGCTTCAAATACGGCTTCTGCATTTTCAAAGTGGCTTATTAAAGCTCTGGCGGTTATATCCCCTATTCCAGGCACAAAGGTTAGTGCTATTTGATGATAGAGAGACATTATTGTGCAGGGAAATAAATAACCGATTTTGTTTGAAAAAACTCCTCTTTAAAGTATAAAGAGATAGGAAGTATTTTTACGTCTGATAAATGAGCTTCACGGATTTCCTCGGATAAATCTCCCCCTTTCAGATACAATACGCCATTTTTTAAAATGTTAAGTGATTCTTTTTTGAATTTATCGCGAACCCATGGGTAAAAATCTTTAAACTGGGTTACAGCCCGCGAAATAATAAAATCAAATTTTCCCTGAATGTGTTCTGCCCTTGCATGCGTTGCCACTAGGTTTTGAAGTCCGATTGCTTTAGAAACTTCCTGAACTACTTTAATTTTTTTTCCGATTGAATCAACCAGATGAAAATGAGTTTCCGGGAACAGAATAGCTAATGGAATTCCGGGAAAACCTCCGCCAGTACCCACATCCAGGATTTTCTCGCCCGGAAGAAAGGAAATTACCTTGGCAATAGCCAGCGAATGAAGAATATGATGTTCGTATAAACTATCGATATCCTTGCGGGATATCACATTTATCTGAGAATTCCAGTATCTGTACAATTCGTCCAGTTGTTCGAACTGTTTTTGCTGAGTTTCGGTAAGATCGGGAAAGTAATGAGAAATAATATCAGAAGTCACTGCTTGCACTCTTCTTTTTACGGCTTAAAACATTATACAAAAAATCACGGGCCCTGAATAATTGCGCTTTAACAGTACCTAAAGGCAAATCCAGTTGCGTAGCAATTTCTTCATAGGAGAGTTCTTCGTAATATCTTAAAATAATAAGTGTTTTATAACGCTGGGGTAATTTATCAACTAAAAACCGAAGCTGTTCGCTTTGCTGTTTCTTTATAGAATGCTCTTCAGGATTTAAGGTATCTGCTTTTATTTGCAGTGGCCTGTCGTCTCCTTCTTCGTCTACTACAGAATGAATAGATACGAGATGCAGTTTCTTTTTCCGGATAAAATCAATGCAATTATTAGTTGCTATTCTAAAAAGCCAGGTACTGAAAGCAAAATCAGGTTTGTATCTTTCAATATTTTCAAAAGCTTTTCCAAACGTTTCTACAGTAAGGTCCATGGCATCATCCTTATTGTTAACCATTTTCAAAGCCATGTAGTAAATTGAGTCTTTATACCGCTGCATTAATTCTGCATATGCTTTCTGATCACCGTCTTTCGCCCTGATAACAAGGTTAAAATCATTTATGGCATTGGCAGAAAAATTAGGATTTATCTCCATTGAACTTTCTTCTTAAATAAGGATACGCTGCTAACTGCTATTATATAAAAATAATAAAACAAATCAAATGCCGCAAACCATAAAAACAGGTCTTTGTAACTTAATTTTTTAAGAATAGGAAAATAAATCAGCAGCTGTACAATTAAACGAAGCAAATAAGCGCCCACTAAAATTTGCCAGCTTGCTTTTAAAAAAATCAACGTAATTAAAAGAACATAAAATAAAGTGGCAGATACAACCTGCAAACTTAAACTAAACTGATGCTTCTTTTTGTAAACTTTACCGGCACCTAAGTGTCTTAATTTTTGGTTAAAATAAGAAGAAAAAGTTTTTTTAGGCTCGGTCCAAACCTGGGCTTCAGGATGAATTTCAATTACTGTATTAGCTTTCGCAGCATTTTGATTTACAAATAAATCATCGTCACCGGAGGGAATATGCATGTGAGAAGCAAAGCCTTTTCCTTTAAAGAACAGTGCTTTAGTATAGGCCAGGTTCCTTCCAACTCCCATATAAGCATCGCTGCTTAAAGCATAGGAAAGGTAATTCAGCGCAGTATAAAAAGTCTCGAAACGAATAAGCCTGTTCACAAATCCGGGGAGTTTCTGGTACGGAGAATATCCCAATACAATTTCAACGTTCTTATTAAAATGTTGCTGCATCCGTAGCAGCCAATTAGTTGAAGCCGGCCTGCAATCAGCGTCGGTGAAAAGCAGATGTTCGTAAACAGCCGCTTTTATACCCATTGTTACAGCAAATTTCTTCCCGTGCTTAAAGCGTACATGCTCGTTTAAGGTTACTACTTTAAGATTTTTATAGCGGACAGCATATTCTTTTAGCAGCAGGTCCGACTCATCAAAAGAACAATCGTTCACTACAACCACTTCAAAATCCGGATAATCCTGTTCCAAAACTAAGAGCAAATTCTTTTGCAGGTTTACAAATTCATTTCTGGCACAAATTATTACAGAAACAGGATGTCTGAAATTTTCTACAGTTTCTTTTATTTTATACTTTCTTAGCCTGATGTGAATAAACAATATAAAATATAACTGCACCGCCAGGCAGATAAGAAATAGAATAAGAACAGCAAGTTTTACAGTAAGCTCCAACTCTTTTTATTTTGAGGCAAATCTCTCATTTTAAAGTTAAAGTACGGCTATTTTGCTAACATTTTTACGACAATGGGACGATTATTTTTTTCTATTTTTGCACCTCCCGATGAAGTTTAAATTAGAAGTATCCGACAAGTTTTCTAAAGCCCGTGCCGGACAGATATGTACCGATCATGGCGTAATTAACACGCCTATCTTTATGCCTGTAGGCACAGCCGGCTCCGTAAAAGCAGTGCATCAACGGGAATTAAAAGAAGATATTAAAGCCGAAATTATACTGGGGAATACCTATCATTTGTACTTACGGCCCGGTTTAAATACACTTGAGAACGCAGGCGGATTGCATAAATTTATAGGATGGGATAAACCTATTTTAACTGATAGCGGCGGTTACCAGGTTTACTCTTTAACGGAAGTCAGAAAAATTAAAGAGGAAGGTGTTACTTTCCGCTCGCATATTGATGGTTCAAAACACCTGTTTACACCCGAAAGCGCTATTGATATTCAAAGAACTATCGGTGCTGATATCATCATGGCTTTTGATGAGTGTACCCCCTATCCATGCGATTATGCCTACGCAAAGCGATCAATCGATATGACACATCGCTGGCTGAAGCGCTGTTGTGAACGCTTTGACACTACAAATCCGAAATACGGCTATGAACAAACTTTTTTCCCCATTGTACAGGGGTCGGTTTATAAAGATCTGAGGAAAAAATCCGCCGAAGTAATAGCTTCTTTTGAACGGGAAGGAAATGCCATAGGGGGACTGTCTGTAGGCGAACCTGCCGAAGAAATGTATGCCATGACAGAACTTGTGTGCGATATATTGCCGCCAGAGAAACCCCGGTATCTGATGGGAGTTGGAACCCCCGTAAATATCCTGGAAAACATAGCACTCGGAGTTGATATGTTCGATTGCGTAATGCCTACCAGGAACGCCCGAAACGGGATGATTTTTACCAAAAACGGAATAATAAACATCAGGAATGAGAAATGGAAAAACGATTTCTCTCCCATAGAGGAAGACAGCGATTTGTTTGCGGACATAAACTACACCAAAGCTTATTTACGGCATTTAATACATTCAAAAGAAATACTTGGAGCCCAGATTGCTACTCTTCATAACCTGCATTTTTATTTATGGCTTGTTAAAGAAGCAAGAGAAAAGATTATTGCAGGTGATTTTTACAACTGGAAAAACAAAATGGTAAAACAACTGTCTCAGCGCTTATAATAACAGCATGAAGGGAAGATTGATCAAATTAATTGACTGGTATATTATTAAAAAGTACCTGGGGACATTTGTGTTCACCATGGCGATCTTTGCTGTTGTAATTGTCATTTTTGATATCTCTGAAAAACTGGACGACTTCCTTAAACATCAGGCACCTTTATCAAAAATTATTTTTCAATATTATACAGGACTGATTCCGTTCTACCTCAATTCTCTTTCCCCGCTTATTAACTTCATTGCTGTTATATTTTTTACGGCAAAAATGGCCGATCAAACTGAAATAGTCCCCATTTTAAGCGGGGGCGTAAGCTTTAACCGCTTCCTATGGCCCTATTGGGTTTCTTCGTTTCTGATCTTTTTTGTGACGCTTATTTTCAATCTGTTCATCATACCGGAAACCAACCGGCTAAAAGTAGATTTTGAAAATACCTACATCAATCCTAAAGAAGATGCTTCCAAGATGTACACCCACATGCGGCTGGATAAAAACACCTATATCTATATTGAAAACTTTGATAATAAAGCAAAAGTGGGTTATAAGTTTTCGCTCGAAAAATTTAAGGGTGATGAGTTAAAGGAAAAGATGATCGCGGATAAGATAACCTGGGATTCGTTAAAAAGGCAGTGGAAAATAGAAAATTACTCCATCAGAAAAGTTAACGGTTTAAAAGAGACTATGATATATGGCACTTCAAAAGATACCGTTCTGGATATGCGCCCCAGTGATTTTGAAGTGTATGATAACATCTTCGAAGCGATGAATATGAGGGAGCTGAACAAGCGCCTTGAAAAAGAAAAAATAAGGGGAACCGGAGTTACTGTCAATCTTGAACTGGAAAAATACAAGCGCTTTGTTTATCCTCTATCGTCTTTTATTCTCACCTTGATGGGAGTAGCTTTGTCATCAAGAAAAGTAAGAGGAGGCATTGGATTGCCCTTGGGAATTGGGATTTTCTTAAGCTTTGCTTATATCATTTTCATCCAGTTTTCAACCATGTTTGCTTTAAAAGGAGGACTACCCCCTCTTATTGCTGTTTTTATTCCGAATATAATTTTTGGTTCCCTGGCTTTTTATTTGATAGTAAAAGCGCCGAAATAAATTCTTTTTAACAATGCTTTCTAAAAAATTCTCCGGCATCAGCAGGAACGTCCTTGTTCTGCATGCCACTGTTTTCGTATGGGGGTTTACAGGCATTTTAGGTGCCTTGATATCCGTTTCTGCAATACCATTGGTATGGTACAGAGTACTTATAGCCTTTGTTGCGCTATATTGCTATTTTAAAGCCACAAAAACCAGCATCCGAATTAACACGGAAGCATTCCTGAAACTCTTCTTTACAGGAGGCCTTGTTGCCCTGCATTGGATCCTCTTCTTCCATTCAATCAAGATATCTACCGTATCTGTAACCCTTGTATGTCTATCGTCTTTAACCCTGTTTACAGCATTCCTCGAACCCTTAATATACCGGCAAAAAATAGCCATGCTTGAGGTTATCACCGGCCTGCTGATAATTGCAGGAATTGGTTTAATATTTAAATTTGAAAGCCGTTACACAGCAGGAATAATAACGGGATTAATCAGTTCTTTTTGTGCCAGCCTGTTTTCAATCATCAATTCAAAACAAGTAAAAAACAGGCCCGCACCTATCATCGCTTTCTACGAATTGGCAGGTGCATCGGTATGGGTTTCGCTTTATCTTTTAGTTACAGGCGGCTATAATTCATCGCTCATTCTTCCTATAAAAGACATCTTTTATCTCCTCGTTTTAGGAGTTATCTGTACTTCGTTAGCCTATGTTGCCGGGGTATCGGTAATGAAAGAATTAACGGCTTTCAGGGTGGCTTTAATTACCAATCTGGAGCCAGTTTACGGTATCATTTTAGCTTTCATTTTCCTGGGAAAAAAGGAGCAAATGACAGGCGGATTTTATGGCGGAGCCTGCCTTATCTTAGGTGTTATTTTTCTTTACCCTTACGTAAAGAACAAGATTGAAAAGCGAAAGCTAAACAAGCTAATTCCGATAGGGTAACTATTTGGTAGTAGTTTAGAAAAAAAGATATACTTACACTAAGTATGATTATTTTCTATTGAAGTAACACAAAAACCATATTTAAAAAAATACTGTCTCCCCCTTCTTCTTACAAATAAGACGATGGCCTTAATTAACCCTTATTAACAAAACAATATTTCCGTAAAGCAAATTTGAAATAAGGGATTTTAAACTTAGACTTTCAAAATAAAGACATTTTGTCATCATAGATCTAAGTGTAAATTTTCTTCCTGCAGCGCCGCTAGTTAAATTCCCTTCCAAAAATTCGATCCCTTATTTGCTTCTTATCTCTGTCCAAACCTGATTACCACAAAACCTGCCTTTCATTCTTTTCGGAGATTTCCTTAATAAAAGGACGGCTCCATTTTAAACTTTTCTACTAACAGAAATTAATCCCATACTTCGCCTATCTTCTATAAGTTTTCAAAAGGCACTCCAAAAGTTTCATTCAAAAAAAGCAGGGTATTTACATCATAAAATCCTTCACCTACTTAAGTACATTTGAAAACGTAAAAAGTATAATAAAGGAAATTAAATATGAAAAAAATCGGTATCACTCTCCTTACTGCATTTGTTGGTGGTGCGGTTGCTGTTG